>PWFH01000146.1 GCA_003553795.1 Egibacter sp. | reverse complement strand
GCTGCGCGACATCACCCAGGACGGCACGGAGTGCAGCTCCTTCGAGGAGTGCGCCGGCCTGCTCGCCGACGGCGAGGACATCGACTACCAGGGCGTCTCCGGCCCGATCGAGTGGAACGAGCAGTACAACGTGACCTCGGCGACCTACGAGATCTTCGAGTTCGACGCCGAGGGCGAGCCCGTCCAGGAGGACACCGTCGAGGCCCGCCTCGAGTAGGCCACGACCGCACCTGCACCACCACGGAGGGCCCGGGCATCCGCCCGGGCCCTCCGCTCGGGTCGGGAGGCCCGCGGCCGTGGAAGCCCGCGGCCGTGGCAACCCGGGGCGGTGGAAGCCGTGGAAGCCCGGGGCCCCTCGCGGGCGGACCCGGCCGCTCAGCCGTCCTGGCGCGCGAGGGTGCCGAGGTAGAGCTCGATGACCTTCGGGTCCTCGAGCAGCTCGTGGCCGGTGCCCTCGTAGGCGTTGGCCCCCTGGTCGAGGACGTAACCGCGGTCGGCGATCTCGAGGCAGCGCCGGGCGTTCTGCTCGACCATGACGATCGAGATGCCGGCCTCGGTGTTGATCTCGCGGATGCGGTCGAAGACCTCGTCCTGGTTCGCGGGGCTCAGGCCGGCGGAGGGCTCGTCGAGGAAGAGCACGCTCGGCTCCATCATGAGCGCGCGGCCCATCGCGACCATCTGCCGCTCCCCGCCCGACAGCGAGCCAGCGCGCTGCGCGCGGCGGTCGGCGAGCAGCGGGAAGAGCCCCGCGACGAACGCGAAGCGCTGCGCCCACTCCTTCGACCGCAGGAAGAGGCCCATCTCGAGGTTCTCCGAGACGGTGAGGCTCGGGAAGACGTTCGCGACCTGCGGCACGTAGCCGATGCCGCGGCTCACGAGCGCGTGGGCGGGCAGGTCGGTGATCGGCTCGTCCCGCAGGCGCACCTCGCCCGAGCGGATGTCGACGAGGCCGAAGAGCGCCTTGATGAGCGTCGACTTGCCGGCGCCGTTGGGGCCGATGATGCCGACGAGCTGGCCGTGCTCGAGGGTGAGCGAGCAGCCCGTGAGGATGTCGACGCCGGGGACGTAGCCGGCGATGAGGTCGTCGGCGACGAGCAGCGGCCCGTCGGCCGCGGGGCCATCGACCGGCGGCGGGCTCGCCTCGCTCACGACTGCTCCTCCCCCTCGCGGTGGCGGCTGCGCCCGAGGTAGGCGTCGATGACCTCGGGGTTGCGGGCGATCGCCTCGGGCGTGCCCTCGGCGATGATCTGCCCCTGGGCCATGCAGACCACCCAGTCGCTGATGCCCATGACGACGTCCATGTCGTGCTCGACGAAGAGCACGGTCATGCCCTCGTCGCGCAGGCCGGTGACGTGACCGAGCAGCGACTGCGTGAGCGCGGGGTTCACCCCGGCCATCGGCTCGTCGAGCATGACCATCGTCGGCTCGACCATGAGCGCGCGCGCCATCTCGAGGAGCTTGCGCTGCCCTCCCGAGAGCGTCGCGGCGAACTCGTCGCGCATGTGGATCATGTTGAAGTACTCGAGCAGCCCCTCGGCGCGGGCCTCGATGGCGGTCTCCTGGGCCCTCCACAGCGGCGGCAGGAGCGCCGGCAGGAAGTGCTCGCCGCGCTGACCGACCGCGGCGAGCTTCATGTTGTCGAGGACGGTCATGCGCCCGAGCGCCTTGGTGAGCTGGAACGTCCGCACCATCCCCGAGCGGGCGACCCGATGCGCGGGCATCCCCGACATCGGCTTGCCGTCGAAGGTCCAGCGACCGGTGTCGGGGCGGTCGAAGCCGGTGAGGACGTTGAAGAACGTCGTCTTGCCCGCGCCGTTGGGCCCGATGAGCCCGGTGATGGCCCCGCGCTGGACCTCGAGCGCGTCGACGTCGACGGCCCGCAGCCCGCCGAAGGTCTTCGTGACCTCGGCGGCGACGAGGATCGGGTCGGGCTTGCTCACGCCCGGCTCGGGTGCGACGTCGGCGAGCGAGCGCGCGACCGCGCTGGGTTCAGCGGACATTGAGCGCCAACTCCCGTCGATCGCCGAACATGCCTTGTGGTCGGAAGATCATGAGCAGCATGAGCCCGATGCCGACCACGAGGAAGCGCACCGCTCCGAGGGCGTCGGCGCCGAACCAGTCCGGCATGTAGCCGGCGGCCCCGGCCTGGCGCAGGGTCGCGTCCATGCCCGCCATGAGGAACCAGAAGACGATCGAGCCGGCCACCGGCCCGAGCACCGTCGCGGCGCCGCCGAGGATGAGGATCGTGTAGAAGTAGAACGTCAGCAGCGGCAGGAACGTGTCGGGGTGGACGCTCTGGAGGTTGAGCGCGAAGACCACCCCGCCGAGCGCCCCGATGACGCCCCCGAGCACGAGGCTCTGCATCTTGTAGCCGAAGACGTTCTTGCCGAGGCTGCGCGCGGCGTCCTCGTCCTCGCGGATGGCCTTGAGGGCACGGCCCCACGGGCTGCGGGCGAGCAGGTAGGTCAGCAGGACCGCGAGGGCGACGAGCGTCCAGCCGACGGTGAGCACCCAGAGCTGGCGCTCGTTGTAGGCGAGGAACCCGATCTGGATCCCGCTCGTGTAGGGGTTCAGGGCGTTGAACTCCGCGGCGAAGCCCGAGAGCCCGAAGACCCCGCCGGTGAGGTCGCGCGACGGGCTCGCGCGGAAGGTGAAGCGCAGGATCTCCGCGGCGGCGATCGTCGTGATCGCGAGGTAGTCGGCGCGCAGCCGCAGCGTCGGGGCGCCGAGCAGCAGCGCGAGCGCGACCGCGAGGAGCAGGCTCACGAGCAGCCCGAGCCAGAGGCTGCCGCCGAACACCGTGACGGTGATCGCGACGCCGTAGGCGCCGAGGAGCATGAAGCCCACCTGGCCGAAGTTCAGCAGCCCGGTGTAGCCGAAGTGGAAGTTCAGCCCGATGGCGAGCAGCGCGTAGGCCGCGGCGCTCGGGCCGAGCGCCGCGCGCAGCGCGTTGGCGAGGATCGCAGCGGGATCCACCGTCAGCCTCCTGCTCGGGGGTTCATCAGCCGATCCGCTCCTTGATCCCGAGGATGCCCTGCGGTCGGAAGAGCAGGACGAGGATGAGCACGAGCAGCGCCCAGACGTCCTTGAGCTCCGAGGTCAGCCAGATCGTCGACACCTCGGTGACGATGCCGACGACGAGGCTGCCGACCGCGGCGCCGAACGCCGTGCCGAGCCCACCGAGGATGACCCCGGCGAACATGAGCAGGAGCAGCCGGAAGCCCATCATGTAGTTGACGTTCTCGACGATGCCGAGGAGCACGCCGCCGAGGGCCGCGAGGGCCCCGCCGAGGATCCAGACGACGAGGATGATGCGCTTGACGTCGATGCCGGAGGACTCCGCGAGGTCGCGGTTGTCGGC
>PWFH01000108.1 GCA_003553795.1 Egibacter sp. | reverse complement strand
CGAGCGGGAGCGCCTCGCCGGCTACCGCTTCCCGGAGGTCTTCCGCCGCAGCGACGATCCGGAGCGCTTCCGCGCCGCGCACGCCCCCCGGCCGGCCGGCGCGCGCCTGCACGGGCGCCCCCTCACCCGCGGCGACGTCGAGGGCGTGGCTTGGCGCCGCGACGAGCCCGCGACCGCCGCGCCGGCGCGGGCCGACGGCGTGGCCGTCGTCCTCGTGGCCCCGAGCGTCGACGCCGGGTGGGTGCCGACCTTCGCGCACTGCGCCGCCGTCGTCGTCGAGACCGGGGGCGACCTCTCCCACGGCTCGATCGTCCTGCGCGAGCTCGGGCTGCCGGCGATCACCGCCGTCGACGGGGCGACCGCGGCGATCGCCGACGGCGACCGGGTGCGGGTGCGGGCCGACGCGGGCGTCGTCGAGCGCCTCGACGTCGGCTGAGGGCCGCGGCTGGCGGGGGCTGGCCTCAGCGGGCGAGCCAGGACAGCGCGAGCAGGGCGTGGGCCGCGGCGAGCGCGGGGACCCGGCCGCGGGAGAGTGGCAGGGCGGCGATGACGCCGAGGCCGCCGACGAGCGCGGTGACCGTGGCGGCCCCGAGCGGGAGCACGAGCGTCGCGATGCCGCTCAGCCCGCCGATCGCGCCGCAGGCCCCGAGGGCCTGGGCGGCGCGGCGGGGCTGGCGCGTCGCCAGCGTCGGCGCGCCGTCGGCGAGGTCGCGGTCGCGGTCGCGCAGGTGGAGCGCGAGGACGAGCGCGGCGAGGGACGCCGCCGCCGACAGCGCCGACAGCGGGGGGAGCTCGGCGCCGGCGAGCCATCCCAGGCCCGCAGCCGGCACGAGGACGACGAGCACCGGCGCGACGAGCTCGGGGCCGAGGACGAGGCGGGTGCCCAGCGGCGCGCGCGTCCAGAGCCGGGCGACCGCGAGGAGCGCGAGCGCGCCGAGCCCGACGGCGGGGTGCAGGCGCAGGGCGACGAGGCTGCCGAGCGCCGCGACGATGAGGACCGGTCCGAGGGCCCTGCGGGCGAGTTCGAGGTCGCTCCAGCGCGGGTCACGGGCGAGCCCGAGCCGCGGGTCGCGCCCGCGCTCGGCGTCGGCGAGGCTCGACCACATCCCCGCGGCGAGCAGCGTCGCGCCGTGGGCGAGGACGAGCCCGACGCGACCGGGGCGGTCGAGTCCCGCCGTCCAGGCCACGAGGTAGGGGGTCGAGAAGGCGAGCGCGGCGACGTGGGTCGACGCCGCGAGCACGAGCACGCGGCGGCCGACCCGGGCGAGGCCGGCCGTGGCGTCGGTGCGCGGTGCGGTCACGGGGCTCCTCGTGGCCGGTCCGGCGGGCCGGCGGCGGGGACGCGGTGCGCGCCAAGGCTAGCGGCTGCCGGCCCGACCCCGGGTGCCGCGGTCGTGGGGCGGCGCCGGCCACCGGTCTGCGGAGCCGGCTCCGCCGGGCACGAGGCTGCGGGGAGGTGCGCCGACCTGTCACAATGCGCGCACGTCGCCGGGATGCTGGAACGGGTAGACAGGCCGTGCTCAAACCACGGTGTCCTCTGGACGTGAGGGTTCGAGCCCCTCTCCCGGCACGGTCGACGCGTGCTGAGGGTCGATCGCGGGTCGCGTAGACTCCGCGGCCCGGCGCCGAGGCGTGGCTCGCCGACGGCTGGGACAGCGGAGCGAGCGAGGAGGAGCCGGCATGCGCCTGGGCAGCCCGGAGCGCCGCCTGCACGCGCTGCGTGACGAGGTCAGGCGCCTGCGGGAGCAGGTGCGGGTGCTGGAGGAGCAGGCCGCCTACGTCGAGGGGCTCGCCGACGAGGCCCGCACGAAGGCGCTCGTCGCCCAGACGCCGCTCGCCGATCGTGAGCGCGCCGACGCCGAGGAGGACGCCCGCCGGACCCGGGCGCAGCGCGACGAGGCCGCCGAGCGGCTCGCCGCGCTCCTCGCCGAGCAGGACCGCATCCTCGAGGGGATGCTCGAGCAGCGCTGAGGGATCGGGAGGGCGAGGTGCCGAGGACCGACGACGCGGGCAAGGAGGAGCCGGTGAGCGAGGTCACCGAGGACGCGCAGGAGACCTCCTCGCGCGGGCCGATCCGCGTGCTCATCGCCGAGGACGAGGCCCTCATCCGCCTCGACCTCAAGGAGATGCTCGAGGAGGAGGGCTTCGACGTCGTCGCCGAGGTCAGCGACGGCGCCACCGCGGTGCGCCTCGCGCGCGAGCTGCGGCCCGACCTCGCGATCCTCGACATCAAGATGCCGGTCATGGACGGCATCCAGGCGGCCGAGCAGATCACCTCCGAGCGCCTCTCGGCGGTGCTCATCCTCACGGCGTTCAGCCAGCGCGACCTCATCGAGCGCGCGCGCGCCGCCGGGGCGATGGCCTACCTCGTCAAGCCGTTCCAGAAGCACGACCTCCTCCCGGCGATCGAGATCGCCTCGGGCCGCTTCGAGGACCTCCGGGGGCTCGAGGACGAGGTCGGCACCCTCACCGGCCGCCTCGAGGCCCGCAAGGTCGTCGAGCGGGCCAAGGGGCTGCTGCAGGAGCACGAGGGGATGTCCGAGCCCGACGCCTTCCGCTGGCTGCAGCGCACGGCGATGCAGCGGCGCGCGACGATGCGCGACGTCGCCGAGCAGGTCGTCGAGCGCTACGTCGGCGAGGCCGGGTGAGCCTCGGACCGCCCCGTTTGGGCGGCGGTGGGCCCAGGAGCGCGCCGGGTCGCTGCACACGCGAGCGGGGCCACTACACTGCGAGCGATCGGAACGCCATGGTCGGTGGCACCGGTGCAGTCGGGACTCGCGTCCCCGCATGGGCGCGGGCGTCGCGTCGGCGCACGTCGCGCCGCTGGGACAGGGAGCGGGCAATGAGCCTTGGATGGCGTGTCAT
Source organism: Egibacter sp. (assembly GCA_003553795.1). Taxonomy (GTDB): domain Bacteria; phylum Actinomycetota; class Nitriliruptoria; order Euzebyales; family Egibacteraceae; genus T1Sed10-49. The sequence continues at coordinate 501 of PWFH01000108.1, read as the reverse complement.
GGTCGCGCCGCTCGTCCTCGCGCTGCTCGTGCTCTCGGTCGCCCCCGCCCTCGCGCAGGACGCCGATGGGGCCGAGGCGCTGCAGGGGCGCATCAACGACCCCGACCGCGAGCCGATCGCGGGCGTCGAGGTGCTCGTCGTCGACGACGACGGCGTCGAGGTCGGCCTCGGCGTCACCGACGAAGAGGGGGAGTGGTTCGTCCCGCTGCCCGGGCCGGGCAGCTACACCGCGACGCTCGTCGAGGAGAGCCTCCCACCCGACGTCGGGCTACGCGACCCCGACCGGGCGAGCCTCGACGTCGACGTGCGCAGCGAGCAGCAGCGGTCGGTTGGCTTCGCGCTCGGCGAGGAGCGCGGCCCCGGAGCCACCGCGCTCTCACGCCTTCCCCAGAGCCTCCTCAACGGGGTGAAGTTCGGCCTGCTCATCGCGATGACCGCGATCGGCCTCTCGCTGATCTTCGGCACGACCGGGCTCATCAACTTCGCCCACGGCGAGCTCGT
>PWFH01000171.1 GCA_003553795.1 Egibacter sp. | reverse complement strand
GCCGCCGACGTCGTCGGTGTCGACGACGCGATCCGCGAGGTGCTCGAGGGCACGTACCGGGAGATCCGCGTGCAGGTGCCGCTGCAGCGCGACGACGGGCGGCGGGAGGTCGTCTACGGCTACCGGGTGCAGCACAACGGCGCGCGCGGGCCCTACAAGGGCGGCGTGCGCTACCACCCCGCCGCCGACCTCGACGAGGTCCGCGCGCTCGCAAGCCTCATGACCTGGAAGACCGCCGTCGTCGACCTGCCCTTCGGTGGGGCGAAAGGTGGGGTGCAGGTCGACGTCGCCGGGCTCAGCGCCGACGAGCGCGAGCGCCTCACCCGCCGCTACATGGACCAGGTCTCCTCGGTGCTCGGCACCCACCGCGACATCATGGCGCCCGACATGGGCACCGACGCCCAGACGATGGCGTGGATGATGGACGCCTGGGGGCGCCAGCACGGCCACGACCCGGCGATCGTCACCGGCAAGCCCGTCGCGCTCGGCGGGTCGGTCGGCCGCGACGCCGCGACCGGCCGCGGCGCGATCATCGTCCTCGACGAGGCGGTGCGCGAGGCCGGCCGGGACCGCGAGGCGCTCACCGTCGCGGTGCAGGGCTACGGCAAGGTCGGCCGGTGGGCGGCGCGCGTCGCCGCCGACTATGGCTACCGGGTCGTCGCCGTCTCCGATGTCGACGGCGGCGTGCACGTCGGCGGTGGACTCGACCTCGACGCCGTCGACCGCCATGCCGCCGAGGCGGGGTCGGTCGTCGGAGCGCAGGGCACCGAGGGGATGTCGAACGAAGAGCTGCTCGCCCTCGACGTCGACGTGCTCGTGCCCGCCGCGGTCGGCGGGGTGATCACGAAGGCCAACGCCGAGGAGGTCCGCGCGAGCCTCGTCGTCGAGGGCGCGAACCACCCGGTCACGCCCGTAGCCGACCGCATCCTGCGCGACCGCGGGGTCGAGGTGATCCCCGACGTGCTCGCCAACGCCGGCGGCGTCACGGTGTCGTACTTCGAGTGGACGCAGAACATCCAGCAGTTCCACTGGGACGCCGACCGCGTCGGCGCCGAGCTCAAGCGGCGGCTGCGCCAGGCCTACCGTGCGCTCGCCGAGCAGGCTGACGCCGAGGGCTGTGATCTGCGCTCGGCGGCCTACGCACTCGCCGTGGAGCGCGTCGCCGAGGCGGCGTCGCTGCGCGGCTACGTCTGAGACCGACCGCAGCCGGGCGTCGCGACCGGCTGCCAGCAGTCGGGCGTCGCGCCACGCTGCCAGTCGGGCGTCGCGACACGCTGCCGCCGAGGGGTCCGTCCCCCGCCGCTCGGTCGGCGCTCAGGTCCTCCAGCCGGCGCTCGCGAGGTCCTCCGCGCGGCGCAGGACCTCGCCGGCATCGACCGGCGGGGTGCGCACCACCGCGCGGACCGGCATGCCGGCCGCCCGCGCGACGGCCTTGAGGCCGAGCGTGCCGGGCGAGCCGATCGAGGTCGCCGCCGACAGCCGCAGCACCTCGCGGTGCAGGGCGGCGGCCCGCTGGAGGTCGCCGGCCCGGAAGGCGGCGTGCAGCGCCACCGGCAGCGCCGGGTCGACGTTGGCGACGGCGAGGATCCCGCCGGTGCCACCGGCGAGCAGCGCCGGCAGGAGCATGCCCGCCGAGCCCGAGACGACGGCGAAGCCCTCCTCGCCACGCAGGCCGGCGAGCGTGGCGTGGACGACGCCGAGGTCCCCGCCGGTCTGCTTGACCCCGATCGCCAGGGGAAGCTCGGCCGCGGCGCGGGCGAGCAGCCGCGGCGACAGCGCTGTGCCCGACAGCGCGGGGAAGTCGTAGAGCAGCAGCGGCAGGTCCGCCGCCTCGGCGATCGCGGCGAAGTGCGACAGCAGCGGATCCTCGCCGAGCTTGAGGTAGAGCGGCGGCAGCGCGAGCACCCCGTCGGCGCCGGCTGCGGCCGCGCGGCGGGCGTGCGCGCAGGCCTCGGTCGTGCCGATCCCCCCGACCCCGGCGATGACCGGCACCCGCCCCGCGACCGCGGCGACGGTCGCCTCGAGGACCGCGGCGCGCTCCTCGGTGTCGAGGTCGGCGAACTCCCCGGTCGTGCCGAGCGCGACGATCCCCGCGACCCCGCCGGCGAGGACGGCCTCGACGAGGGGGCCGACACCGTCGAGGTCGACGCTGCCGTCGAACTCGAGCGGGGTGAGCAGCGGGACGACGACGCCGTCGAGGTCGGCGGCGGCCAGCGTGACGGTCATGACGGACTCCCCTCCCCGGCGGGCTCGGCGCCGCCGTCGCGCGCAGTATCGCCCAGCGGCCCGTCGGTGGCGCCGGCGGCATCATCGGGGGGCAGGAAGAGGGCGTCGCGGTAGATCCGCAGCTCCTCGAGCGACTCGCGGATGTCGGCCATCGCCCGGTGCCCGCCCGCCTTCGGCGCGCTCGACTCGAGAACGTCGGGCCGCCAACGCTTGCAGAGCTCCTTGAGCGTGGAGACGTCGACGTTGCGGTAGTGCAGGTGCGACTCGAACGCCGGCATGTACCGGCGCAGGAACGCCCGGTCGGCGTGGACGGAGTTGCCCGCCAGCGGGGCGGTCCGCGCCTCGGGGACGTGCTCGGCGACGAAGGCGAGGAGCTGCTCCTCGGCGTCGTCCATGCGCACCGTCGAGGCCCGCACCGCCTCGGTGAGCCCGCTCGTGGCGTGCATCTCCGCGACGACGTCGACCATGCCCTCGAGGGCCTCCTCCGGCGCGGCGAGCACGAGGTCGGGGCCCTCGATGACCCGCTCGAGGGAGCCGTCGGTGATGAGCACCGCCGCTTCGAGGATGACGTCGTGGTCGGGGTCGAGCCCGGACATCTCGAGGTCGACCCACACGAGGGGCCTGCGCAGCGGCTCAGCGGTCATGCGTCCTCTCCGATCATCGACAGCTCGAGCCAACGGGACTCCGCGGCGTCGAGTTCGGCGTTGACCTCGGCGAGCTCCTCGCCGAGGCGCGTGGCGGCCTCGTAGTCCTCCCCGACCTCGGCGAGCTCGGCGGCGAGGGCGACCCTGCGCTCCTCGAGCTCGGGGATGCGCTCACCGAGCCGGGCGAGCTCGCGCTCCTCGTGGTAGGCGCGCTTGCGCCGGCGCCCGCCGCCCTGCGCCCCGCTCTCGGCGCCGCCCGCTCCGTTCCGGGCGGCATCCGCCCCGCGGTCGTCGCGCCCGTCGAGGCCCTCGTCGTCGGACCGGCCAGCCGGCTCCGTCGCGCGCCCCGCGCCCCGCTGCGCCTCGCGCCGGGCGGCCCGCTCGGCCTCGTGCTGGCGCCGCCGGTGCTCGCGGTAGGCCTGCCAGCCGCCCGGGTGGTGACGCACCGTGCCGTCGGGCTCGAGGGAGAGCAGGTCGTCGCAGACGCGATCGAGGAAGTAGCGGTCATGGCTCGCGACGACGAGCGCGCCGGGCCAACCGTCGAGGTAGGACTCGAGGACCGCGAGGGTGTCGAGGTCGAGGTCGTTGGTGGGCTCGTCGAGCAGCAGGAGGTTCGGGGCGTCGGCGAGCACCCGCAGCAGCTCGAGGCGTCGGCGCTCGCCCCCGGAGAGCTCGCCGAGGTGCGCGGAGTGCTGCGTGGAGGGGAAGAGGAAGCGCTCGAGGAGGTCGGCGGCCGACAAGCGGATGCCCTCGACGGTGTTCGTCTCGAGGACGACCTCCTTGACGGCGTCGAGCAGCCGCGTCTCGGGCGGCAGCGGGGTGGGGTCCTGGCCGTACCAGCCGACGTGCACGGTCTCGCCGGTGCGCACGCTGCCGGCGTCGGGCTCGACGTCGCCGGCGAGCAGCCGCAGCAGCGTCGTCTTGCCGCTGCCGTTGGGGCCGACGAGGCCGATGCGCGCCCGCGGGTCGAGGCGCGCCTCGACGCCGCGCAGCACCCACTGCCCGTCGTAGGCCTTGCCGGCGTTGTGGAGCACGACGACCTTCGAGCCGAGGCGCCGCGCCGGCAGGTCGACGGTGAGGGTGGCCTGCGGGGTGTGCTCGCGGCGCGACAGCAGCTCGTGGGCGGCATCGACGCGGTGCTTGGCCTTCGTCCCGCGGGCCTTCGGTCCGCGGCGCAGCCATGCGAGCTCGGCGCGGGCGAGGTTGGCGCGGCGCTGCTCGGCGGCGACCGCCTGCGCCTCACGCTCGGCGCGTGCCTCGAGGTAGTCGGCGTAGGAGCCGTGGTGGGTGTGCAGCCGCCCGGACTCGACCTCGAACACGCGGGTGGCGAGCCGGTCGAGGAGGTAGCGGTCGTGGGTGACGAGGACGACGGCGCCGCTGCGGGCGGCGAGCTCGTCCTCGAGCCACTCGATGACCTCGACGTCGAGGTGGTTCGTCGGCTCGTCGAGGACGAGGACCTCGGCGGGGCTCACGAGCGCGCGGGCGAGCGCGACGCGCTTGCGCTGCCCGCCCGAGAGCACCCCGCAGGGCCCGGCGGCGCCACCGAGGCCGAGGCGGTCGAGGACGGCGCGGGCGCGGCGCTCGACGCTCCAGGCGCCGGCGGCGTCCATCGCCTCGGCGGCGGCGTCGAGGCGCTCCTGCGCGGCGGCGTCGGTGGGGTCGGCGCGCACCTCGGCCTGGGCGGCCTCGAAGCGGCGCAGCAGCGCGAGCTCCTCGGTGTCGGCCTCGAGGACGGCCTCGAGGGGGGAGGCCTCCGCCGGCAGGTCGGGGTCCTGCGGCAGGAGGTGGACACGCACGTTGCGGCCCCACACCACCCGACCCGCGTCGGGCGCGAGCACCCCGGCGAGGACGCGCAGCAGCGTGGACTTGCCGCTGCCGTTGAGCCCGATGACCCCGACGCGGTCGCCCTCGTCGATCCCGAAGCTCACCCCGTCGAGGACGGCCCGCTCGGCGAAGCGGTGCGCGACCCCTTCGACGCTGACGAGGTTCACGCGCTGATGCCGACCCTGGCCCGGACGTCGGCCATCGTGGCCGCGGCGGTCTGGCGGGCGCGCTCGGCGCCCTTGGCGAGGGTGTCGGCGACGGCATGGGGGTCGGCGGCGAGCTCGGCGTAGCGCTCGCGCACCGGGCGCAGGCGCTCGATGACCGCCTCGGCGACCTGCTTCTTGAAGTCGCCGTAGCGGGCGCCGGCGAGCTCGGCCTCGAGCTCGGCGACGGTCCGCCCCGTCGCCGCCGAGAGCAGCTCGAGGAGGTTGGTGACGCCGGGCTTGTCCTCGCCTGAGCGGACCTCGGTGCCCGAGTCGGTCACCGCGCGCATGATCTTCTTGCGCGTGACGTCGGCGTCGTCGGCGAGGTCGATCGTGCCCTGCGGGGACTCGTCGGACTTCGACATCTTCCGGTCGGGGTGCTGGAGGTCCATGATCCGCGCGCCGGCGGGCGGGAACGTCGCCTTCGGCAGGGTGAAGGTCTCCCCGAAGCGGTGGTTGAAGCGTTGGGCGATGTCGCGGGAGAGCTCGACGTGCTGGCGCTGATCGGCGCCGACGGGGACCTCCTCGGCGTGGTAGAGCAGGATGTCGGCGGCCATGAGCACCGGGTAGTTGAAGAGCCCGACCGACACCGAGTCGCGCCCGCCGCCCTTGTCCTTGAACTGGGTCATGCGGCCGAGCTCGCCCATCGTCGCCACGCAGTCGAGGATCCACGTGGCCTCGGCGTGCTCACGGACGTGGGACTGGACGAACAGCGTCGCGCGGTCGGGGTCGATGCCGGTGGCGAGCAGCCACGCCGCGAGCTCGTGGGTGCGGGTGCGCAGCTCCTCGGGGTCGTAGGGGACGGTCATCGCGTGGAGGTCGACGACACAGTAGAGGTGCCCGGTGTCCTGCTCCGACGCCCAGCGCGTGAAGGCGCCGAAGTAGTTGCCGATGTGCGGCCTGCCGGTCGGCTTCACGCCGCTGAAGACCTTCGTCACTGCCCCACTCCTGTCGAGGTTCGCCGGGTTGCATCGTAGGCAGCCGCGGCGCCGCCCGCAGGCTGGCGCGCGCGGGAGGACGGGTGAGCCACCGCGAGTCGATCCCCCGCGCGACCTCCGCGACGTCGGCCATCTGCACAGCCGCACGAACAGGCGTGATGCTTGACAGCCATTAGTCGATTACTCTCTGTGAAGTTGCGCTCGAGGCACCCGGGTGGATGAATGATCGCCGAGACGATACGCCGCGGGAGATGGACGTGGCTCCGCGCCGCGTCGCGACGACGAGGAGCGACGATGCCCGCACCAGACTGGTTCGCCGACATCGACGTCGCCGTCCTCGACCTCGACGGCACCGTCCACGACGACGAGGCCTTCGTGCCCGTCTACCTCGCGCTGCTCACCGAGGAGGTCGGTCCGACCGCCGGCGGCCGCATCGACGAGGAGGTGCGCCGCATCCTCGCCCGCCGTCATCCCGTCAGCCTCGGCAGCCTCTACGACCCCGAGCGCGACGAGGTATGGGCCGAGGCCCTCCACGGCGAGGGGCTGGCGACGACCTGGGACGGCGAACCGTTGCTCGACGCGCACAATCCGCCGCCCGAGGCGGTCTACCTCGGGGACGCCTGGCAGACCGTCCGGGCCGTCGCCCTGCACCACCGCGTCGATGACGAGGCCCTGCGGCGGGCCTTCATCCGCACCCGCCAGCGCATGAACGACCCCGCGGTGGCGCTGCCCGGCGCCGCGGCGATCGACGAGGCGCTCGCGGCCTTCGGCGGATGCCGCCACCGCGTGCTCGCGAGCAACACCGCCGAGCCGCTCGCCCGCCCGCTCGTCGAGCGCCTCGGGCTCAGCGAGGCGTTCGACGAGATCGTCCTCGGCGCCGGCAAGCCCGAGGGGCTCCGGGCGCTGCTCGAGGGCGTCCTCACCCGCTTCGACGTCGCGCCCGAGCAGGTCGTCTGCGCCGGCGACAACCTCCGCAACGACATCGCCCCGGCGCGACGCGCCGGTTGCCGCACCGTGCTCGTCGACCCGTTCCGCATCGCCTCCAACGGGGAGGCCGACGTCGTCGTGGGCCGGCTCACCGAGCTCGCCTGAGCGTCGTCGCGGCGCTACCGCCGACCGGTGGCCTCGGCGGTGGCCTCGACGAGGTGCGCCACGAGGTCGGGATCGTCGAGCGCGGAGGTGTCACCGGGCGCCCGGCCCTCGGCAAGGTCCTCGAGGAGGCGCCGCATGATCGTGCCCGCCCGGGTCTTGGGCAGGTCGTCGACGACGACGATCGTCTCGGGCCGGGCGATGGCGCCGAACCGCGCCGCGACGTGCTCGCGGAGCTGTGCCACCCTCGCCGGGTCGGCGTCGTAGCCGGGCCTCAGCCGCACGAAGGCCACGATGGCGTGCCCGACGAGCGGATCGGCACGGCCGGCGACGGCAGCCTCGGCCACCGCGCGGTGGTCGACGATCGCCGCCTCGAGCTCGGCGCTCGAGAGACGGTGACCGGCGACCTTGAGGACCTCGTCGTCACGGCCGAGGAGCCAGAGGTCGCCGTCGTCGTCGACCCGCGCACGATCGCCGGTGGCGTAGACCTCGTCGCCGAAGCGCGACCAGTACGTGCGGCGGTAGCGCTCGTCGTCGCCCCAGATCGTCTGCAGCATCCCCGGCCACGGCCGGGGGACGGTGAGATGGCCGGCCTGCCCGCGCTCGACCGCCGCGCCCTCGTCGTCGACGACGCTGGCCTCGATTCCCGGCAGCGGCCGCATCGCGCTGCCCGGCTTGGCCTCGGTGATCGCCGGCAGGGGTGAGAGCATCATCCCCCCGGTCTCGGCCTGCCACCACGTGTCGACGATCGGGCAGCGTCCGCCCCCCACCGCCTCGTGGTACCAGCGCCAGACCTCGGGCTCGATGGGCTCGCCGACGCTGCCGAGCAGGCGCAGGCTGGAGAGGTCGTGGGCCGCGGGGCGGTCCTCGCCGGCGGCACGGAAGGCGCGGATGATCGCCGGGGTGGTGTAGAGCGTGGTGACCCCGTCCAGCTCGGCGATCCGCCAGGCCCGGTCGGGCGAGGGATGGTCGAGGGCACCCTCGGCGAGCACGCTCGTCGCGCGGTTGGCGAGCGGCCCGTAGACCCCGTAGCTGTGCCCGGTGATCCACCCGAAGTTCACCGCGCACCAGAAGACGTCCCGGTCGGGATCGTGGTCGAAGACCATGCGGTGGGTCGCCGCGACGTGGGTGAGGTAGCCACCGGTGCGGTGGACGATGCCCTTCGGCGTCCCGGTCGTGCCCGACGTGTAGAGCAGGAAGAGCGGGTCCTCGGCGTCCATCGCCTCGGGCTCGCAGGTCGGTGAGGCCTGGCCAACGACCTCGTCGTACCAGGCGTCGCGGCCGGGCATGAGCCTGACGTCGCTGTTGGTGCGCCGGACGACGAGGCAGGCGCGCACGCTCTCGGCCGCGCCCATCGCGACGTCGGCCACGCGCTTGAGCGGCAGGACCTCGCCGCGGCGGTGCGCGCCGTCGGCGGTGATGAGCACCTTGGCCTCAGCGTCGACGAGGCGGTCGGCGAGCGCCTGGGCGCCGAAGCCGGCGTAGACCACCGAGTGGGGCGCGCCGATCCGGGCGCACGCGAGCATCGCGACGACGAGCTCGGGCACCATCGGCAGGTAGATCGCGACCCGATCGCCGCGGGCCACCCCGAGGCCGCGCAGGGCGTTGGCGAGACGCCCGACCTGCTTGGCGAGCTCGGCGTAGGTCAGGTCACGGCGGTCGCCTGGCTCCCCCACCCAGTGGTAGGCGACCTGCCCGCCATGGCCGGCCTCGACGTGGCGGTCGAGGCAGCTCACCGACGCGTTGAGCCGTCCGCCGACGAACCAGCGCGCGAACGGCGGGTCCCACGCCAGCGGCTCGTCCCAGGGCCGGGTCCAGGCGAGCGCGTGGGCTTGGTGCTCCCACCAGCCGACCCAGTCGGCCTCCGCCTCGTCGTAGACGCCGGGGTCGGCGTACCGCGAGCGGGCGACGAACTCCTGCGGTGGCGGCACCGCGCCTCGCGCACCGTCGACGCTGCCGAGGGGGGCGTGAGACATCGGGGCCACTCCTTCGGCTCGAGGCGCGTGCACCGGCCGTCGCGCCGAGCCGGACGCACCGCGACATCGGTGACGCCACAGAGCCTAGGGCAGCGAGCGCGGAGACAACAGGCGAGCCCGTGCCCGATCAGGGCGCGATCTCGCCTGCCTGTCCGGTGCATCTCACCGGCTCACCTCAGCAGACGGAGTCCTGCGGCTTGGGGTTGGCGAGCCCGAAGAGCGGACGGACCTTGAGCCCCGCGAACGTGCCGGCGAGCGCGAGCGCGCCCCAGAGCCACCCGTGGACACTGAAGGAGGCGATGCCGCCGAAGTACGCGCCGATGTTGCAGCCGTAGGCCAGGCGGGCGCCGTAGCCCATGAGCAGCCCGCCGAGGATCGCCGCCGCGATGGTCTTGGGCGGTACCCGCCGGTGCAGGACGAAGGTCCCGGCGACCGCCGCGGCGAGGAAGGCGCCGAGGATGATCCCCACGTTGAGCAGGGTCGTCGTATCGGCGAGGAGGGGCGCGTCGAGCGCGGCGGCGCTGGGCCCCTGCCAGTACTCCCAGGCGCGGACGTCGATGCCGAGCCGCTCGGCGGCCTTCGAGCCCCACAGGGCGAAGGCGCCGGTCACCCCCCAGGGGCGTCCGCTCACGAGCAGGACGAGGCCGTTGAGGCCGGCGAGCACGAGCGCGCCGACCCACAGCGGCCAGGTGCCGCGCAGCACCCGCCAGGCGCCGCTGGCCGAGGGGGCCTGCCCCCGCGGAGGCGCACCACGGCGGCGCGAGAGCGCGCCCGCTGCCCACCACAGCAGCCCGAGCAGGCCCAGCGTGAGGGCCACCGCGCCGGGGTAACCCGCGGGCGTGTCGGCGAGGCTGATCGGCCCGAAGCCGAGGTGGGCGAGGTCCTGGGTCCAGAAGCCCCAATGCGCCGCGCCGAGCACCGAGCCGACGATGAACGACGCGAGGGTGATGAGGATCGCGGTGTGACCACCGCCAACGGCGAAGAGCGTGCCGGAGGCGCACGCCCCGCCGAGCTGCATGCCGAGGCCGAAGAGGAACGCTCCAACGACGACGCTCACGCCCACGGGGGCGACGTAGCCGGCGGTCTCGACGCCGAACAGGCCCGTGCCCGCCGAGAGGATCGGCGCGAAGATCACGCTCGCGGTCGCGAGCATGAGCGCATGGGCGCGCAGCCCCTCGCCCTGGCCCACCGCGAGGAGCTGACGGAACGCCGAGGTGAACCCGAAGCGGGCGTGGTAGAGGGCGAGACCGAGTGCGAGGCCGAGCGCGAGCAGGACGGCCTGCTGCACCCCCTGTCCGACGGCGACGACGCCGCCGAGCACGACGATCGCGCCGACCGCCGAAGCCGCGAGACCGCTGCGCGGCGGAGGGGCAGCGGCCGCCGCGACACGAGGCGCGAGCGGGCGGACGGCACGGGGCAGCGATTGGTCGAGCGTGGCCATGCGATGCAACCTCCGGGTCGGTGTCGCCCGGACGGTAGCCACGCCGCAGCCGGGAGGGCTCGCGGCAAACCCTGCAAACCCCCTACACGGTCAGGGGAAAACGTGCGAACACGGTCGTCGAGCCGCAACGGGCCCGCGCCGCGCACATGGCGGCCCGGGCCCGCTCGGTGGCGACGGGCTCGTCAGCGCGAGGTGTCGCCTCCGCGGGAGGTGTCGCCCTCCGCGCGAGGGTCCCTCGTCGTCACGAGGTGCCCCCGTCGCCGCGAGGCGTCTTCCTCGGCGCTACGTGTCCTCGTCGTCGCGCACGAGGCTCTCGACGTGGTCGCGCGGGGTGTCGCGGTCGTGGATGCTCGCCTCGGGCTGCTCGGGAACCCGGCGGGCGGCCTCCCGGACCTCCTCCGGGTCGATGCCCTCATCGGCGAGGGAGCGCAGCTCATCCTCGGTGAGCACGAGGTCGGGCTCGGCATGGATCCGCTGGCTGATGCGGTCGGTCTCCTCGGTGCCCCTCCGGCGGCGACGGCCGCTCGCGGGCGGGGGTGCGTTCCTGCGATCGCGAGCCATGGCGCTCGTCCTCTCTTCGTGGGCGGTCCGGGGTGGGCCTCGGCGCGCTGCCTCGCCGTGGGCCCGGTGGGCCCGGGTGGGCCGGGAGCGGTCGACCTGCCGGCAGCAGGCCGACCCACCAGGTTACGCGCTCAGACGAGGCCGTCGACGTCGGCCTGCTTCGCCCGCACCGCCTCGGCGGCCTCGCGGAGGTCCGCCAGCTCGGACTCGGTGAGGTCGATGTCGACGATCTCGGTGACCCCGCCCGCGCCGAGGCGTACGGGGACCCCGAGGTAGACCTCGGCGATGCCGTACTGCCCGTCGACCCAGGCGCACACGGGCATGAGGACGCCCTCGTCGGTGGCGATGGCCTCGACCATGCGCGCCGCGGCGCTCGCCGGTGCGAAGTAGGCCGAGCCCTCCTTGAGCAGCGCGACGACCTCGGCGCCGCCGTTGCGCGTGGCGTCGACGATCTCGTCGATCGTGTCCTGGTCGAGCACGTCGGCGAGCGGCTTGCCGTCGACGGTGACCTTCGAGGGCACTGGGACCATCGTGTCGCCGTGGCTGCCGAGGGTGATCGCCTCGACCGACAGCGGCGAGGCACCAGCCGCGGCGGCGACCTTGTCCTGGAAGCGCGCGGTGTCGAGCATGCCCGCCTGCCCCATGACGCGGTGGGGCGGGAAGCCGGAGACCTTCTGGAACAGGGCGGTCATCTCGTCGAGCGGGTTGGAGACGACGACGACGACGGCCTCGGGCGAGGTCTTGGCGATCTCCTGGGCGACCCCGCCGACGATCTTCGCGTTGTCGTTGATGAGGTCCATGCGGCTCATGCCGGGCTTGCGCGGCTTGCCGGCGGTCACGACGACGACGTCGGACCCTGCGGTCGGACCGTAGTCGTTCGTGCCGACCACCGGCGTCTCATAGCCCTCGATGGGGCGCGCCTGGTTCATGTCGAGCGCGAGACCCTGCGGCAGGCCCTCCACGATGTCGACCATGACGACCTCGTCGGCGTAGCCACGCCGTGCGATCTTCTCGGTGAGCGTCGAGCCGTACTTGCCTGCGCCGATGACGGTGATCTTCACGTTGGATCCCCTTGCACGAAAACGGGTGCCGCCGGCGGGGGCCAGCGGGCGAACGGGCAGCGGAGCCTACCGCGCGGGCGCGGGCATCTGACGCGGCCCTGGCCGCGACCGCCGCTGTCGGACGGCCTCCGGCGGTGTGGGCCGGTCGAGGTCCGCCAGGGCGGCTGTGGCCCCTAGGCTCCAGCGAGCAGCCTGGCCGCACGCACGGTGTTCTCGAGCAGCATCGTTCGCGTCATGGGGCCTACCCCACCTGGGACCGGGCTACGCCACCCCGCCACCTCGCCGACGTCCTCGGCGACGTCGCCGTAGAGGCTGCCGTCCTCGGCCCGGTTGATCCCGACGTCGAGCACGACCGCGCCGGGCTTGACCATGTCCTTGGTGAGGATCCCCGGCACCCCGGCGGCGACGACGACGATGTCGGCAGCGCGGGTGTGCGCCGCGAGGTCGCGCGTCCGCGTGTGGCACAGCGTCACCGTGGCGTTGCCACCCGGCCCGCGCACGCTCAGGAGGTTGGCGAGGGGGCGCCCGACGAGCTGGGAGCGCCCGATGATGACGACGTCAGCCCCGGCGACGTCGATGCCGTGGGTCTCGAGGAGCACCCGACAGCCGAGGGGGGTCGCGGGGACGTAGCGCGGGTCGCCGCGCAGCAGCCGGCCCATGTTCACGGGGTGGAGGCCGTCGACGTCCTTGCGCGGGTCGATGCGCTCCTGCGCGGCGATGGTGTCGAGGTGGTCGGGCAGCGGCATCTGCACGATGATCCCGCTGACCGCGGGATCGGCGTTGAGCCGGTCGATCTCGTCGTGCAGCGCGTCCTGTGTCGTCTCGGTCGGCATGCGGGAGCCGAAGGAGGCGATGCCGACCTTCGCGCAGTCGCGCTCCTTGCCGTCGACGTAGACGTGGCTGGCCGGGTCGTCGCCGACGAGCAGCGCGGCGAGCCCCGGAGTGTGGCCTCGGGCCGCGAGCTCGGCGACCTCACCGGCGATGCGCTCACGCTCGCGGGCGGCGGTGGCCTTGCCATCGATGAGCTTGGCGGTCATCGGCACTCCCTCCTCGACTGCGTTGCCGGCATCATGCCCGAGGATCGGGCGCGCGTCGCGCCGGGCCTCCCGCACGCGGCGCCACGGCGGCGAGGCCTCCGGCGAGGGTGCCCGCGACGAGACGCGAGCCTGGCCCGGGCCTGCCGACGAGCAGACCCGCGAGGGCGGCGAGCGCGCCGGCGACCACGAGCACCGCCGCACCGGTGAGCCACAACGGCATGAGCAGGACCCGCGCGAGCGCGCCGCCGACGCCGCCGGCTGCTCCCGCGCCCGCCACCGCGGCGGCGAGCGGGCCCGCGCCGAGCAGGGCCGCCGGCGCGCCGAACCGCCGTCCCGCCGCGGGCACCTCGACGGGGGCGACGCCGGTGACGACCGCGGCGAGCAGACCCACGACGGCGGCGACGGCCAGCAGCGCCCCGCTCGTCGTCGTGCGCACCCAGGCCCGGCTGCGGCCGGCGGCGGTCGCCTTGCCGCCGAGCAGCCAACCCCAGGCGAAGGGGTTGGCGAGCAGCGCCGCCCGCATCGACGCGCCCCCGAGTCGTGCGCCGCCGACGAGGAGTACGGCCGCGACCGCCGCAGCGAGCAAGGGCCAGGTCGCGAGCAGCCCATCCAGACGGGAGCCGGTGCCGCCGAGCAGACCGGCCGCGGCGAGCGCCGCGGCGCTCGTCCCCAGCGAGAGGGCGCCGAACCAGGCGCCTGGTCGGCCGGCGCGCCGCGCCGGGTCGATCTCGGCGCTGTCGAGGTCGCGGCGGGCCCACTCCTGCGACCAGCCGGCGGTGCGCAGGTCGGGCAGCGCATCGAGGTCGATGCCCGCGCCGGCGGTGAGCACCGCTTGACACGACGACGGCCGCTGGGAGGGGTCGGGGTCGAGGGCCGCACCGACGGTCGCCGGCAGCGCGAGCGCGCCCGGGTCGGCGAGGACCTCGTCGAGCGCCTCGCCGCGCGCGCCGGTCGCGAGCGCGACGACGGTGGCGCCGAAGCTGTAGACGTCAGCTGGAGGGCCGGCGCGTCCGGTGAGGACCTCGGGCGCGGCGTAGCGCGGCGTGCCGATGCGCGTGAGCTGCGTGGCGTCGGTGCCGCGCAGCGTCGAGCAGTCGACGAGGACGACCTCCCCGGAGGGCGTGGCGATGAGGTTGGCCGGCTTGACGTCGCGGTGCACGAGCGGCACCCCGTCGGACCAGCGCCCGGCGTGGAGCAGGTCAAGGCCCTCGGCGAGGTCGGTGAGACGCTCGAGCGCGTCGGGGTCGGCGGGCGCCTCGGCGAGCGACTCCCCGTCGACGAAGTCCATCTCGAGGAAGCCCCACCCCTCGAGCACCGAGCCGGCGAGGCGACCGGTGCGGTGCACCGCGACGAGCGCAGGGTGGTCGATGCGTCGGAGGTAGGCGCCGCGGCGGGCGAGCTCGGCGGGGCTCGCCAGGGCCTCGGGCCGCACGAGCTTGAGCGCCCGCCGGCGACCCTCGGCGTCGCGGGCCTCCCAGACCTCGCCCTCGCCGCCGCGGCCCACCCGCCGCACGAGCCGCAGGCCCGCGACGACCCGTGGCCGGGCGTCGGCGGCGGCAGGGCTCGCGGCGTCCACAGCCGCAGGATGCCACGGAGCCCTCAAGATCTTCGCGCACCTGCCGACCATGCCGCCATGGACGTCCCCCGCCCCCTGGCGACCACCGCCGAGGAGGCGGCCTTCTGGCGCCGCCACGCCCGCACGGGCGCGCTGCTGTCGGCAGCCGCCGTGCTGCTCGTCATCGTCTACGCCGCGCTC
>PWFH01000082.1 GCA_003553795.1 Egibacter sp. | reverse complement strand
GGTGACGTCGGCCGGCGAGTCGCGTTCGTCGCCGCGGCACAGAATCCAATCTACTACTGGCCACCGTCCAAGGCATAACGTGCCCCAGCCGCCGATGATGTGAAGAGTCCGTTGGCATCACGTCAAGCAGCGCGCTCCGACGGCTAACCTCGCTACGCCTCACGGGCGCCTTGGGTGAATGAGCTCGCGCTGCCTGCCGGGGTGCATCAGGGCGCTGGTAGCCGCGGCAGATCGTGGACGGTGAGGATGCCGAGAAGGTTCTCGTGCGCAGCACCGGAATAGTTGGAGAGCAGGGCCTCGAGGGGGTAGCCAGTCAATGCAGCGGCGACAAAATTGTGGCCGGCTTCGAAGGTCGGCCTTGCCCTCGCGACCAGCTTGTAGGAATCGCATCGTTCTTGGTAGCTCAAGACGTCCGTAACGGGAGTATCCTCAAGCAACCCGACGTCAGGCATGCGCACCCCGACCCATCGAGTCATAGTCCCACTGGTCAACAGACCAAAAACACCTCCCATACTTACGACAAGGGCCTAGGAGTAGTTGGCCTAGTCCATCTGGGAAGCCAAGTCACCAATCCTGAGTGACGCCTCCGGGCATTCCCACCGTCACGCGACAGGGCCGCCCACAACGACTCGCTGTATCCGGGTAAGCTGACAAGATGAGTCCCCCGTGGCCCCAGTGGTCGCCTCCCCCGGACATGGAGGAGGCGCGGGCAGGGCTGCTGGCCGTCGTCGAAGCCGTGCTCGGCGACGACGAGGTGCCACCGGGCGAGAAGCGTCGGCTGCTGCGCGAGTGGCTGTTGTGGAAGTGGACCGAGTCGGCCGGCAACCCGGGCAAGTACGACCTGCGCTACTACTCGCGGGCCGCTGTCGAACACCGCCGCGCCAAAGGCAAGTCCGGGCTGCGTCATGAGCACGTCTTCCCCCGCAAGCAGCTCGCCGACGAGATCCTCGCCGAACCCCACAACGCCGCCTCGCTGCTGCGAAGCAAGGGCGTGGCCTGCGTGGTCACGAGCCACGAAGCCAACGCGCTCAACACCTCGAAGGAGCAGGGCTGGCAGCGCTACAAGGACGCCGGAGTCGACGTCGTCGATCTGTTGACCGGCGACCCCGTCGACTTCTCCGACCCCGCCTACGGCGGCCCGCCGCTGACCTTCACCATGTCGGGACCTGCCAGGTTGACGAGTGGGCTGCGCCACGTCCGGTTGGTGAGCGGCGACGGGACGGTGCGCCGTGCGCGCCTGACCGTCGACACCGACCGCTACACGCTCTCCTGGTCGCAGGGGCGCGTGTGGGTCGCCACGACACCCGACCGCTACCCCCACGAGGTGCTCGCCGAGTTGGCGCCGCTGCTGCCGGCGGGCACCCGACTGCCGCTGTGTGGCACCTGTCCACGTCTCGTGCTCAGCGGCATGGCGCTCGACATGGGCGGCGGGTACGCGGGCTACTGCACCCTGGCCGGTGAGATCGACACCGACCATCTCGTCGAACTGGCCGCGTCCGGCTGCAGCCACCACCCCGCGTGGCCGCGCCCCGAGCCGATGATCACCGGCGTGTCCGCAAACGAGGTGGACGAGCCCTGGAGCGGTCGGCAGCCGCCGCAGGACGCCGCCCTCGCGGTGCCGGGCGGCACCGCGGTGCTGCACCCGCGCGAGCAGCAGCCGTGGACGCTGCGCAGCCCCGGCGGGCGACGGCGCCTCGCCCCCGTCGAGGGCGAGGTCCTGCTCGGCCTGATCCACGCGTGCCCTCGGCCCGAGGACCCGGCCTGCGACTGCCGCGGCCACCGGCTCATGCGCAAGCCGACCCCGACGGCGGAGCTCTTCCACGCCGCCGATCCCCCACCCTCAGGCTGACGGGACGGGGGCCGGCGGGGTCGACCGGCCCGTCGGCGCTGCCGCCCGGGCTGCCGTGCCCGCGCAGGTCCTCGCGCGCCACGCCGGCTCACCAGCCGTCGAGCTCGTCGGCGAGCGGGTGGTCGACGCCGTGGACGCGTGACCAGGCGGCGGCGACCTCGCCGGGCAGGGCGCGGGCGTAGAGGTGGTTCATCGTCGAGGGCTCGTGGCCGAGGAAGCGCTCGGCGACCGCGGCGCCGGCGACGCGCTCCATCCTGCGGTTGGCGGTGTGCCGCAGCCAGTGGGGGGTGACGTGGACGGCGACGTCGGCGGGCAGGTTCTCGCGGATGCGCTCGAACGTCCCCTCGACGGTGCGGACGGTCAGCGGCTTGGGTGGGGTCTTGCCGCGGCGGCGCTGCCGGAAGACGTGGTCGGCGCCGTCGACGGCACCGCGCTCGGTGGCGAGGGCGATGAGGTGCTCGAGCAGCTCGGCGCTGATGGGCTGCTCGAGGACCTTCTCGCCCTTCTCGCTTGGCAGCGTCACCGTCTGGCGGACCGGGTCCAAGTTGTCGAGCCGCACGCCGAGCATCCCGCTGGTGCGTGCCCCGGTCTCGTAGGCGAAGCGGACGATGACGCTCGCGAGCCACGGGTCGACGCGCTCGCGGCTCGCGGCGTCGACGACGGCGACGTACTCCTGTCGGGTCAGCGGCCGGCGGGTCGGGGCGCCGCGGCGGGGCGCCTTGAGCTTCGCCGCCGGGTTCTCGCCCTCGGAGATCAGCCCGTCCTCGACGGCGGTGCGGTAGACCGCGCGGATGGCGTGCAGGGCGTTGGCCATCGCGCCGTTGCCGCTGCCGCGGCCGGTGGCGACCCCGTCGGTGGCGCGGTAGGCGTCGTCGCGGCGGGCGGCCTCGCGGATGGCGTTGAGCAGCCCGCGGAGGTCGGAGGTCTTGACGTCGTCGAGGCGGCGGTCGCCGAACGCCTCGACGAGACGCCGCCAGCCGGGCCGGTAGGTCGAGCGGGTGTGGCGGTTGGTGTAGAGGGGCTCGACGACGGCGACCTGCTCGGCGACGGTCGGCATCGGCGAGGCCGGCTCCTGCTGCGCGACGGCTTCGAGGTCGGCCAGGGTCAGGCCCTGCAGGTGGAGCATCTCGAGGGTCGTGCGGGCGAGGTTCTCGCGGTCGCCGGTCATCGCCCCGCCTCCTCGTCGGCCTCCGCGCCGTCGGTGAGCACCGCGGCGAGCGCGGCCTCGACGACGGCGGCGGGCATGACGTCGATCCGGCCGGCGGCGGCGTCGGTGGCGAGCAGCACCTGGTCGCCGGGGGCGACGCCGAGGCCGACCTGCTCGACCAGGGGGAGCTGCAGCCGCAGCTGTGAGCGCAGCCGGGTGGCCGCCGCCTCCCCGGTGGCGCGGACGGTGAGCCGGTCGGTGCCGAGCTCGACGGCCACGGGGGTGCCGGGCTGCCAGTCGAGGGCGGCGCCGGCGGTCGACAGGGCGAGGCGGCCCTTGTCGTCGATCGTGACGGTGGTCCAGCGGCCCTGCGCGGCCGGGCGCAGCGGCGGCAGGCCACCGAGGTTCGAGAGGTACCCGCGGGGGTCGGGCTCGGCCACGGCCGGTGCGGCGTCGGGGGCCGGTGGCCGCAGCCC
>PWFH01000069.1 GCA_003553795.1 Egibacter sp. | reverse complement strand
GCCGCCGACGATGACGCCCCGTCGACCGAGGACAACGACGCCACCGACGACGACGCGCTGCCCCAGAGTGGCACCGGCCTCGAGGCGCGCTGACCCGCGCCTCCCTGGCAGGCTGGGGTCGCGACCGCGCACCGACCTCGCGCCGCACGGAAGGCCCCTGCGATGACGCGCACGATCCCCCGACCCGCGATCCTCCCGCTCGTCGCGGCGATGGTCGCGCTGTGGTGGCTGCTCGCGGTGCTCACCGCGCCGACCGCCGAGGCGCAGTGCCCCGCGCCCGGTGGCCAGCAGGACGCGCTGCCGAGCCTCCAAGGCGAGGCGGGACCCGGCGAGGTCGTCTTCACCGGCCGCGGATGGGGCCACGGCGTCGGCATGAGCCAGTACGGCGCCCAGGGCGCTGCCGAGCTGGGCTGCTCGCACACCGAGATCCTCGAGCACTACTACCAGGGCACCCGCGTCGCCGACGTCGACAGCTCCGGGCCGATCGACGTCGGGCTGCTGCCCGACCGCCCGGGCGGCTCCCGGCCGAGCGAGGTGGAGGTCCACGCCGAGGGCGAGATCCCCTGGCGCTTCTCCGGCGGCGACGAGGTCACCCAGCCCGGCGGGTCGACGTGGACCGTCAAGGTCAGCGGCAGCCGGCTCGCCCTCGTCGACGACGACGGTGAGACCCGCCGCGAGGTGCCCTCGGCCACGACACTGCGCGCGGTCCACGCCGACACGATCGTCCAGTTGCCCGCGAAGTCCTTGACCGGCGAGGAGCGCAGCCGCTGGACCGAGGGCCGGCCCTACCGCGACGGGGAGCTGCGGTTCCGCCAGCGCGGCGAGGGCATGCACGTCGTCGCCCGCGTGCCCTCCCTCGAGCGCTACCTGCGCAACGTCCGCGAGATCCCCGCGAGCTGGCCCGCCGCCGCCGTCGAGGCGCAGGCCATCGCCGCGCGCAGCTACGCGATCGACCAGCGCGCCGGCTCGCGGCGCTGCGACGGCGACTGTGACCTCTACGACTCGACGACGAGCCAGGTGTGGTACGGCTACGCCTACGAGGCCCAGAGCCGGCACGCCGGCTGGGTCGACGCCGTCGAGGCGACCCAGGGTCGGGCGCTGACCTACAACGGTGAGGTCGTGAGCGGCAACTACGCCTCCTCCCACGGCGGGCACAGCGAGTCCTCGGCGTTCGTCTGGGGCGGCTCGGTGTCCTACCTCTCCGCGGTCGACGACAGCCGCTGGGACCTCGCCTCGGCCAATCCCCACCGCGGCTGGTCGGAGACCTTCACCGCCGCCGAGCTCGGTCGCGAGCTCGCCGACGCCGGCCACGACGTGGGCGACGTCCTCGAGGTGCGCACCCCCGATCCGCGGGGGGCCTCGGGACGGATCGGCAGCCCCGCGCGCGGTGCCGGCGGGGTGGAGTTCACCGGCTCCCGCGGGGTGGCGGTGCTCACCGGCGACGAGGTGCGCTCGATGCTCGGGCTGCGCTCGACGCTCTTCGCCGTCGACGCCAACCTCGCCGCCGACCCCTGCCTCGCCCCACCCGAGGCGGGCGAGCCGGAGCACGTCGAGCGCCTCGCCGGGGCCGACCGCGTCGCCACCGCCGTGGCCGTCGCCGAGACCTTCGAGCAGGCCGACACCGTCGTCCTCGCCTCGTCGCGGGCCTTCCCCGACGCTCTGGCCGGCGGTGCCCTCGCCGCCGACGCCGACGCGCCGATGCTGCTGACGCCGCCCGACGGGCTGCCCGAGGCCGTCGCCGAGGCGATCGCCGAGCTCGGCGCGCGCGAGGTCGTCGTCCTCGGCGGCGAGGCCGCCCTCAGCGGCGAGGTCCTCGACGCCGCCGGTGCCGTCGACGGCGTCGAGGACGTGCGCCGCGTCGCGGGTGAGAACCGCTTCGCCACCGCCGCGGCGATCGCCGCCGAGCTCGAGCCGACCGCTGGCGAGGTCGTCCTCACCCTCGGCCAGCACGCCACCGACGAGGGGCGCGCATGGCCGGACGCCGTGGCCTCCGGCGCCCTGCTCGCCACCGGCGAGGCCCGCCCGCTGCTGCTCACCCGCGCTGACGAGCTGCCCGAGGCCACCCTCGAGGCGCTCACCGAGCTCGAGGCCGACCGGGTCCTGCTCCTCGGCGGCACCGCGGCGGTCAGCGACGAGGTCGAGCGGGCGCTCGAGGCGCTCGGCTCCGAGGTCGAACGCCTCGCAGGCGAGGACCGCTGGGAGACCTCCGTGAAGGTCCTCGGCGCCGCCCTCGAGCGCGGAACGGAGGGCGACGGCGCGATCTTCGCCACCGGCGAGGCCTTCCCCGACGCGCTCGCCGCCGGCGCGCTCGCCGGTCGGACCGGCTGGCCGGTCGTCCTCGCGCCCCAGTGCGGCCTCGGTGACGACCCGCCGCTCGAGGCGTTCCTCGAGACGCGACCCGTGAGCCTCGAGCGTGGCCTCGCCCTCGGGGGCACCGCCGCGCTCAGCCCGCTCACCGTGCACGAGCTCGACCTCCTGCTCGACCCGTAGCGGCTCCAGCGCCTCGGCGGCGCCGTCGCGCGCGCGGCCACGGACCGTGCTCGCAGGTGTCCGGCCTGGCGGCGACCTGACGCCCTCGACCGGCCGATTGGCCAGGTCAACGGCCCAGCGGACCCGTACGAGGCGTGGGTCGAGGCACGTCTAAGGTTGGACGGCGGTGCGCGAGGGCCCGGGTCGAGGGCACGCGAGACCGTCGCAGGGCACATGCGTTGGCTGTAGTTGGCCGTTGGGGCTACAGGAGCCGCCACGGCGCGCCGACACCCCCTGGAGCGGCACCGATGCGCCGTCACGGCGGCAGACCGGGTGCAACGCCGCCGACGAGGCAAGGACTGCTGATGCGGACAGAGAGCGTCTCGGTGAGGCCGGTGCTCCTCGCCGGTGTGCTCACCGCCGCCGTGCTCCTGCTCCTGCCTGCGCTCCCGCTCGAGGCCGCCGCCCCGCCCCCGGAGGTCGTCGACGCCACCGTCGAGGGTCTGCCCGAGCAGGCCGGCTTCCGCACCCTCGACGTCGACGCAGCCTCCGCGCCGGTCGAGGCGCCGATCCCCTTCAGCATGGTCGGATTCACCGTCCCCGACGGCACGGGCCTCGAGTACCGCACCTCCGTCGACGGCGAGACCTGGACGCCCTGGCTCGAGGCCGAGGCGCTTGGCGTCGACGACGACGGCCCCGAGGCCGGCAGCGACGAGGACGCCGGCGACTGGCAGCGCAAGACCGAGCCGGCCTGGGTGGGCGAGGCCGCCTGGATCCAGACCCGCGGCGCCGAGCCCGGTGAGGTCGAGGTTCACCTCATCGACTCCGACGGACTCTCGGAGTCCCTCGGCGCGCGCGTGAGCCGGGCCGCGCAGGGCGTCGCCGCCGCGGTGGCCACTCCCGCGGTGGCGCAGGCCTCCGACGGGCGCCCCAGCATCGTCAGCCGCGAGCAGTGGGGCGCCGACGAGTCGTGGCGGCGCAGCCCGAGCTACGCGAGCCTCGCGCGCTACGCCGTC
>PWFH01000035.1 GCA_003553795.1 Egibacter sp. | reverse complement strand
GCCCAACTCTACTGAGACAATCCACATTAACAGTACTCCAAAAAAGAAGTTGGGGATGGATATCCCAATGAGAGAAAATACAGTCAAGCTGTAGTCCAATTTAGAATACTGTCTGGTGGAGGAGATGATCCCGGCGGGAATGGCTATAATTAAACTTAATACTAAAGCAGAAAAGGACAACAAAAAAGTGGGGAATAATCGTGCTCCTATAGCGCTTGATACCGGTTCTCTCAAATCGAAAGAAACTCCCAAGTCACCACGTAGAAGACTGGTTAGCCAATCAAAGTATTGTTCGATGGGATGCCTGTCCACTCCGTATGCTTCTGCTACACGCTGGATATCTTCTACCGTCATGCCAGGTTGGGCATAAAATTGAGCCAGGGGACTACCGGGGGCCATTTGAAAAATTGCGAATAACAATATACTTACTCCAAGTAGTAAAACAGGAACTTGAAATAAAAGGCGTCTGAGAATGAATTTAACCAAGGGATTTCCCCCCATCTTTGGTGTCGTTCTAAAGAAATCCCCAAGTAGACACCTCACTCAATACAGATGCCCACTTGGGGTGGGTTAACGTTAATTTTCCCTGACGTAACCCAGATGCTTATGCTAAATTTAGTAATCTACGGAGATTTCGTGGGCATTCCAGTTCCAATCCTGGAACTCGGAAGGTTCAAAATTGTCCACACGATTGTTGACGCCGAAACTCTCATCGCGGAAATATACAAAGAGATACGGCAGATCTTCATTAAAAAGCGTGAACAGCTCTTCGTAGATTTCTTCTCTCTCTTCCTGATCCAACGTGGTGCGTCCTTTCTCCATTAGCTCTTCGGCTCTCTCATTATGATATTGGCCGGAGTTTCTTCCCGGAGGATCAGAGTTGTCTATGCTAAATGTTTGGTAAGGGTCGGGATCAGCAGTTAGACTCCAGGCCATGTTGAACATTTCAAAATCTTGCTCTTCGCTGACGTTGTCGGCTAAAGTAGTGAATTCACTCATTTCCACATCAAGTTTGATGCCTAGATCTTCCCATTGGTCCTGGGCAATTTCGGGGATATCCTGGGACCATTGTGCTTCCATGTAGGTTTCGTATTTAATCTCGATGGGTTCTCCGTCATGATCCAAACGCCATTCTTCATCTTCGCACCACTCATCAAATCCTGCTTCATCCAGTAATTCATTGGCCCGCTCGGGGTCGTACTCAATGAATGCTGTCTCAAATTCTGGTTCATAGTATTGGCTGGTATCCAATACGGTGTACTGCCGGGGTACTCCCTGCCCGAAATAGACCACTTCATTGATCTCATCTCTGTCAATGGCCTGAGAAATGGCCTGGCGAACCCGTTTGTCTTGAAAAAGCTCACGCAGGGCCAAGTCTTCATGGGTCTGGTTAACCATCAGGATCACTTCCGAACCCATGCCACTTTCCCACAGCAGTGTCCTGTATCCGCCTTCATCCTCATAGCTCCGATACATCGGATAATTCCGCAGGTCGGTGCCGTAGCCGACAAAATCCACCGCCCCACTCATGATCATGCCCTGGATAACCTCCAGGTCAGATACGATCTGCGTGTCGATGCGATCGATGTAGGGCAGCTGGTTTCCTTCAGTATCGACTTTCCAGAAATATGGATTGCGTTCAAATTGACGTCTCTCTGCGGTCTTTCCAACGATCATGTAAGGTCCGACGGTCGGCAGGTCCAACGCAACGGGCATACCGAAGACAACATCCGCCTTAGCCCAGAAGTAGTCATACCATAGCTCGTAGCCTTCCTCCCGGGCAGCTTCCAATAGCTCTTCCTCCGACACATAATCAATGTGAAACTGTGTCAGATAGTGTTTAGGACGTACATGGAAGTTGCCGTGAACGAGATAGTTCAAAAAGAAAGGATGCGGTGCAGCAAATTTGAACTCCACTGTATAATCATCTACTTTGGTCACTTCAACGGTTTCTCCGTCTCTTCGGAATTGATGGCCCACAACCGGTGTCAAATCTTCGTTGAGAAGCATGTCCTCGTACCAGAACATGATGTCATCCGCTGTATAGGGCTCTCCGTCGGACCATCTCAGGCCCTCGCGGAGATGGAAGGTAAAGGTGGTTGCATCTTCGGAAACTTCTATATCCCGAGCCAGGTGGGGGTACAGCTCATGGGTTTCCGGATGCGGCTGCACCAGCCCGGCATAGAACGGCATCAGCAGATAGTCGTCGCCGATGCCCTCCGGCGCTGTTGTTGTAGTGCGAATCGTACCCCCGTATTCGCCGATACCGTCATACCCTTCTACAACCAATGGTTCCACAGGAAGGCGCTCGTCGACCTGCGGAAGCTCCCCAGCTTCAACCATTTCTGTCAGCATAGGAGCTTCGCCATAGTCCTGGGCTGCAGTCATACCACTGAATAATACCAAGGCCAACACCACAAAAACCATGAAATACCTGTTCTCCAAAAGCTGCATGGAAAAGGACCCTCCTTGAGATATTGTATGTCTGTGTGCACGGCCCAACGAGTCAGCATTTGGATCTTCTATCCGCCGAATCACCCCCAAAAAGGCTGCTTCATTTGCAGATTACACCAAACTCCTTTGTGTCCGTTCCATAACAGGAACTTAATACCGTTTTACCTTTTTCTATCGCTCTGCGCAACCCGTTTTCTGATTCATAACGCATCCGTACCATACACAAACACCGCAGTCCCCCATGCTTGCTGCTTGACTTCCCGCCTGTCCGAAACCTGTTTGAAACCGGATAGCTGACCGAGCGACATCCAGATGCCGCCGTTTCAGGCAACCTTGTCAAGCAAAAAGTTATCCACAAACCCCACAGTATTTGCTCCACAGTTCTGTTGATAAACCAGAACCCGTCTGCTACAATGGCAAGAGTCCCCTATTTGCGGCGCTTTTTTGTCCACAAAGCCGGGGATGGACTGTGGATAAGATCGTTTGTTCGCATTGTGTGGATAGTGAACCGTAGACCATTTTCCCTTTTGCCAGTCGCACCGCTTTGAACAGGGGTTTTCTTCTCCAACCTTTCTGCCCGCTTCTTGTGGATAACTTTGTGGATGGATTAAATTTTTCTCTGGATAATCTGTTTTTCCACCGCACTCCACCAAATTGTGGATAACCTGTTTGTTTTGTGGATAAGTCCTCCCTTGACCCCGTATCACAGGATCGTCCAAAACTCAATTCTGTGAACAAACCGTGGACAACCATTCACATCGACACTATGTTCTGTGGAGGGTCAGTGCATGGCGCCATCAGAGTAGAAGGATCCTGTGGATAAGTACAGAATGAAACTATATTGGATTTGGACCGTTTTAGGAGGATATGTATGACAGATCTAGACTTAACTTGGAAGCAAGTGCTAGACATGATGGCTTCGGAGATGGCTAAGTCGTCTTTCGACAGCTGGTTGAGCCAGACAAAAGCCAGCTACCACGAGGGAAATACCATATACATTGAAGTTCCCAATGAGTTCACCCGCGACTGGGTAGAGGCCCGCTATG
>PWFH01000185.1 GCA_003553795.1 Egibacter sp. | reverse complement strand
TGGGGGTCGCAGCGTCCGCTGGAGCGTTCGGCCGCCGGGGCGGGTGAAGGCTCCATCGAGCGGCGCCGACGATGCTCGCGGCGCCAGCATCACCGCCGCTGTCCCCGCCAGTGGCGCAGACGCCCCGACCTGCCAACCGCCGAGCGCCGGCGATTTGAGGGTCGCAGCGTCCGATGGGGCGTTTGGCCGCTGGGGCGGGTGAAGGCTCCATCGAGCGGCGCGCGCGGCGCCAGCGTCACCGGCGAGGGACCGGCGGTGGTGCGCGCCTCGCCGGCGCGCAGGCGGGCGGCTCCTACGCTGGGCGACCGCAAGGGCGTCAGCGGCGCGCGAGACGGGCGACCGGGCGCGGAAGAGCGGCCCTTCGCGGGCGCCGGCGCGGCCGCGGCGTGCGGTGGACGGACCGGGGAGGTGGTGATGGACGCGAGCGACCGGGTGCTGCTCGTCATCCCCACCTACAACGAGCGGGCGACGATCGAACCGCTGCTGCGGGCGGTGCTCGCCGCGAGCGACCGCGTCGACGTGCTCGTCGTCGACGACGCCTCGCCGGACCGCACCGCGGTGCGCGTCGCCGAGCTCGCCGAGGGCGACCCGCGGCTCTCGCTCATCGTGCGCAGCGGCAAGCAGGGGCTCGGCTCGGCCTACCGGCTCGGCCTCGGCCGGGCGCTCGCCGCCGGTTACGGCGCGGCGGGGGAGATGGACGCCGACCTCTCCCACGATCCGGCGGACGTCCCGCGGCTGCTCATCGCGCTCGAGGAGGGTGCGGACCTCGCGATCGGCTCGCGCTACGTCGATGGCGGGCGCATCGTCGGGTGGCCGGCGCACCGCCTCGCCCTGTCGCGCGCCGGCAACGCCTACGTCCGCGCGGCGACGGGCTGCCCCGTCGCCGACGCCACCGCCGGCTTCCGCCTCTACCGCGCCCCGCTGCTCTCCCGGCTCGACCTCGCCAGCGTCGCCAGCGAGGGCTACAGCTTCCAGGTCGAGCTCGTCCTGCGTGCCTGGCAGGCCGGAGCGCGCATCGCCGAGGTCCCGGTGACCTTCACCGAGCGCCGCCACGGCGCGAGCAAGCTCGGCCGGGCGGTGATCGCCGAGGCCGTCGCCCGCGTCGCCGGCTGGGGGTGGCAGGTGCGCCGCGGCCGCCCCCTTGCCGGCTGAGGGCGGCTGGCTGGCGGGCGGGCCCGGGCCGCGTTGGTGCGTGGGCCGGCGGGCACCGCCGGGGACGGATCGAGGCCGAGTCAGACCGAGCGCGGTCCGCAGCGCCCGCCTCGGCGGCCTTTGTGCCTCATGGCGGCCGATCGCTGGTCGTCGAGGTCAGGATCGCCGAGGGCCAGGAGGGGCCATGGCCCCGACGAGGCCAATTGCGTGATGACAAGGCAACGGCGCCGTGCTTCAGTGGAGTTGTACGCTCCGTCGAACCAACGTCCATGAGGAGTCCGAATGTCAAGTGAACCCCAGCAGCCCGACCCGCCGCAGGAGCCGCCAGGTGGTCAGCCGCACGAGCAGGCTGAGTACCAGCCGCCGCCTGCTGCGCAGCCGCCGCCCGCCGGGCAGCAGCCGCCGCCGGCGGAGTCGAGCCAGGGTGGCATGGACCCGAAGGTCGCGGGTCTGCTCGCTTACCTGCTCGGCTGGATCGGTGGGCTCATCATCTTCCTGACCCAGAAGGACCCGGAGCTGCGCTTCCACGGCATGCAGTCGATCCTGCTCAACGTCGCGGTCATCGCGATCTTCGTCGTCTTCAGCATCCTCGGTGGGATCCTCGGGTCCATCCCCGGCCTCGGGCTCATCACCGGGATCATCGGCCTCTTCCTCACGCCGCTGCTCGGCCTCGCCGTGCTCGCCCTCGTGATCTTCATGGTCATCAAGGGCTACAACCAGGAGCACTACAAGCTCCCCTGGATCGGCGACATGGCGGAGAACATCGCCGCCGGCAACAACGCCACCGCGTAGCACGACCGCTGCGGCCCTCGGCCGACGAGCCACCGCATCCCCGGCGGCGGACCGTTCCGAGGGCCGGCAGGCACCATCCCCGAGCAGACCTGCCACGAGCCGAGCTGCGGGGACGGGGACCCCAGCGCTCGGCAACCGACACGCCGCCGCACCCCGCACGACGGCGCCGCCGACTCCCGCGACGGCCGGCCGCCGCAGGCGACGCCGAAGACGAGGCGTCGCGCAGGGTCGGCGGCGTTGTCGCGTCCCGGGGGTGGCGCGGGCCGGCGGGCGGCGCGGCCTGAAGGCGGCGTGTCGGCGCCGCTCCCGGGTGGCTCGGCGCTGCAGCCGCCGGACGGCCTGCTGGGCCAGCCTCAGCACGACCCGGCGCTACACCCCCTGCGCGGCGAGGAGCTGGACGGTCATCGCCACGAGGATCGCGAGCAGCAGCACGACGATCGCGACTGCGGTGCCGCGGCGCATGGGCCACCTCCCGGACGGTCCTTGCCGTCGGGACGAGCCGGCGGCGCGCGCAACCGTACACTCCGCGCCGGCTGCGGCCAGGCCGCCGCGGCCGCAGCCGACCCCGACCCCAGCAGGTGAGGGACAGCGATGCGCTACAACGTCATGCTCGAGCCGCAGGAGGGCCTGACCTACGCCGAGATCCTCGCGGTGGCCCAGCGCGCCGAGGCGCTCGGCTTCGAGGGCTGCTACCGCTCCGATCACTACAAGAGCGTCGCCGGGCACGACGCCCGCGGCTCCACCGACGCCTGGGCGACGCTGGCGGGCCTGGCCCGCGAGACCGAGACGATCGTCCTCGGGACGATGGTCAGCCCCGCGACGTTCCGCCCTGCCGGCAACCTCGCGAAGGTCGTCGCCACGGTCTGCGAGATGGCCGGGTCGCTCGACGGCGCGCCGCGGGTCCACCTCGGCCTCGGCACCGGCTGGCTCGAGGAGGAGCACCGCCAGCACGGCTTCCCCTTCGAGAGCCTCGACGCGCGCTTCCGCCGCCTCGAGGAGCACCTCGCCGTCGTGCGCGGCCTCTTCGACCCCGCCGCCGCGCCCTTCGACTTCGACGGCGAGTTCGAGACGCTCGCGGGTGCGGCGATGCTGCCCCACCCCGACCCGCGACCGCGGATCATCGTGGGCGGGCGGGGGCTGCGGCGCACCCCGCGGCTCGCCGCGACCTACGCCGACGAGCTCAACGTCGTCTTCACGACCCCCGAGGAGACCGCCCAGCGCGCCCGCGCGCTCGCCACCGCCTGCGAGCGCGCCGGACGCGAGCCCGGGTCGTTGACCCTGTCGCTGATGACCGGCTGCCTCGTCGGCGCCGACGAGGACGACTTCCGCCGCCGCGCCGAGCGGCTCAAGGCCCAGAGCGGCGACGGCCGGCCCTTCGAGGAGTGGCTCGCCGACCTCGAGGGCGCCTGGGTGCTCGGCACGCCCGAGCGCGCCGCCGAGCGCCTCGGTGAGCTCGCCGAGGTCGGCGTCGAGCGGGTCATGCTCCAGCACCAGCTGCCCGACGAGCTCGACATGCTCGACGTCATCGCCGAGCGCATCGTCCCGCTGACCGGCTGAGCG
>PWFH01000074.1 GCA_003553795.1 Egibacter sp. | reverse complement strand
CCGCCGCGCCTCGTTGCTCGGCTCCGGTGGTGACGCCGACGATCTGACCGACGCGGGGCCGGCCGTCGGCCAGGGCCCTTCGTCAGGGTCAAGCGGCAGGAACCTCGGACGCTACGACGTCGACACGGCCTACGTCGACGTCCCCGACGGCAGGTCGCGCGTGAGCACGAGCGCGAGCAAGGCGAGGCCGAGCGCGGCGAGCAGACCAGCCTTGAGCGCGAAGAGCTGCGCCTCGGCGTAGTCCTCGGTGAGCGCGGCGACGCTCGTCGCGTCGAGCCCGGCCCCCTGGCCCGCGTCGCTGACCTGCTCGATGGTGACGAAGTCGAGGCCCTCCGAGACCTGTGTCGTCACCTGCTCGCGCACCTGCGGCGCGAGACGCGCATCGTCCTCGACGAGGTCGATGACGTTGCCAGCGAGCGCCGAGAGGACGATCGCGCCGATGACCGCGACCCCGAGGGAGCCGCCGAGCTGCTGCGCGGTCCACTGCAGGCCACCGGCCTCGCTGCGGTCTGCCTGGTCGACGGCGGACTGGATGACGTTGGCGAGCTGGGAGGCGATGAGCCCCATCCCGACACCGAGCGCCGCCATCGCCGTGCCGAACGCCCAGCCGTCCAGAGTGGGCTCGATGGCCCCGATGAGGGCGGCGAGCGCGGCAGCGAGCACCGCGAACCCGCCCCGCACGATCGCGCGCGGCGAGAGCCAGCGCATCAGCACCGAGCCGCCCAACGAGGTGAGGAGCATGGCCATCGACACCGGCACCATGCGCAGCCCAGTCTCGAGGGCGTCGAGGCCCTGCACGAGCTGCAGGTAGAGCGGGACGACGAAGAAGGTCCCGAGCAGCACGATGTTCTGGGTGAGGAAGCCCTGGAGCCCCGCGCGCAGGGGCGGGATCGACAGCAGCTCGAGGCGCACGAGCCGGGACTGGCCCAGACGCGCGCGCCGACGCCCCCAGGCGCCGAAGCCCACGAGCGCAAGCGCCCCCGCACCGATGACGAAGGGGGTGAGCGCGAAGCCGAACGGCTCGATCGGCGAGGCCTTGGGCTCGATCCAGCCCCAGACGCTCGCGTTGAGCGTGCCGAGGACGATGATGCCGAGACCGAGCGCCGACAACGACGACCCCACCCAGTCGAGGGGCTTGGACGCCCCCGACCGCGGCGCGTCCTCGGGGAGCACCCGCAGCGCGAGCAGCACGGCGATCGTGACGACGACCTCGCCGACGAAGACAAGGCGCCAGGTCAGCTCGGTGGTCAGCCACCCGCCGAGGACCGGGCCGACGGCGATGCTGACCCCCGCGACGCCCCCGAGCAGCGCGAACGCGAGGACACGGTCACGTCCCTCGTAGGTGCTGGCCACGAGCGCCACCATCGCGGGCAGGACGAGTGCCGCCCCGATGCCCTCGAGGATCGACCAGCCGAGACCGAGGGTGAGCACCGACCACGAGACCGCGGTGAGGGCCGAACCGAGCCCGTAGATCGCCATGCCGAGCCCGAACGCCCGCCGCCGGCCGAGCAGGTCACCGAGCTTGCCGCCGGTGAGCATGAGCATCGCCATGACGAGGGCGTAGAGCGTGATGACGGCCTGGATGACGGTGACCGTCGTGTCGAAGTCGTCGACGAGCTGGCTGATCGAGACGTTCATCACGGCCTGGTCGAGCACGACGAGGAACTGCGCAGCGCCGTAGACGACCATCGGCGTCCACCGCGACCCCGTGCGGGTCGCTGCGGTGTCCACCACCTCGGCCCGGGGGTCGCGGCCCGCTCAGGGGTTGAGCACGGCCCGGCCGGCGACCTTGCCGTGCTCGAGCCGCTCGAAGACCTCGTTGATCGCCGTCAGGGGCGCCTGCTCGACCTCGCCGGTGATCCTTCCCGCTTCGGCGAGCGCGACGACCTCCGCGAGCTCGTTGCGGTTGCCCCACGTGCTCGTCTTGATCGTCGACTCCGGCGGCCAGCCCATGAACGACACCGGCACCTGCCCGCCGGCTAGGCCGACGAGGACGAAGACGCCCTGCTTGCCGAGGCATCCCGCGGCGGTGGCCATCGTCGCGTCGATGCCGACGAAGTCGAGCACCCCCGCGGCCTTCCTCCCGCCGGTCATGCCCTCGATCTCCGCGGGAACGTCGACCTCGGTCGGGTCGAGCGCGAGGTCGGCGCCAAGCGCGAGGGCGCGGTCGCGCTTGTCCGCCGCGGTGTCGACGGCCACCACGCGCGCGCCCGACAGCAGGCGCAGGAACTGCACGCCGTACTGGCCGAGCCCGCCGATGCCCATGATGACGACGGTCGAGCCGGGATCGATGAAGGGCAGCGCCTTGCGCACGGCCCGGTAGGGCGTGAGCGCGGCGTCGGTCAGCGGTGCGGCCGTGGCCGGATCGAGGCCGGGGATGCTGATGAGGTTGCGCGTCGAGGGCACGACGAGGTACTCCGCGTAGCCCCCGGGGCGGCCGAGCCCACCCCAGCGCAGGACGTCGCAGACCTGCTCGTCGCCGCTGCGGCACTGGCGGCAGACCCCGCAGCCCCAACCGCCCCAGACCAGCACGGGCTCGCCCACCTCGACGCCGGTCACCCCCTCACCGAGCGCCTCGACGTAGCCGGCGTTCTCATGGCCGAGGATCCAGGGCATCTCCGGCACGATCGGCATCTCCCCGCTCATGACGTGGAGATCGGAGTGGCAGGCGCCGGTCGAGGCGATGCGCACGAGCACCTCCCCCGCCGCCGGCTCCGGGGTGGCCACCTCCTCGAGGCGCAGAGGCTGCCCGTACTCGTGCAGGAGTGCTGCCTTCATGATCGGCCCTCCGTGCGACGAAGGCGAGACGACTGGATCGTGCGCGGGTCGACGATGACCGTCAAGGGCAATGTTTACCGCAATGGGAACTATTTTCCACTCGGGTGCGATGGGTCATCCTCGGCGGGTGGCCGCCGCGGCGTCCAGGGGCCGCGGTGCGAGGCGCGGCGGCACCTTGCCCGAGGGCGAACAGGACGAAGCCGAGGCTGCCGGCGGCCATCATCGCCGCTATCGCCCGTGTCGGCGGGACGGAGGGCCGCAACGAGGCCGCGTCGCCGGAGAGCGGCACGGCATACTTGCGCGAGACTGACGCAAGGCGCAGTGCCGAACGTTGGGCCTGCCACTGAGACGAGGGGGTTCGCTCATGCGCAAGACCATGACCCTGCTCGCAGCACTCGTCGCGATGCTCATGCTCGCCGGCTGCGGGGACGAGGCCAACGACGACCCGGTCGACGACGACCCGGTCGATGACACGACCGAGACCGACGACGACAGCGACGACGGCACCGGCGACGACGACGACGCTGACGAAGGCGGCGACCTGGCCGCTGACCTCCCTGACGAGTGGCCGGAGGAGCTCCCCATCAACGACAGGGCTGAGAGCCTCGGCAACATCATCGTCGAGGACCACGACGGCTCGCCGTACCTCCAGTTGCAGTACCGCACCGACGAGGAGGTGGCAGAGGCTGTCGCGTTCCTCGAGGGCCTCGAAGGCGACGGCTGGACCGTCACCGAGTCCACCGGCGT
>PWFH01000044.1 GCA_003553795.1 Egibacter sp. | reverse complement strand
CCCGCCCCGGGCGAGGAGCCCTTCGTCGACGAGACGAACATCGACGCCCCCGACGGCCCCGTCGTCATCGAGGCCGAGGAGGCCGACGCCGACACCGGCGACGGCGACACCGAGGCCGACCCCGCCCCGGGCGAGGAGCCCTTCGTCGACGAGACGAACATCGACGCCCCCGACGGCCCCGTCGTCATCGAGGCCGAGGAGGCCTAGCCGTCCCTGCCGGCACGGCGCCCCTCGCATGGTCGTCCCGTCGATGCATGGTCGGACGACCCACGCCACCGCCTGACAAGCTCGGCCCGATGTGCGTAGCCTGCGCACGCCGTGGGAAGGCCCACGGGGAGCCGACGAGACGGATGGCGCATGCGAGGACGGGTCGAGATCAGCAACGTGGAGCCGACGGTCGACTGTGGCCGCTACGCCGCGAAGGCCGTCGCGGGCGACGAGGTCGTCGTCGCGGCCGACATCCTGCGCGAGGGGCACGAGCAGCTCGCCGCGGCGATCCGCTATCGCGGGCCCGAGGACCGGCGGTGGCGCGAGGCGCCGCTGCGCCTCGTCGAGAACGACCGCTGGCAGGGCACGATCGCTCCCGACAGGCCGGGAGCATGGCGCTTCGTCGTCGCCGGCTGGACCGACCACTGGGCGAGCTGGCTCGACGGGTTCGTGAAGAAGCACGCCGCGGGGCTCACCGACCTCGACGTCGAGCTCGAGGAGGGCGCGAGGCTGCTCGAGCGCCGCAAGGCCACCGGCGCGGCCCGCGCCGCCCTCGACGAGGTCGCGGCGTTGCTGCGCTCGGATGCCGCGCTCTCGGAGAAGGCCACCGCGGTGCGCGACGAGGGCCTCGCCGCCCTCCTCGAGCGCCACCCCGAGAAGCTCGACGAGACGCGCAGCCAGGCCTACCCCCTCTGGGTCGACCGCGAGCGCGCGCGCTTCTCGGCCTGGTACGAGATGTTCCCCCGCTCGGAGGGGGCGTTCTGGCCGGAGCCGGGCGACGAACGCCCACCGCGCTCGGGCACCTTCGCCACCGCCGCGCGACGGCTGCCGGCGATCGCCGAGATGGGCTTCGACGTCGTCTACCTGCCGCCGATCCACCCGATCGGCGAGGTCAACCGCAAGGGGTCGGGAGGGCCCCACGACCTCTCCCCCGGCCCCCACGACCCCGGGGTGCCCTGGGCGATCGGCTCGCGCCACGGCGGGCACACCGACATCCACCCCGACCTCGGCACCGTCGAGGACTTCGACGCCTTCGTCGCCGAGGCCGACCGTCTGGGCCTCGAGGTCGCCCTCGACTACGCGATCCAGTGTGCTCCCGACCATCCGTGGGTCACCGAGCACCCGGAGTGGTTCCGCCACCGCGCCGACGGCAGCATCGCCTACGCGGAGAACCCTCCGAAGAAGTACCAGGACATCTACCCCATCGACTTCGACACCGTCGATCGCGAGGGGCTGTGGTCGGCGCTCAAGGACGTCCTCGACTACTGGATCGCCCGCGGCATCCGCGTCTTCCGCGTCGACAACCCCCACACCAAGGCGCTGCCGTTCTGGGAGTGGGTCATCGCCGAGCTGCGCGCCGAGCACCCCGACCTCATCTTCCTCGCCGAGGCCTTCACCCGGCCGAAGATGATGCAGACCCTCGCCAAGATCGGCTTCAACCAGAGCTACACCTACTTCGCCTGGCGCAACACCCGCGGCGAGCTCGAGAGCTACGTCCGCGAGCTCGCCTACGGGGAATGGGCCGACTACTACCGCCCGAACTTCTGGCCGAACACCCCCGACATCCTCACCGAGTACCTCCAGACCGGGGGGCGCCCGGCGTTCACCATCCGCCTCGTGCTCGCCGCGCTGCTCTCGCCGTCCTACGGGATCTACTCCGGCTACGAGCTCTTCGAGAACACGCCGCTGACCGAGGGCAGCGAGGAGTACTACGCCTCCGAGAAGTACCGCTTCCGCCCGCGGGACTTCGACGTCGCCGACACGCTCGCCCCGACGATCACCCGGATCAACCGGATCCGCCGGCAGCACCCCGCCTGCCGGTACCTGAGCAACGTGTGGTTCCACGGCATCGACAATCCCATGATGATGGCCTTCTCCAAGGTCGCCCCGGGGCGGACCGAGCCGCTGCTCGTCGTCGTCAACCTCGATCCACACCAGCCTCAGGAGGCCACGACCTCGCTCGACCTCCGCCAGCTCGGGCTCGAGCACGTCGGCCCCTTCGAGGCCCACGACCTCATGACCGACACGACCTACATCTGGCACGGGCCGTACAACTACGTCCGGCTCGATCCCGCCGCCGAGCCCGTCCACGTCCTGCGCCTGCGCGCGCTGTGAGCGAGGGTCCCACCGTTGCCTGAGCCGAGCCCCACGATCGCCGACCGCGGCGTCGCCGCGCCGCGGCCCGACGACGCCGCGCCGTGGTACCAGACGGCGATCTTCTACGAGGTCCTCATCCGCGGCTTCGCCGACGCCAATGAGGACGGCACCGGAGACCTGCGCGGTCTCATCGATCGCCTGGACTACCTTCAGTGGCTCGGTGTGGACTGCCTCTGGCTGCTGCCGTTCTTCGACTCGCCGTTGCGCGACGGCGGCTACGACATCCGCGACTACCGCACGGTGCTGCCGGAGTACGGTGGCGTCGACGACGTCGCCGACCTCGTCGACGCCGCCCACGCCCGCGGCATGCGCGTCATCAGCGACCTCGTGATGAACCACACGAGCGACCAGCACCCGTGGTTCCAGGAGGCCCGCCAGCCCGGCAGCGCCAAGCGTGACTGGTACGTCTGGAGCGACCGCGACGACCGCTACGCCGACGCGCGGATCATCTTCGTCGACACCGAGGTGTCGAACTGGACGTGGGACCCGGTGGCCGGCGCCTACTACTGGCACCGCTTCTTCAGCCACCAGCCCGACCTCAACTTCGACAACCCCGAGGTCCAGGAGGCGATGCTCGACGTCGTGCGCTTCTGGCTCGACCTCGGCCTCGACGGCTTCCGCCTCGACGCCGTGCCCTACCTCTTCGAGCGCGAGGGCACCGACTGCGAGAACCTCCCCGAGACCCACGCCTACCTCAAGCGCGTGCGCCGCGTCGTCGACGAGGAGTTCGACGACAAGCTCCTCCTCGCCGAGGCCAACCAGTGGCCCGAGGACGTCGTCGACTACTTCGGCGACGGCGACGAGTGCCACATGGCCTTCCACTTCCCCGTCATGCCCCGGATGTTCATGGCGGTGCGTCGCGAGGAGGCACGGCCCATCGTCGAGATCATGGAGACCACCCCGCCGATCCCCGAGGGCTGCCAGTGGGGGGTGTTCCTCCGCAACCACGACGAGCTCACGCTCGAGATGGTCACCGACGAGGAACGCGACTACATGTACCGGGAGTACGCCGCCGATCCCCGGATGAAGATGAACGTCGGCATCCGGCGGCGCCTCGCGCCCCTGCTCGACAACTCCTCGCGCAAGATCGAGCTCTTCCACGCCCTGCTCATGAGCCTGCCGGGCTCGCCCGTGATGTACTACGGTGACGAGATCGGCATGGGGGACAACATCTTCCTCGGCGACCGCGACGGGGTGCGCACCCCGATGCAGTGGACGGCCGACCGCAACGGCGGCTTCAGTCGCGCGGAGTTCGCCGAGCTCTACCTGCCGCCGATCCTCGACTCGGTCTACGGCTACCCCGCCCTCAACGTCGAGGCACAGCAGAAGCACCCGACCTCGCTGCTGCACTGGGTCCGCCAGATCATCCACATCCGCAAGGCGTACCCCGTCTTCGGCACCGGGTCCTTCCGCGCGCTGCGGCCCTCCAACGGCAAGGTCCTCGCCTTCATCCGCGAGGACGACGCGCAGAGCGTCCTCGTCGTCGCGAACCTCGCCGCGACCGCCCAGCCCGTCGAGCTCGACCTCAGCGCCTACGACGGACGCACCCCGATCGAGCTCCTCGGCGGCACGTACTTCCCCGACGTCGGCGAGCTGCCCTACCTGCTCACCCTCGGGCCCCACGGCTTCTACTGGTTCGACCTCGCCGAGGTGGGCAGCCGATGAGCCCGCGAGGAGACGACCGTGCGCTCGCGGCCGCACTGCGCGGGTGGATGCCGCTCCAGCGCTGGTTCCAGGGCAAGGCCCGCGACCTCGCGGGTGTGAGCCTCGTCGACGAGGCGGAGCTCGCCGCCCACGGGCGCGGCGTGCGCAGCCTCGTCGTCGAGGCCTCCTACGAGGAAGGGCCGGCCGAGCGCTACCTCGTCCCGCTCGTCGCCGACGACGACGGCCCGCTGGCCGTCGAGCAGCAGCGCTTCTCCGACGGCCTGTCCCACCCCGAGGTCGTGCGCGCGCTCGCCGCCGCGGCCACCTCCGGGGCGACGGTGCCCACGCGCGGCGGCGGCCGGCTGCGCGGCCGGCCGGTCACCGGACAGGCGCCGTCGGCGCAGGCGTCGGTGCGCGGGCTCGGCGTCGAGCAGACGAACAGCTCGGCGGTCCTCGACGACGCCTGGATCCTCAAGGTGCTGCGCCGCCTCGAGGCCGGCGCACACCCCGACGTCGAGCTCACCGCCGTGCTCACGAGCGCCGGCTTCGCCCACGTGCCCGCCCAGCACGGCTCGCTCGTGCTCGAGGACGCCGACGGCTCGGAGACCGCGCTGGCGGTGCTCTCGGACTTCCACGCCGGCGCCGAGGAGGGCTGGGCGCTCGCGACCGCGGCGACCGCGGCGATGAGCCGGGGCGGCGGGGGCGGGGCCGACGACCTTCACGACGACCTCGAGCGCCTCGGCGGCGTCGTCGCCGCGCTGCACACGACGCTCGCCGCGAGGCTGGGCCGCGCCGAGGCAGGTCCCGTCGAGGCCACGGCCTGGGCGCAGGGGATGCGCGCCCAGGCCGAGCGCGTGCTCGACCTCGCCGCCCGCCGCGGCGGGCCGGCGACCGCGCCCGTCGTCGCCGCGGCCGATGCGATCGCCGCGGCCTTCGACCAGGTCGCCGCGCTCGAGGAGGGCGGTCCGCTCACGCGCATCCACGGCGATCTCCACCTCGGGCAGGTGCTGCGCACCCCCGAGGGCTCCTGGCAGCTGCTCGACTTCGAGGGCGAGCCCTCCCGCCCGCTGGCCCAGCGCCGCGCCGCGGACTCGCCCTTGCGCGACGTCGCGGGCATGGTGCGCTCCTTCGACTACGCCGCGGCCGCGCCGACCGGCGGGGGCGCGCCCGCTCCCGCGGTCGCGGCGTGGCGCGACGAGGCCCGCCGGCGCTTCCTCGACGGCTACGCCGCGGGCGCCGGCGCCCTCCTGCCGCCGGAGCGGACGACCGCTGTGCTGCTGGCAGCGCTGGAGCTCGACAAGGCCATCTACGAGCTCGGCTACGAGCTCTCGAACCGACCGGGATGGGCGCCGATCCCCGCAGGGGGCATCCTGCGGGCGCTCGGCGCGAGAGGAGACCACTGATGAGCGACTGGCAAGCCAGCACGACCGAGGCCGAGCGTCTCGCGGCCGGCACGCACACCGACCCCCACAAGGTCCTCGGCGCGCACCAGGTCAAGGGCGGCGCAGTCGTGCGCACCCGCCGCCCCGACGCGAGCTCGGTCCACGTGCGCTTCACCGACGGCACGCGCGTGGCCGCCACGCGCACCCACAAGGACGGTCTCTTCGAGGCGCGGCTCGAGACGCTGCCCTCGCCGCTGGACTACCACCTCGAGGTCGCCTACCCCGACGGCAACACCTACCACCTGCGCGACCCCTACGCGTTCTGGCCGACGCTCGGCGACGTCGACCTCCACCTCGCCGGGGAGGGTCGCCACGAGGAGCTGTGGCGCCGCCTCGGCGCGCACGTCGTCGAGATCGACGGCCAGGAGGGCACCTCGTTCGCGGTGTGGGCTCCCAACGCCCAGGGGGTGCGCGTCGTCGGGGACTTCAACTCCTGGGACGGTCGCCTGCACCCGATGCGCAGCCTCGGCTCCTCGGGCGTCTGGGAGCTCTTCCTGCCCGAGGTCGGCCCCGGGGCACGCTACAAGTACGAGATCGTGACCCAGCAGGGCTACCTCCAGCTGCGCGCCGACCCCTACGCCCAGGCCACCGAGGTGCCACCGGACACCGCGAGCGTCGTCTACCGCCCCTCCCACGCATGGGGCGACGAGGCGTGGATGGCCGAGCGCGCCGAGCGGACCCACGTGCGCGAGCCGCTGTCGTTCTACGAGGTGCACCTCGCGTCGTGGAAGCGCGCCGACGGCGGGCCGCTGTCCTACCGCGACCTCGCCCACCAGCTCGTCGAGCACGTCACCGGCCTCGGCTTCACCCACGTGCAGTTCATGCCGCTGGCCGAGCACCCCTTCAGCGGCTCGTGGGGCTACCAGGTCACCGGGCACTTCGCCCCGACCTCCCGCCACGGCGAGCCCGACGACTTCCGCTACCTCGTCGACTACCTCCACCAGCACGGCATCGGCGTCATCGTTGACTGGGTCCCGGCGCACTTCCCCAAGGACGAGTTCGCGCTCGCCCACTTCGACGGGACCGCTCTCTACGAGCACGAGGACCCCCGCAAGGGCGAGCAGCCCGACTGGGGCACGCTCGTCTTCAACTTCGGGCGCAACGAGGTGCGCAACTTCCTGCTCGCCTCGGCGCTGTACTGGATCGAGGAGCTCCACGTCGACGGCCTGCGCGTCGACGCGGTCGCCTCGATGCTCTACCTCGACTATTCGCGCGAGGACGGCGAATGGGTGCCCAACGAGTACGGGGGCAACGAGAACCTCGAGGCCATCGAGTTCCTCAAGCAGGTCAACGCCACCGTCTACGGCCGCAACCCCGGGGTCATGACGATCGCCGAGGAGTCCACCGCCTGGCCCGGGGTCAGTCGTCCGGCCCACCTCGGGGGTCTCGGCTTCGGGTTCAAGTGGAACATGGGCTGGATGCACGACACCCTGAGCTACATCGCCCGCGACCCGATCTACCGCCGCTTCCACCACCACGAGCTCACCTTCGGGCTGCTCTACGCCTGGAGCGAGAACTACGTGCTGCCGCTGTCGCACGACGAGGTCGTCCACGGCAAGCGCAGCCTCCTCGACAAGATGCCCGGCGACCGCTGGCAGAAGTTCGCGAACCTCCGCGCGCTCTACGGCTACATGTGGGCCCACCCCGGCAAGCAGCTGCTCTTCATGGGCCAGGAGTTCGGCCAGTGGCGCGAGTGGTCCGAGGAGCGCTCCCTGGACTGGCACCTCCTCGACGAGAGCGACCACGCCGGGCTCATGCAGCTCGTCGGCGACCTCAACCGCATGTACCGCGACACCCCGGCGCTCTACGAGCGCGACGTCGACCCGGGCGGCTTCACCTGGATCGACGCGAACAACGCCGACGAGAACCTCGTGGCGTTCATCCGCTGGTCCGGCGACGACGAGCCCCTCGTCTGCGTCACGAGCTTCTCGCCGGTACCCCGGGAGTTCCACCGCATCGGCATGCCCCACGCCGGGCCGTGGCGCGAGGTCCTCAACACCGACGCCGAGCTCTACACCGGCACGAACAAGGGCAACCTCGGGCGCATCGAGGCGACCGAGGAGAGCTGGCACGGCCAGCCCGCCTCGGCGACGATCGTCGTCCCGCCGCTGGGCACCGTCTGGCTCGCGCCGGAGCGCTGAGGGCGCACGCCGCGCCGGCCGGCCGTCACCGCCCGCCGATGAGCCCGCGGGCGGTGGCGGCGGCCAGGCGTGGGGTCAGCGTGCCCGCGCCGATCGCGACCTCGACGACGTCGTCGAAGGGCGCCTGGCGCCGGGCGGCGGCGGCGACGCCGGCCTCGGCCACCGCCGGGGCGTCGAGGAGCCGCGCGAGCAGCGCGGTGTGGCGCAGGTGCCGGCCGAGCAGCCGGCGCAGCGCGCGGGCGTAGCGCGTCGCGGGGCGGGGACCGAGCGCGGCGGCGCCGGCCAGCGCCCCGCTGGCCACCGCGTAGTAGATGCCCTCCCCCGACAGCGGGTTGACGAGCCCGGCGGCGTCCCCGACGAGCAGGACCCGTCCCTGGGCCGGTGCGGGCCTGCCGGTCGACAGCGGCAGCAGGTGGCCCCGCACCGTCGCGGGGTCCAGCCCGGTGGGCCCGAGGGCGGCCTCGAGGCGGGCGAGCAGGCCGTCCCGGCCGACGCTGAGGCGGTCGGCCCGCGCGCCGTAGCCGACGTTGGCGCGACCGTCGCCGATGGGGAACGACCACGCGTAGCTCGGGCGGTCCTCGGCGACGAAGACGATGTCCTGACACGGCGGCCCGGCAGGAGCCGGGGCGTAGGCGCGCAGGGCCACCGCGAGGTCGCGTCCGTCGTGGCGCCGCGCGCCGAGGGCGCGCGCCACCGCCGAGTGCGCCCCGTCGGCGCCGACGACGGCGCGGGCGGCGATCGCGCCGTCGAGGACGACGCGGTCGGCCTCGACGGCGACACGCCGCACCCGCCAGCGCCATAGCTGCGCCCCGGCGCGCTGCGCCGCGGCGACGAGGCGGGCGTCGAGCACCGCCCGCGGCACGACGTAGTCGGGACGGGCGAGCGTGCGCAGCGCCGCCTGTCCCCCGGGGCTGCGCACGCGCAGCCGGCTGACGGGGCGATAGCCGGCGACGGCGTCGGCGGCCCCGAGGGCGCGCAGGACGTCGACGGCGTGCGGGGCGATCCCGTCGCCGCAGACCTTGTCGCGCGGGAACGCCGCGCGGTCGAGCAGGACGACCCGCGCGGCGGGGGCGGCCCGACGGGCGGCGAGCGCTGCGGCGGCACCGGCGGGCCCGGCGCCGACGATCGCGAGGTCGACGGTGTCCATCGCCGGCCGCCCCGACCCCGCGGTGGGGCTAGCTCCGCCCGGTCAGGCTCGCGACGACGTCCTCGAGGGGGATCTCGTCGCGCTCACCGGAGGCGCGGTCCTTGCGCTCGGCCACGCCCCGCGCGAGCCCCTTGCCGCCGATGGCGACCTGGGTGGGGATGCCGAGGAGGTCGGCGTCGGCGAACTTCACCCCCGGGGAGGCGTCGCGGTCGTCGTAGAGCACCTCGACGCCGGCGGCGACAAGCGCGTCGTGGAGCGCGTCGGCGCGCTCGGCGACCTCGGGGTTGCGCTGGGCGCCGAGGCTGAGCAGGTGCACCGCGAAGGGCGCGACCTCGGCGGGCCACGCCAGCCCATGCTCGTCGTGGTGGGACTCGGCGATGACGGCCATGAGCCGGCCGACGCCGATGCCGTAGCTGCCCGTCCACATGACCTGCTCGACGCCGTCCTCGTCGACGAAGGTCGCGCCCGGGGCGCCAGCGGAGTAGACCGTGCCGAGCTGGAAGGTGTGCCCGGCCTCGACGGCCTGGACGATGTCGAGCGGCGCGCCACAGCGCGGACACGGGTCGGCCTCGCGGGCGACGGCGACGCTGCGCCACTCGTCGACGTCGAAGTCGCGCCCGAGCGTCGCGCCGGTGACGTGATGCTCGAAGCGGTTCGCCCCGGTGGCCCACGGGCCCCCGGCGGCGACGAGCGGGTCGGCGACGACCCGCACCCCCCGCTCGCGCAGGCCCATCGGCCCGATGTAGCCCTTGACGAGGCTCGGGTGCGCCTCGAAGTCGGCGTCGTCGAAGACGCGCAGGCCCCCCTCGAGACGGGCCTCGCGGTCGCCGGGGACGAGCAGGACGACCGGGGCGCCGTCGTCGTCGACCGCGGCGATGCACTTGAGCATCCCCGCGGCGGTAAGACCACGGTCGGCGAAGTGCTCGACGACGGCGTCGATGCCGGGGGCATCGGGGGTGTGGTGCTCGACGAGACCCTCGTCGGAGGCACCGGCCGGGGCCGCGGGCGCGCCGGTCTCGGCGGCCTCGAGGTTCGCGGCGTAGTCGCAGGCGGTGCAGGAGGCGAAGCGGTCCTCGCCGATGGGGCTCGGGACCATGAACTCGTGGTTGACGTCACCGCCGATCGCGCCGGAGAGGGCCTCGACGGGGGTGTAGGGCAGACCGCAGCGGTCGAAGATCCGGCAGTAGGCGTCGTAGAAGGCCCGGTAGGTCGCGCGCATCCCGTCGGCGCTCGCGTCGAAGGAGTAGGCGTCCTTCATGATGAACTCGCGCGTGCGCAGCAGGCCGAAGCGCGGTCGGGCCTCATCGCGGAACTTCGTCTGGATCTGGTAGACGAGGCGCGGCAGCTCGCGGTAGCTCGACACCTGCTCGTCGACGAGGGCGGTGACGACCTCCTCGTGGGTGGGCCCGAGGACGAAGTCGCCACCGCGGGCGGACACCCGCATGAGGACCTCGTCCATCGTCACGTCGCGGCCCGAGGCACGCCAGACCTCACGGGGGTGCAGCGCCGGCAGCAGGAGCTCCTCGGCGCCGATGCGGGCGTGCTCCTCGCGGATGATCTCCTCGAGCCGCCGCAGCACGCGGAAGCCGAGCGGCGGGTAGGAGTAGATGCCCGAGGCGAGGCGGCGCAGGAAGCCCGCGCGGGCGAGCAGCTGGTGGCTGATCGCCTCGGCGTCGCCGGGCGCTTCGCGGAGGGTCTGCAGGAGCATCGTCGTGGCGCGCATGACGCGGCAGCCTAGCGCGTCGTCGGGATATTCTTGGCCCGCTGCGCCCACCCGAGGAGGCGACGACGATCGACACCTACCGGCACGGCCCGCTGCTGCACGACGACGGCACGACGACCTTCCGCGTCTGGGCGCCCGACGCCGGCGGCGTCGAGCTCGTCCTCGACGACCGCCGCGAGCCGCTCGTCCCCCGCGACCGGGGTTGGTGGAGCCTGCGCACGACCGCCGGCGCGGGCACGCGCTACGCCCTGTCGGTCGACGGCGGCGAACCGCGGCCCGACCCCGCCTCACGCCGGCAGCCCGACGGGGTGCACGGCCCCTCCACGCTCGTCGATGTCGCCGCGCTGCCGTGGTCGCCCGAGGAGGCCACGTGGCGGCCGGCCCCGCTCGCGGGTGCGGTGCTCTACGAGCTCCACGTCGGCACCTTCACCGCCGAGGGCACGCTCGACGCCGCGACGGCCCATCTCGGCGACCTCGCCGAGCTCGGCGTGACCCACGTCGAGGTCATGCCCATCGCCCCGTTCAACGGCGACCGCGGCTGGGGCTACGACGGCGTGGCCTGGTACGCCGTCCACGAGGCCTACGGTGGCCCCGAGGCCTTCGCCCGCTTCGTCGACGCCTGCCACCGCCACGGCCTCGCCGTCGTCCTCGACGTCGTCTACAACCACTTCGGCCCGGTCGGCAACTACCTCCCGGAGTTCGGGCCCTACCTCACCGACCGCTACGACACCCCGTGGGGGCAGGCGCTCAACCTCGACGGGCCCGGCAGCGACGAGGTCCGCGCGCTCATCATCGGCAACGCCCTGCACTGGCTCGGCGACTACCACGTCGACGGGCTGCGGCTCGACGCCGTGCACGGGCTCATCGACACCTCGACGGTCCACGTGCTCTCCCAGCTCTCCGACGCCGTCGCCGACCTCGCC
The DNA here is from genome assembly GCA_003553795.1 of Egibacter sp. Lineage (GTDB taxonomy): Bacteria > Actinomycetota > Nitriliruptoria > Euzebyales > Egibacteraceae > T1Sed10-49. The sequence goes on along the minus strand of PWFH01000044.1, from coordinate 3,882 downwards.
ACACGGGTGCGCCGGCCACTGCAGCTCATCGCCGAGACCGACCGCCAGGACCCGCAGACGATCCGTCCACGCGCCGCGGGTGGTCAGGGCATCGACGCGCAGTGGCACGACGAGCTCCACCACGCCCTCCACGTCGCCCTCACCGGGGAGTCCGACGGCTACTACGTCGACTACACCGGCCTGCCCGAGGTCGCGGTCTGCTACGAGCGGGGCTTCGTCTTCGACGGCCGCTACTCGCGCAACCGCGGTCGCACCGTCGGCGCCCCCCTCGGCGAGCTGTCGAGCCACCGCCTCGTCGCGTGCCTGCAGAACCACGACCAGGTCGGCAACCGGGCGCTCGGCGACCGGCTCACGACGATCGTCGACGCCGACCGCCTGCGCGTGGCGATCGCCCTGCTCGTCGCCTCACCGGAGACCCCGATGCTCTTCATGGGCGAGGAGTACGGCGAGACCCGACCGTTCTGCTACGTCACGAGCCATCCCGAGCCAGAGCTCGCCGAGGCCGTCCGCGAGGGACGGCGGGCGGAGTTCGCGGCCTTCACCGAGTTCACCGGCGAGGTGCCCGACCCGCAGGACCCCGAGACCTTCGCCGCCGCGAAACTCGAGCGCCGCGCGGCCGACACTCCTGAGGGACAGGCCCGTCGGGCGACGTGGAGCGACCTCCTCGCGCTCCGGCGGCAGCAGCCGGCCCTGTCGAGCGGTCGTCGCGACCTCTGCGAGGTGCTCACCGTCGACGGCGAGCGCTTCGCGGCGGTCCGGCGACACCCCGCGGGAGCGGATGTGGCGATCCTCGCTAACCTCAGCGACGAGGCCTGGACCCCGGCCCTGCCCGACGCAGGGCCATGGGAGGTGGCGATGAGCACCGACGAGACCCGCTACGGCGGCCAGGGGCGCCCGGTCGCCCTGTCCGCCGGGCAGGCGACGCTGCCGCCGAGCAGCGCCTGCCTGCTCATCGCCGACGAGGCGGGCACCTGACGCGCGAGACAGCAACGACCTGCGACGAGGACGAGACCGTGCAGCCCTTCGTGCTCCACACCCACTTCTACCAGCCTGAGCGGGCCAACCCCTGGACGGGGGTGCTCGAACCCGAGCCGTCGGCGGCTCCCGACCGGGACTGGAACGAGCGCATCCACCGCGAGAGCTACCGCGCCAACGCCGTCGCGCGCATCTTCGACGGGCACCGCCGCGTCGAGGAGATCGTCAACACCTACGAGTGGCTCTCGTTCAACTTCGGCCCGACGCTGCTCGCGTGGATGGAGCAGACCCACCCCGAGACCTACCGCCGCATCCTCGCCGCCGATCGTGCGAGCCACACGCGCACCGGGCACGGCAACGCCCTGGCCCAGGCGTTCCACCACACGATCCTGCCCCTGGCCAACGACCGCGACCGCCGCACGCAGGTGCACTGGGGCCTCGCGGACTTCCGCCACCGCTTCGGGCGCGAGGCCGAGGGGCTGTGGCTGCCCGAGACCGCCGCCGACGCCGCGACGATCGACGCGCTCATCGACGCCGGCGTGCGCTACACCGTCCTCGCCCCCGGTCAGGCCGGCGCGGTGCGCGGCACCGACGGGGCTTGGCGCGACACCGGCGGCCGCATCGACCCCTCCCGCCCCTACCGCCTGACGCACTCCGACGGCTCGGGCCGCAGCCTCGCCGGGTTCTTCTACGACGGCGACCTCGCCCAGGGCTTCGCCTTCGACCCCGGGCGGATGGACGCCGGGGCGATGACCCGCGCGATCGCCGGGGCCTCGCGCGGCTCGGGACTCGTGCACGCCGCGATGGACGGCGAGACCTTCGGGCACCACCACCGCTTCGGTGAGCTCGGGCTGGCCTACATGCTCGCCCGCAGCGGCCCCGCCGCCGGGCTCGCCCCGACGAACTACGGGGCCTACCTTGCCGAGCACCCACCCACCGAGGACGTCACCCTCGTCCCCGGCGAGGGCAGCGCCTGGAGCTGCGCGCACGGGGTGGGGCGCTGGATCCGTGACTGCGGCTGCTCGACCAACGCGCACGGGGGCTGGGACCAGGCCTGGCGGGGGCCGCTGCGCTACGCCCTCGACCTCCTGCGCGACGCCGCGGCCGACCGCTTCGCCGACCTCGCCGGCGAGGTGCTCACCGACCCGTGGGCCGCACGCGAGGACTACGTCGAGGTCCTCGTCGGCGCGCAGGACCGCGAGGCCTTCGTCGCCGAGCACGCGCGGCGTCGGCTCTCGGCCCAGCGCACCGCAGACCTCTGGACGCTGCTCGAGTCCCAGCGCAACGCGATGGCGATGTACACGAGCTGCGGCTGGTTCTTCGCCGACGTCTCCGGCATCGAGACCGTCTACGTCCTGCGCTTCGCCGCCCGCGTCCTCGACCTCCTCGACGACCTCGGCGCGCCAGGGCCGCGCGGAGCGTTCCTCGACGCCCTCGGCGAGGCCCGCAGCAACGTCGCCGGGATCGGCTCGGCGGTCGACGTTTGGCACGAGCGGGTCCTGCCCGACGCGGTGAGCCCCGAGCGCGTGGCCGCGCACGTCGGGCTCTCGGCGGCCACCGGCGACCCCGAGTCGACGCTGCCGGCCGGCCACGACGTCGAGGTCAGCGACCTGCGCCACGACAGCGGGGGCCGGATCACCCTCGCGACCGCCCGGGTGGCGGTGACCCCGGAGGCCACCCGTCGGGTCCACCGCTTCGTCGTCGCCGGCACGCACCTCGGTGGGCTCGACCTCCAGGCCGTCGTCGCGCCCGACCGCGGCGACGGCGCCTACGAGCAGGCCCTCGGGACGATCTGGCAGGCACGCGCCGACGCCCCGCTCGCGCGCTTCCTGCGCACCCTCGACGGTGCCCTCGATGGCCAGGAGTTCGCCCTCGAGGCCGCGCTGCCCGAGGCACGCCAACGCCTCGTGGCCGCGGTCTCCCGCGAGCTCGAGGCGCGCTTCGGCGCCTCCTACGCCCGGCTCTACGCCGACCACCGCCGCACCCTGGAGATGCTGCGCGCCTCCGGCTACGAGCTCCCGCCGGTGCTGCGCGCCGCCGCCGAGCTCACCCTGACCCGCGAGCTCGCCGACCGCATCGCCTCGGCTCGCCACAGCGCGAGCGCGCTGGGCTCGCCGGCGGACTTCGCGGGCATCTCCGAGCTCATCGCCTACGCACGCCACCAAGGGTTCGAGCTCGACGTGGAGCCCGTACGCGCGACCCTCGAGGAGATCCTCGAGATCGCGACGAGGCGGGCCTGCGCCAGCCTCGCGCCACGCGACGCCGAGCAGGTCGGCCGCTGGCTCGAGCTCGCCGACCAGCTCAGCGTCGTCCTCGACACCGCCCGGCCCCAGGAGCACGTCTACGAGCTCGCACCCGTCGTCGCCGACGGCAAGCTCGACGCCGAGGCCGTCGAGGTCCTCGCAGGCCTCGGCGAGCGCCTCGGCCTCGCCCCACGCCTGCTCGAACGCCGCTCCTCGGCGGCCTGAGCCGCCAGGGCCTCACGCTCAGCGGCTAGGAGCTTGCATCGGTAGCGGCAAGAGAGCGTCAGCGGCGGGCGCTGGTGGCGCTGGCGGTATCGGTCGTGGGTGTCTGTCAGGGCGGGTGTCGGCGCGGTGCAGCCCGTCGGATCGGCAGCGGGCAAGGGGCCATCGAAGAAATCCACACGATCCACGAAAAACCCTTGACAACACCCCCACACCCACCGCATACTTCGAACATGTATTCGACAACGCAGCGGCGACCGCACCCCCCCCCCCCCACCGGCTGCCGACGCCCCCACACACCCGCCGCCGCTGCTTTCGGGATGCTCGCCTCCGAGGAGCCCGCCGGCTACACCACCACCGAGGACGCCGCCGGGTGCGCCTGCGGGGCCGGTCCGGGTCCGGGTGCGGGTCCGGGTGCGGGTGAGCGTGCGGGTGGTGAGGT
>PWFH01000048.1 GCA_003553795.1 Egibacter sp. | reverse complement strand
GCGAGGATGCGGCGCTTGATCTCGTCGGTGACGTGGGGGATCACCTGGACGGTCTTGCCGAGGTAGTCGCCGCGGCGCTCCTTGGCGATGACCGTCTGGTAGATCTGCCCCGTCGAGACGCTCGAGACCTGGTGCAGGCTCTCGTCGATGAAGCGCTCGTAGTGGCCGAGGTCGAGGTCGGTCTCGCCGCCGTCCTCGGTGACGAAGACCTCCCCGTGCTCGAAGGGGTTCATCGTGCCGGGATCGACGTTGACGTAGGGGTCGAGCTTCTGCATCGTCACCGACAGCCCCCGGGCCTTGAGCAGCCGCCCCAGCGAGGCCGCGGTGATCCCCTTGCCGAGGGAGGAGGACACGCCGCCGGTGACGAGGATGTGCTTGGCCACGCGTCCTGCTCCTCCGAGTCGTCGTCGGCCGGGGCGGCCGCGACGCGGCCGCGGGACCGGCGCGCGCGGCGATGCCTCCGCGGCGCGCAGCCTCGGCTCACCCTAGCAGCGCGCGGGGCTCCGGTCCGACCCCGCCGACCGGCGCGGGGCTCAGCCCTCGGGGTCCTCCGCCGGGGCGTTGGGGTCCGGCGGCGCGACGTCACGCGAGGGGCGGACCTCGAGGCGCACCGGCGCGCCGCCCTCGCCGGCCACCGCGTCGGCCGGGTGGCTCGGCAGGTGCTCGCGCACGACGCCGAGGGTGCTGCGCCCCGCCTCGACGCGGTCGCCGGGCTCGACGGTGACGGCGCTGAGGTGACGCAGCTCGACGGCGACGTCGCCGTCGTCGTCGGGCACGATGCGCACCCGGACGTCGACGTGCCCGCCGCCCATGGGGTAGCGGGCGACCTCGGTGACCTCGCCGTCGACGGGCGCATGGACGGGGGCGCCGGGCTCGAGCAACAGCGCCGCCGCGCCGGTCGCCGGCCACGGGTAGCCGAGGGTCGGCAGGACGTGGTAGCGCGGTCCGTCGGTGTCCTGCCCGGCGGTGAACTTCGCGCTGTTGGCGTTGGCGGCGAGCTCGCCGACCGGCGCCATCGGGTGGGCGGTACCGCGGCTGGCCTCGAGGAAGGCGACCTCGGTGTCGGCGCTCGCGACGCGCAGGGCGAGCCCGTCGACGGTGGCGAAGACCGTGGCCTCCCGACCGCCGCCACGGTCGGCGCGCTCGTCGTCGCGCCGCGCCTCGGCGCTGCCGCGCTCCCCGTCGGAGGCGGATGACTCGGCGGCGGCAGATGGCGCGGGCGGCTGGTGGGCGAAGTCGTCGAGCTGGTCGCCGGCGGTGAAGGAGAGGTAGGCGACCGTGACCGCGGCGACGGCGAGGACGGCGAGCAGCGGGCGCGGCACCCGTGGGCGCGGACGCGCGGTGATGCCCTTGCGCCGGGTGCGACCGCGGGACCGGCCCTCGCCGACCTGCAGGCCGCGGCCGAGCTCGCCGAGGCTACGCAGCTCAGAGGACGGCACGACGGACTCCCGCACGACGAAGGCTTGGCATGGCGCGAACGCAGCGAGTCAACCACGCCGCGTCCGCACCCGCCACCCTACGACGGTGCGGCGAGCGTTGCCCGCGCGGAGGCGAGCAGCTCCGCGGCGTGGGTGCCCGCGGCGGCGCTGTCGGGATCCCCGGAGAGCATGCGGCTGAGCTCGGTGACGCGCTCGCCCTCCTCGACCCGCCGCACGGTCGCCTCGGTGCGGTCCTCCACGGCGCGCTTGTCGACGACGAGGTGGCAGTCGGCGTGGGCGGCGAGCTGCGCGAGGTGGGTCACGCAGAGGACCTGACGGCCGCGGGCGAGGCGCGCGAGCTTCTCCCCCACCGCCAGGGCGGTCGCCCCGCCGACACCGGCGTCGACCTCGTCGAAGACGAGCACCGGGGTGGCGTCGGCGTCGGCGAGGGCGAGGCGCACCGCGAGGGCGACGCGGCTGCGCTCCCCACCCGAGGCGGCCTTGGCCAGCGACAGTGCCGGCGACCCGGCGTTGGCCGCGAGCAGGAACGTCACGCGGTCGGCGCCGTGGACGGCGGGCTCGGCGGGCGCGACCTCGACGGTCATCGCCGCGTCGGCCATCGCGAGGTCGGCAAGGTGCCCGCCGACGGCATCCGCGAGCCGGGCGCCGGCCTCGACCCGCGCCGCGCGCAGCGTCTCGGCGGCATCGTCGCGGGCGCCGAGCAGGGCCTCGACCTCCTCGGCGAGCACGGCGCTGCGGGCATCACCACCCTCGAGCGCGCCGAGGCGGGTGCGGGCCTCCTCGGCGTAGGCGGCCACCGCCGCGGCGTCGGGGCCGTACTTGCGGCTCAGCCCGGCGAGGGCGGCGCGGCGCTCGCGCAGCGCCTCGAGGCGCGCAGGGTCGTGCTCGACGCCCTCGGCGTAGGAGGCGAGCTCGAAGCCGACGTCCTGGACCTCCGCGGCGAGGCCGTCGAGGCGCTCGGCGAGGGCGTCGAGGTCGGCGTCGACCCCGGCGGTCGCGCGCAGCGTCGCGACGGCGGCGCCGAGGGCGTCGCGGCCGCCGCCGTCGTCGGTCAGCGCCGCCGCCGCGCCCCGGGCGGCCTCGGCGAGGGTCTCGGCGTGCTCGAGGCGGCGCAGCTCGGCCTCGAGGGCCTCCTCCTCGCCGGGCTCGGGCGCGACGGCGTCGATCTCGTCGAGCTCGAAGCGCAGCCGGTCGATCTCGCGCGCACGGTCGCGCTCGCCCTCGGCGAGCTCGCGCAGCTCGGCGTCGGCGGCGCGCCACCTCCGGTAGGCCTCGCCGTAGTCGGCCTTGGCCTCGGCGAGGGGCGCGCCGCCGGAGCGGTCGAGGAGCTCGCGCTGGACCCCGGGGGCCGACAGCCGCTGGGCGTCGGACTGTCCGTGGACCTCGACGACCTCCCCGAGGACCTCGGCGAGCGCCGAGGCGGGAGCGAGCCGGCCACCGAGGCGGGCCCGGCTGCGCGCGCCGCCGATCTCGCGACTCACGACGAGCTCGGTCTCCTCGGGGTCGACCCAGCCCTCGGCGGCCTCGGGCGGGGGGCTCAGCCGGCCTTCGACGAGCGCGCGGTCGGCGCCCGCGCGCACCTGGTCGGCGTCGGCGCGCGCGCCGAGGAGCAGCTCGAGGGCGGCGACGACCATCGTCTTGCCCGCGCCGGTCTCGCCGGTGAGCACGTTGAGCCCGCCGTCGAGCTCGACGGTGACGTCGGCGATGACGCCGACGTCGCGGATGTGGAGCTCGTCGAGGGCGACCCGGGGGCGCTCGTGCATGCGTCGAGTGTAGGCAGGCGCGCTCGACGCAGGCACGCTTCGGCCGTCAGGTGTGGTGGATGGGCATGGCGGTCGTGTCGCACCGGCGCGGCACCATCCATGGCGGTCGTGTCGCACCGGCGCGGCACCATCCCTCGTCTGGGACGTCTGGGACAGGATGGCTGTGCGGAGCCGGCCGCTGGTCGCGGTCAGCTCGCGCGTGCGGTCGAGGCGGTGTTGGACCCGCCGCCGACCTCGAGGTGCGCTGCGGCGCGCAGGTCGCCTTCCCACGGTTCGAGAACCGCCGGAGTCGGCAGGCGGTCACGTTCGTCGAGCTCGCCTGCGACGTCGACCATCGGCAGTGGAGCACCCCGACCTCCCACCGCCACGTCCGTCTCCTGCTGTCCCAGCGCGCCGGTGACGGCCCATGGGAACGACGCCACACCCGTCCGCGCTCGCAGCAGGCCCACCGGCTGCGAGCCCTCCAGCAGCCGCCCCCACGGCCGTGTGCGGGGCGGACGCGGCCCCGCCACCACACCCGCGGCAGGGCCCGGTTCGAGCCCGTCAGGTTGGGCGCATCCCGTCACACCTGACTGCCGTACCTAGCGCAGGCCGAACTTGTCGCGCACCCTTGCGTAGAAGTCGAAGGTCCCGAGGCGCACCATGCGCACCGGCTGCTCGGCGCGGGCGACCTCGACCCAGCCGTCGTGGGGGATCGGCAGCGACTCGCGCCCGTCGAGGCCCACGGCGACCGCGGAGACCCCGTCGCGCGGAGCGACGACCAGCGTCTCGGAGGCGCCGACGACGAGCGTGCGGTCGAACAGGGAGTGCGGCGCGACGGGCACGAGGAGGATGGCGTCGAGCGCCGGGGACAGGATCGGCCCGCGGGCGCTGAAGGCGTAGGCCGTCGAGCCGGTCGGCGTCGCGCAGATGATCGCGTCGGCTGGCACGTGGGCGAGGGTCGTCGGCCCGACGCGCACCTCGAAGACGACGAGCCGCTGGGGGCTCACGCGCTCGATCGAGGCCTCGTTGAGCGCCCAGCCGCGGCCGACCTCCACGCCGTCGGCGTCGCGCACGACGACCTCGAGGGTCATGCGCTCCTCGACGCTGAAGCGGCCCTCGCAGACCTGGGTGAGCGCGGCGTCGGCGTCGCCGGCGTCGGCCTCGCTGAGGAAGCCGAGCCGTCCGAGGTTGATGCCGATGAGCGGCACCCCACGGTCGCGGGCGAGCCAGGCGGCGCGCAGCAGCGTGCCGTCGCCGCCGAAGACGACGACGACGTCGAGCTCGCTGGCGAACTCCGCCGCCGGGCGGGTCTCGACGCTGCCGCGCGGCCAGTGGTCACCCTCGTAGCCGAGGACGCGCAGCCCCTCGCCCGAGAGCCGCGCGACGGCGTGACCGGCGAGCTCGCGCGCCTCCGAGCGCCCGGAGTTCACGACGATGCCGACGACCCGGGGACGACGCTGCGTCCGCGGCGGGCTCGTCGGCGGTGCGGTCTGTTCGTCGGGTGTCGATGCCACGCGGGGGATCCTACCGAGCCGACCGCACGGCCGACCCCACCGCGTGGCAGGACCAGGGACGCCCACCGCGCGCCCGGCCGCCGGAGGGCTTGCTCAGCCCGCGGCGGAGGCCTCGTCGACGGCGGCGGCGATGACCGCCGCGAGATCCTCGGCAAAGGTGCCAGGCCGGCCACGCGCGAGGTGGAGGACGAACTCGACGTTGCCGGCGGGCCCGCGCAGCGACGACGGCACCGCGTCGACGAGCCCGAGTCCCTCCTCGAGGGCGGCGTCGACGACCCGGCGCAGCGCCCGCTCCCACTCCGCGGGGTCGCGCACGACGCCGTCACGGCCCACCGCGCGCCTGCCGGCCTCGAACTGCGGCTTGCACAGCAGCACGAGGTCGACCTCGTCGGCGGCGAGCGCCGCGAGCGCGGGGAGCACGAGCGTGAGCGAGATGAACGAGAGGTCGCCGACGACGAGGTCGGGGCGCCACGGCAGCTGCTCGGCGCGCAGGTGCCGGGCGTTCGTGCGGTCGAGGACCCTCACGCGTGGGTCGGTGGCCAGGCGCCAGGCGAGCTGGCCGTAGCCGACGTCGACGGCGACGACGGCGGCCGCACCGCGCGCGAGCAGCACGTCGGTGAAGCCGCCGTGGGCGGCGCCGGCGTCGAGGGCGTGGCGCCCGGCGACGTCGAGGCCGAGGCGCTCGAGCCCGCCGTCGAGCTTCTCCCCGCCCCGGGAGGCCCAGCGCGGACCCGCCTCGGCGACGACGAGGTCGGCGCCGCGGGCCACGAGCGTGGCGGGCTTCGTCGCCGGCGCGCCGTCGACGGTGACCCGCCCCGCGGCGATGCGCTCGCGCGCCTCGGCCCGGCTGCGGGCGAGGCCGCGCTCGACGAGGACGGCATCGAGCCGCCGGCGGGGGGTGCTCACCGCAGCCCGGCCGGGCGCCTCATGCGCCGTCGAGGCGGCCCACCTCGTCGAGCTCGGCGGCGATCGCGTCGCCGACCTCCTCGAGGACGTCGGGATGCTCCTCGAGCGGGGCCTGCTCGAGCGCCTTCAGACGGCCCATGTGCTCTCCCAGGGCGTCGCTCACGACCCCTGCCCTCCGTCGTCGGTGGGCCCGGGCTCAACGGGCTCGGCCGCGGCCTCGAGGCGGGCGACGCGCTCGGCGAGGGCGTCGACGTCCTCCTGCCGGGCGAGGCCGAGGCGGCCCACGGCACGCTCGGTCTCGGTGCGCACGAGCTCGGCGAGCGCGCTGCGGTTGCGCTCGGAGCGCGCGAGCAGCTCGTCGACGGCGCGCTCGGCGCGGTCGGCGGCGACCTCGCCCTGCTGGACGAGGGTGCGCACGATCGACTCCGCCCCGCGACGCGTGAGCGAGGTCACGCCGACGAGGCCCTCGAGGGGGCGTTGCAGCGGGCCGTCCAAGGGTGCTCCTCCGCGGTCGGGGTCCGGATGTCGGGGTGTCGGGGTGTCGGGGCCGGGGCGCCGGGGTCGGGGTGGCGGGGCCGCAGGGCCAGCAGCCGCGCCGTGCGCCGGCGCCGGCCGCGAGGGCTGCCGCGCCGTTGCCGCCGCGAGGATACCGGGTACGCCCGCCGACGCAGGTAGCCTCGCGCGGCGATGGTCATCCCCCTCGGCGACGGCTACCGGCCGCGGCGGACCCCCTGGGTCAACCGGGCCCTGCTGCTCGCCAACGTCGTGGTCTTCGTCCTGCTCACCCCCTGGTGGGCCGACGCGTGCACCCAGGCGCGCTTCTTCCTCGAGTGGGCGGTCATCCCCGCCGAGATCACCAGCCTCAGCCCGCTCGACGCCGGGCAGGCCGCGGCGGCCGGCCCCCCTGCCTGCGAGCTCGCGCCCGCACCGGACAAGCCGGTGGCCGCCTCGCTGCTCAGCGCGATGTTCCTCCACGGCGGCTGGCTGCACCTCGGCTTCAACATGCTCTACCTCGGCGTGTTCGGCGGGGCGCTCGAGGACCGGCTCGGCCACCTGCGCTACGCAGGCTTCTACGTCGTCGTCGGCGTCCTCGCCACCCTCGTCTTCGTCGCCGCCGACCCCGGCGGGCTGCGACCGCTCGTCGGTGCCTCCGGGGCGATCGCCGGGGTGCTCGGGGCGTACTTCCGGCTCTTCCCCCGCGGCTGGGTCACGGTGAGCGTCCCGCTGCTGTTCTTCCTCGTCGTCCGCCTGCCGACGGTGCTCGTGCTCGGCCTGTGGTTCGCCGCCGAGGTCGTGCAGCTGCGCGTCGGCGCGCTCACCGGCGGGCAGGTCGCCACCCTCGCCCACGTCGCGGGGTTCGTCGCCGGGCTCGTCCTCGTGGGGCTGTGGCGACCGCGGCGGGCGCGCCGACGGCGTCGGCCGACGCGCTGAGGGCCGAGGTCAGCTCGCCTGCAGCCGCGCGAGGCGCTCGTGGTAGACCTCGCGGGGGCTCAGCGCGCAGGCGAGGCGGTAGTGCTTGACCGCCGCGTCGACGCGGCCCTCGCGCTCGTAGCAGCGGCCGGCGCAGAAGTGGGCGTAGGCGTCGGTGGGATCGAGGTCGAGCGCGCGCTCGAAGGCCTCGCGCGCCGGGCCGATCCTCGCGGTGGCGAAGTAGGCCCGCGCCAGCGTCTCGTGCAGCGACGCCTTCGTGGGCTCGTGCTCGACGGCGAGCTCGAGGACCTCCGCGGCCCCGCGAGGGTCGCCGCCCTCGAGGCGCTCGCGCCCCTGCTGGTAGAGGTGGTAGACGAGGGCGTCGTCGGTCTCGGGCATGGCAGGCTCCTCGTGTCGCGCCCCGCCACGGTAGCGTGCGCCCGTCGGCTGCCGAGACGAGGAGGAGCGATGCTCGACGCCGCGCCGTTCCGCGCGGTGCGCTACGACCCCGACGTGGCCGGTGACGCGCGCGCGACGTCGGCTCCCGCCTACGACGCCGTCGAGCCGCTGGCCTACGCCGGGCACCGCGAGGCGAGCCCCTACACCGTGCTCGAGCTGCACGCCCCCGACGGCGCCCACCGCCGCGCGGCGAGCCTGTACCGCAGCTGGCGGCGCCAGGGCGCCCTCGTCGACGACGTCTCCCCCGCCCTGTACCGCTACGAGATCCACGAGCTCGTCGCCGGGGTGCCGACCGCGCAGCGCGGGCTGCTGGCCGCGGTGCGCCTCGGCCCCCTCGACGGCACGGCCGGGATCCTGCCCCACGAGGACGTCGACACCGCGAGGGTCGCCGCCCGCCTGCGCCGCCTCACCGAGCTCCCCGTCGAGCTCACCCCCGTCCACGCCCTGCTCGTCGGCGCTCCGCCGGCCCTCACCGAACGCCTCGCCGCCCCACCGCCGAGCGCCCCGATCGTGGCGATGACCGACGCCGACGGCGCCGACCACCGTGTCTGGGCGCTGCGCGACCCCGACGAGCAGGCCACGCTCGCCGCGGCCCTCGCCGAGACGCGGGCGATCATCGCCGACGGTCACCACCGCTGGGCGCGCTCACTCGCCCACCGGGACGCCCAGCGCGCAGCCCACCCCGACGCAGGATCCGAGGCGCCCTTCGAGCGCGCGCTCGTCTACCTCGCCGACCCTGCCGACGGGGTGCGCGTCGAGGCGGTGCACCGCCTCCTGCGACCGCTCGGTCGGCGCAGCCTCGCCGGCCTCGAGGAGCACTTCCACCTCGAACGGGCGGCCGTGGGCCCCGCCGCGCTTGCCCGGTGGGTCAGCGCCGAGCCCGCGGGGGTCATGGGCCTGCTCGCGCCCGACGGCACGGCGTGGCTGCTGCGTCCCCGCCACCGCGCCACCCTCGTCGCGCAGTTGCCGAGCGCCCGGCGGTGGGCCTGGCGCGACGTCGACGCCGCGCTGCTCGAGCACGCGATCCTGCCCTCGCTCGCCCTGCCGGCCGGGGCGGTGCACCCGCGCGCCGACCTCCGACGCGCAGCCGCTGAGGTCTCCGCCCGTGACGACGCCGCGCTGCTCGTCGTGCGGCCGGTGCCCCTCCCGCGTGTCCTCGACCTCGCCGTCGACGGCCAGCGCCTGCCGCCGAAGACCACGCGCATCGCCCCCAAGCCACGGGCCGGGCTGCTGCTGCGCAGCGCCGAAGCGGAGCAGGCGCCGGCGTAGACTGCCCCGCATGGCCGAGGGACCCGCAGCCCCCGCAGTCGGCGCCTCGTCGCGCCCCAGCCCCGGTGGCGCAGCGCCGGGCCCGAGCAGCGGCGTCTGGACGCGGGCCGAGGCCGCTGACGGCACGGCGCTGGCCTTCCGCCTCGACGGGCGCGCGACGGCGAGGCCCGCGGTCGTGCTCTGCAACGGCATCGCCTGCAGCGACGAGTACTGGCGCCCGCTCGTCGGACCGCTGTCGCGCGACCGCCTCGTCCTGCGCTGGGACTACCGGGGACACGGGCGCAGCGGGACGCCGGCGCGGCGGGAGGCCGTCGGCCCCGAGGTCGTCGCCAGCGACCTCGTCGCCGTGCTCGACGCCGCCGGGCTCGACGACGTCGTCCTCGTCGGGCACTCCTACGGCGTCCAGGTCGCCGCGACGGCCCTGCCCCACCTCGGCGCGCGCACCCGCGCTCTCGCGGCGGTCGCCGGCGCCGCCGGCCAGCCCCTGGACGCGGTGGGCGGGCCACTGCCGGCAGGGCGGCTCGTGCCGGGCCTGGCCGGCCCAGCGGGCTACGTGCCCGAGGCAACGACGGCGCTGTGGCGCGCTCTCTGGAACAGCCCGCTGCCCTACTGGTCGGCACGGCTGCTCGGGGGCGCGAGCGCGGCGGCCCCGCGCGCGGTGATGGACGACTTCACCCGCCACGTTGCAGGCCTTGACCCCTTCGTGCTCGCCGACATGATGGCGGCTGCCGAGCGGGAGGACGCCACCGACCGCCTCGCTGACTGCGACGCGCCGGTGCTCGCCCTCGCCGGCGGGCGCGATCGCCTCACCCCGGTGAGCCGGCTCCGCGCGCTCGCCGCCGCGGCACCCCGTGGCGCCCTCACGATCCACCCGCGCGCGACCCACGTCCTGCCCACCGAGGCGCCCGAGTGGGTCCGCCGTCAGATCGCCCCACTGCTCGCCGAGGCCGACCGCCGCCCCGACTGACCGGAGACCGTCCGAGATGACCGAAGGCGACCTGCTCACCCCCCTGGGCGACGGCATCACCGCGATCGACACCCGCACCGCGGGCCTGCGCGACGTGACCGCCGGCTATCTCCTCGACGCGCCGAGGCCGACGCTCGTCGAGTGCGGCCCCGCGCTCTCGGTCGACGCGGTGCTGCGCGCCCTCGCCGACTGCGGCCTCGACGCCGACGACCTCGCCTACCTCGTCGTGACCCACATCCACCTCGACCACGCCGGTGGGGCCGGCGACGTGCTCGCGGCGTTCCCGCAGGCGAAGGTCGTCGTCAGCGAGGTGGGCGCGCCGCACCTCTCCTCCCCTGAGCGCCTCAACGCGAGCTCGCGGCGGGTCTACGGCCCGCTCATGGACACCGTCTACGGCGAGTGCACGCCGATCGCCCCCGAGCGGGTGCACGCCGTGGCCGACGGCGACCTCCTCGACCTCGGAGGCGGGCGACGGCTCGAGGTGCTCTTCACCCCCGGTCACGCCAAGCACCACATCGGGGTGTTCGACCCCGACGCCGGAGCGGTCTTCGTCGGCGACTCGGTCGGCGTGAAGATGCCGGGGATGACGAGGATCCGCCCGGCGACGCCCCCTCCCGACTTCGATGCGGTCCTCGCGACGCGCTCGCTGCGGCGCTACCGCGAGCGCGAGCCCGCCCGCCTGCTGCTCGCCCACTACGGCGAGGTCGGCCCGGCGGCCGAGGCCCTCGACGAGGCCGAGGAGCAGCTCGCGCGCTGGCTGGCGACCGCCGAATCGGCCTGGCAGGAGCACGCCGAGGTCGACCACATCGCCGAGACCCTCGCCACCCGCTTCCGTGACGACGTCATCGCCACCGACGCCGATCCCGAGGCGCGTGAGCGCGTCGACCTGCTCACGGGCTTCGAGAGCAACGCCGCCGGGCTCCTGCGCTACCTCGAGCTGCGCGCCGAGGGCCGCGTCGCGACCTGAGCGCTCCCGCCGCGGCCGGGCGCCGTCCCGATGCGCGCGGTGCGGCGCCTGCGCCTCAGCGGGGCCGGCTCTCGCCGTCGAGCACCGCGAGCGCGTCGGCGTCGACCTCGGCGATGCGCGCGCGCCAGCGCTGCGCGGCCTCCTCCTGCCCGGCCTCGCGTGCCGCGCGGGCGGCGAGGTGCCAGAGCCTGAGATGGTAGGGCTCGGGCTCCTCGACCTCGAGCTCGAGCCGTCGCAGCACCGCGAGCGCCCCGTCGGGCTCCCCACCCTCGAGGCGTGCACCGGCCACGACGATGAGCCCCTCGGCGATCCGGTCCTCCTCGACCCCAGCGCCGATCATCGCCTCGACGTGCTCGACCGCCTGGTCGATCTTGCCGGTGGCTCGGGCGCAGTCGGCGAGGAGATGGTTCTGGTCGTGCCGACCCGAGAGCCGACGGTACGTGAGCAGCTCCCGCTGGGCCTCCGCGAAACGCCCCTCGAGGTAGAGGGCGATGCCGAGCGCCTCGCGCACCGCCCAACTCCGTGTGGCCACCGACTTCGCCCACACCAGCACCTCGACGGCGCGGGCGGCGTCCCCGCGGGCGATCGCCTCCTCGGCAGCCCCGAGCGCCCGCGCGAGGTCGTCGACCGCGCCGGACGGCGCGGTCGAGCGCACGTCGGCGTGGACCTCCCGCGGCAGGTGCGGACGCTCGCGGGGGAGCTCGGGCTTGCGCGGACGCGCCCCCTGCTCACCCGTGCGAGGCGGGCGTGGGGGCGGCGCCCCGCCGCCACGCGAGGGCTTCGGGGCCTTGCGCTTGGGATCCTCCACCGGGGTGGCCTCCTGATACAGCGAGAGCCGCCCCATCGGGGCGGCTCCCACCAAGAAGAAGTCCGCGGCGACCTACTCTCCCACCCAGTCGCCCGGGCAGTACCATCGGCGCAGGAGGGCTTAACTTCCGGGTTCGGAATGGAACCGGGTGTACCCCCTCCGCTATGACCGCGGAAGATCTATGAAATTTGATGTGGCGATCGACGACGAGCGTCGGAACACCATAGCGAGCGCGAGCATCACGGCAAGTCCTCGGCCTATTAGTACCGGTCGGCTGAACCCATTGCTGGGCTTACACCTCCGGCCTATCAACCCCGTGGTCTAGCGGGGGGCCTTACTCCCTTGCGGGATGGGAGACCTCATCTTGAAGCATGCTTCGCGCTTAGATGCCTTCAGCGCTTATCACTCCCGTACGTAGCCAACCGGCCATGCCCTTGGCAGGACAACCGGCACACTAGAGGTACGTCCACCCCGGTCCTCTCGTACTAGGGGCAGCCCTTCTCAAGTCTCCTACGCGCGCAGCGGATAGGGACCGAACTGTCTCACGACGTTCTAAACCCAGCTCGCGTGCCGCTTTAATGGGCGAACAGCCCAACCCTTGGGACCTACTCCGGCCCCAGGATGCGACGAGCCGACATCGAGGTGCCAAACCTTCCCGTCGATATGGACTCTTGGGGAAGATGAGCCTGTTATCCCCGGGGTAGCTTTTATTCGATGAGCGACGGCGCTCCCACTTGCCACCGCCGGATCACTAGGTCCTGCTTTCGCACCTGCTCGACCTGTCAGTCTCGCAGTCAAGCTCCCTTGTGCCCTTACACTCGAAGGCTGATTGCCGACCAGCCTGAGGGAACCTTTGAGCGCCTCCGTTACTCTTTAGGAGGCAACCGCCCCAGTCAAACTGCCCGTCAGGCGCTGTCCCTGATCCGGGTTACGGACCGAGGTTAGAAGTCCAACATTACCAGGGTGGTATTCCAAGGGCGGCTCCACCTGAACTAGCGTCCAGATTTCCTAGCCTCCCACCTATCCTGCACAGATAATATCGAACCCCAACACCAAACTGCAGTAAAGCTCCCGGGGTCTTTCCGTCCAGCTGCGCGTAGCGAGCATCTTTACTCGCAGTGCAATTTCACCGAGCCTCTGGTCGAGACAGCGCCCAAATCGTTACGCCATTCGTGCAGGTCGGAACTTACCCGACAAGGAATTTCGCTACCTTAGGACGGTTATAGTTACCGCCGCCGTTTACTGGCGCTTAGATTCGGAGCTTCGCCGAAGCTAACCCCTCCTCGTAACGTTCCAGCACCGGGCAGGCGTCAGTGCATATACCTCGTCTTACGACTTCGCATGCACCTGTGTTTTTAGTAAACAGTCGTTTGGGCCTGGTCACTGCGGCCATGGAAAGCTTCGGACGCAAGGTCCTACACCTCCCGTGGCACCCCTTCTCCCGAAGTTACGGGGCCAATTTGCCGAGTTCCTTAACCAGAGTTCGCTCGATCGCCTCGGTATTCTCTACCTGTCCACCTGAGTCGGTTTGGGGTACGGGTAGCTCTCACCCTCGCTAGAGGATTTTCTTGGCAGCATGGGATTTGGCACTTCCACTTTGCGTGTCGGTATCGTGTCTCAGCCTCATGCGGTCCGGATTTGCCTGGACCGCGGCCTACGCACTTGCCCCCGGACTACCATCGCCGGGGATGCCATACCCTCCTGCGTCTCCCCATCGCTAGCCTACTGTGGAGTGGATCGGTAGCCCCGAAGGGTTTCCTTAGCAACTCCAGTTCAGCTGTGGGCGGTTGAGAGCTAGTACAGGAATATCAACCTGTTATCCATCGACTACGCCTGTCGGCCTCGCCTTAGGTCCCGACTTACCCTGGGCGGATGAACCTTCCCCAGGAACCCTTGGACATTCGGCGGAGGGGTTCCTCCCCCCTCATTCGTTACTCATGCCGGCATTCTCACTCGATACGCGTCCACGACTAGGTTGCCCTGCCGCTTCGCTCGCATATCGACGCTCCCCTACCCAGCACGCCCGCTTTCGCGTTGATGGCGCGCTGCCGCAGCTTCGGTACATGGCTTAGCCCCGTTACATTATCGGCGCGGGACTTCTTGACCAGTGAGCTATTACGCACTCTTTCAAGGATGGCTGCTTCTAAGCCAACCTCCTGGTTGTCTGGGATGTCCCACATCCTTTCCCACTTAGCCATGATTTAGGGACCTTAGCTGGCGGTCTGGGCTGTTTCCCTCTCGACTATGGAGCTTATCCCCCACAGTCTCACTGCCGTGCTTGGCGTATCGGCATTCGGAGTTTGTCTGAAGTTGGTAAGCTTGTAGGCCCCCGCGTCCAAACAGTGCTCTACCTCCGATACGGAACGCACAACGCTGCACCTAAATGCATTTCGGGGAGAACCAGCTATCACGGTGTTCGATTGGCTTTTCACCCCTACCCACAGGTCATCCCCCCAGTTTTCAACCTAGGTGGGTTCGGCCCTCCACGCGGTCTTACCCGCGCTTCAGCCTGCCCATGGGTAGCTCACACCGTTTCGGGTCTAGGACCAGCAACTGTGTCGCCCTATTCAGACTCGCTTTCGCTACGGCTTCCCGTCGACCGGTTAACCTTGCTACTGATCGCTAACTCGCCGGCTCATTCTTCAAAAGGCACGCTGTCACCCGCAGAAGCGGGCTCCAACGGTTTGTAGGCACATGGTTTCAGGTACTATTTCACTCCCCTCCCGGGGTACTTTTCACCATTCCCTCACGGTACTATCCGCTATCGGTCGCTGGAGAGTGTTTAGCCTTACGGGGTGGTCCCCGCTGATTCACACGGACTTTCACGGGTTCCGTGCTACTCGGGATGCTCAACGGGAGGCTCGACGGATTTCGCCTACGGGACCATTACCCTCTACGGTCGGCCTTTCCAGGCCGTTCGGCTATCCGCGAGCTTTGTAACTCCCTGGGGGGTCAGCAGCCCTCCCTGTTGAGTCCCACTACCCCGATATGGCAGCGCCTGCTGGCTCGTACACCACATCGGTTTAGGCTCTACCCCGTTCGCTCGCCGCTACTAGGGGCATCACGGTTGTTTTCTCTTCCTCTGGGTACTTAGATGTTTCAGTTCCCCAGGTTTCCTCTACCTGCCCTATGTGTTCAGGCAGGAGTGACACGGCATGACCCGTGCCAGGTTTTCCCATTCGGAGATCCCCGGATCGAAGCTTGCTTGGCAGCTCCCCGAGGCTTATCGCAGCCTGCAACGTCCTTCATCGGCTTCCAGCGCCAAGGCATCCACCAGGTGCCCTTTACAACTTGCCGAGACGATGCTCGCGCTCGCTATGGAGTTCTCAACGTTCTGTCGTTCCGGTGCCTGAGGTGCCTACGCGGACTTGCCGCGTGGTTCACCGTACCGGAGGCCCCCGCCGCTTGGCAGGGGCCCGGAAGGCGCGAACCGCAGCCTTCAAAGCTGCACAGTGTGCCCAACAACGCTCGCCGGTGACGTCGGTCGGTCGTGACCGCTCTCGCGGTCTCCCCAACGGACGCTCGGCGTCTCGAGGTTGATTAGCCAGTGATCCACGGAGTATGCGACGGACGTACGCCGTCGCAATGGCTCCTTAGAAAGGAGGTGATCCAGCCGCACCTTCCGGTACGGCTACCTTGTTACGACTTCGTCCCAGTCGCCGGCCCCACCTTCGGCAGCTCCCTCCCTTGCGGGTTAGGCCACTGACTTCGGGTGTTGCCGACTCCCATGACGTGACGGGCGGTGTGTACAAGGCCCGGGAACGTATTCACCGCGGCGTTGCTGATCCGCGATTACTAGCGACTCCGCCTTCATGGAGTCGAGTTGC
>PWFH01000001.1 GCA_003553795.1 Egibacter sp. | reverse complement strand
CGGTGAGCGGCCCGACGCCGAGCCCGCGGATCGCCAGCGGGCGCCCGCAGGCGCGGGCGAGCGCGGCGACCGAGGCGGCGCGGCCGAGGCCTCGGTGGGCCGGCGTGAGCACGTCGGCGGCGTCGAAACCGAAGCGGTCGTGGGCGAGCCCGCCGCCGGCGAGCAGGACGACGTCGGCGGCCTCCACGGCGGCGGCGAGGCCCTCGAGGTCGCGCCAGGCCACGGCCTCGACGCCGAAGGCCGCGGCGGTCTCGGCCGGGCGGTTGCTCGTCGCGGTGAGCGCGACGCCGGGCTCGGCGCGGCGAAGGCTGGCCGCGGCGGCGGCGAGGATCGCGTCGTCGCCGGCGTTGCCGGCGCCGAAGAAGCCGGCGAGCAGGACGCGGCGGGCAGAGGGCATCGGCGACCTCCGGGTGGGTAGCGGCCGTGGCGACGGTACACCGTGGCTGCGGCACCGTGCCGGCCGGGCAGTCCATACTGGAGCGTGTCCGCCCACGGCGGCGCGGGTGCGCCCGCAGGCCGCCGGTGAGAGCGAGGTCGACGATGCGCGCCCTGCCGTTGCAGCCCGCCCGGTCCCTCGCGGCGCTGGTCGCCGTGGCCCTCCTCCTCGCGCTGCTGCCAGGCCCGACGGCCAGCGCCGACACGCCCGCCCCGCGGGACCTCACCGAGGCCTGCGGCGCCCTCGACCTTGAGCGCATCGCCTTCCTCGACCTCGACGCCGAGCCGGCGGCCACGGCCGAGGCGATCCGCTGCGTGAGCGCCTACGAGATCGCCGGCGGCTACGCCGACGGCAGCTTCCGCGGCTCGCGACCGGTCACCCGCGCGGAGATGGCGCGCTTCCTCGACCGCGTGCTGCGCTACGCCGAGGCCCACGGCGACCTCGAGCTGCCACCCGCGCCGGCCGAGCCTTCCTTCACCGACACGTCGGGGCTCGCCGCCGAGGCGCAGACGGCGATCGCCCGCCTCGCCGCGCTCGAGATCACGACCGGCACGAGCCCGGAGTCGTTCTCACCCCGGGCGTCGGTGACCCGACGCGACATGGCCTCGTTCCTCGTGCGCCTGCAGGGCGTGCTCGCCGAGCCCTACGCCGCGGGCGCCGACGCCCCGAGCTTCCCCGACGTCGGCGAGGACCTCCCGCGCGCCGACGACGTCGCCGCGATCGCCGAGGTCGGCATCGCCGCGGGCCACGCCGACGGCACCTTCCGTCCGTTCGCCGCGGTGACGCGCGCGCAGATGGCGCTGTTCCTCGCCCGCCACCTCGACGAGAACGTCGCCGCCGAGCGCCTGCCCGCCCGCACCGTCGTGCCCGACGGCGTCGGCGGCGTCGCCGGGTTCCGCGCGGCGTGGGTCCACCTCTTCGACGACACGCTCAAGACCCGCGAGGGCATCGAGGCCCTCGTCGCCGACCTCGACGCTGCCGGCGCCGACGCCGTCATCGCGCAGGTCGCGCGCCGCCACGACGCCTACTACGCCTCCGAGGTCCTGCCGCCCACCCCCGACCCCGGCCTCGAGCCGGGCCTCGACGTCCTCGCCACGCTGCTTGAGGTCGCCGGCGAGGCCGGCCTCGAGGTCCACGCCTGGATCTCGGTGATGCCGAGCACCCACCGCGTCTACGACGACCTGCCCGCCCCGGAGGGGTGGCTGGCCGCCGAGCACGGCCGCGGCGCGCCGGTCGCCGACCGCTGGGTGACCCGCACCGCCGACGGGCAGTGGTCGGACTACCTCGACCCGGCGCTGCCGGAGGTCGTCGAGCACGTCACCGCGATCGTCGACGAGCTCGCCGACCGCGACGGCCTCGACGGCATCCACCTCGACTACGTGCGCTACGAGTCCGCCCGCCACGGCTACCACCCCGAGGCGCTGCGCCGCTTCGCCGCCGAGACCGGCCGCAGCATCCCGCCCGACCCAGGCGACCGCGCCTGGTCGGACTGGCGGCGCGCGCAGACCGCCGGGGTCATGACCGCCGCCCGCGAGGTTCTCGACGGCCGTGACGTCGCCCTCTCGGCCGCGACGATCGCCTGGGGGCAGGGTCCGGGCTCCGGCGGTGACGCCGCCTTCGCCCAGACGCGCACCTACCGCGACGCGTTGCAGGACTGGCCGTCGTGGGCGCGCGAGGGCCTCGTCGACCTCGTCCTGCCGATGACGTACTTCCGCGCCCACGACGCCGACCAGTCGCGCTGGTTCGAGCAGTGGCTCGTCTACAACCGCGGTCTCGCCGCCGAGGGCCACGCCGCGGTCGTGCCCGGGGTCGCGGGCTACCTCAACGCCCCCGCCGCCGGCGCCGACCAGGTCGGGCGGACGCTGCGGGGCACCGGCGGCGTCGCGGTGTACTCCTACCAGCAGCCGACCGCGAGCGGCAGCGCCGCGGCGTTCTGGCGCGACCTCGCCGCGACCGGCTGGACCGGGCTGCGCTGAGCCGAGGCGCCTGACGGCCCGTGGCTCATCGGCCGCCTCGACCGTGAGGTCGACGCCCGCTGCGCGCGACGGCTCCGCGGCTGACCACGGCAGGGTCAGCCGCAGATGACGCAGGACCGGCGTCGAACACCCAGGGGGCGAGGCGTCCCTCTCGGACATCACAGCCGATTGCCACGATGTGCGCGCTCGAGACGGGCGCCGCCCTCGCCTGCGGGTGGCCGCCCGGACCGCAACCGAGCAGGCATGGAGGGACGACGATGACGACGACGCGACCGGCCCGTGGGCTGCTTGCCATGCTCGCCGTGCTCGCGCTGCTCGCCGGCGCGTGGCCGCCGCCGGCTGAGGCGCAGGAGCCCGCCCGCGGCATCGACGAGGCCTGCGCGAACGTCGGCGGCTTCGACCCTGGCTTCGACGACCTCGGCGGCTACAGCGACGCCGCCCGCGAGGCGGTCGAGTGCCTCGCCTTCTACGAGATCACCGGCGGCTACGGCGACGGGACCTACCGGCCGGGCCTGGCGGTGCAGCGCTACCAGATGGCGCTCTTTCTCGAGCGCGTCATCGACTACGCGATCGACGACGGCGCGCTCGACGCCCCCGACGAGATCGTCGACCAGGGCTTCGCCGACGTCGACGACCTGAGCGCCGAGGCCCGGGAGGCCATCGACCTCCTCGGCACCCTTCAGGTCGCCCAGGGCACGAGCGAGGACACGTTCTCGCCGAACGCGACGGTCTCGCGGGTCGACATGGCGGTCTTCCTCACCCGGGTGCAGGACCTCCTCGCCGAGGGCAGCTACGACACCACCGAGGAGGCCTTCGACGACCTCGACGGCCTGAGCGACGAGCGCTTCGCCGCGGTCAACGCCCTCGCCGCGCAGGGCATCGCGCAGGGTGTGGACGACGGGACCTACGAGCCCTTCGCCGAGGTCCGCCGCGTCGAGATGGCGCTGTTCCTCATGCGTCACCTCGACGAGAACGTCGCCTCTGGCCGGCTCTCCCCACGCGAGGTCCCGCCCGAGGGCGACCCTGAGCCCGGCCAACTCGACGACGCGCGCATCGGTGACGCGCTGACGCTGGCGACCCGTGATGGGGGCGAGTCGACGGTGACCGTCGAGGAGGTCGTCGATCCGGCGGTGCCGGGTCGGTCGATCGACGAGCCGGAGGAGGGGGCGCGGCTCGTGGCGGTGCGGCT
>PWFH01000112.1 GCA_003553795.1 Egibacter sp. | reverse complement strand
GGGGAACGTGGTGGGGTCGAGGTGATCGGTCACCGCCGCGGCCCACTGCTCCATCGCGCCCATCGCCTATGCATCCTCCGCATGATCCCCACCCTGCGACCGATGATGCCCTGCCCGGTGCGCGCTCGGCGGGGGGTGGTCGGCAGCGGCGCGCCCCAACGCGCGACGCCCGGCGCCGCCGATCGGCGCCGGTGATGCCGACCTGTACCGGTATCGTCGGCGCCACTGCGACGGACTTGAGCGCGGCGGCGAGCCCGTAGGCTCAGGGTCCGAGCCGAGGCAAGGAGGCACTGGTGAGCAGCTGGGCGCATGACGTCATCTGGTGGCACGTCTACCCGCTGGGCTTCACCGGCGCCGAGCGCGAGGCCCTGCCGGCCGGGGCCGCGCCGGTGGCCCGCCTGGCCCAGCTCGAGGGGTGGCTCGACTACCTCGTCGACCTCGGTGCCAACGGCCTCGCGCTCGGGCCGGTCTTCGCCTCCGAGACCCACGGCTACGACACCGTCGACCATCACCGCATCGACGCCCGCCTCGGCGACGAGGGTGACCTCGAGGCGCTGCTGTCGGCCTGCCGCGCGCGCGGGGTGCGCGTGCTCCTCGACGGGGTCTTCAACCACGTCGGCCGCGGCCACCCCGCCTTCGCCGACGTGCTCGCGCACGGGCGGGCGTCGCGCTACGCCGCCTGGTTCCGCATCGACTGGGACGGGCAGGGCCCCGACGGCTTCGCCTACGAGACCTTCGAGGGCCACGACCACCTCGTGGCCCTCGACCACGACGAGCCGGAGGTCGCCGACCACGTCGTCGAGGTCATGGCGCACTGGCTCGACCGCGGCGCCGACGGCTGGCGCCTCGACGCCGCCTACGCGGTGCCGCCGCGCTTCTGGCGGGAGGTCACCGATCGCGTGCGCGAGCGCCACCCCGACGCCTGGTTCGTCGGCGAGGTCATCCACGCCCCCTACGAGCCATGGCTCACCGAGGGCGGCCTCGACGCCGTCACCCAGTACGAGCTGTGGAAGGCCGTGTGGTCCTCGCTCGACGACCGCAACCTCTTCGAGCTCGCCCACGCGCTGGAGCGCCACCGCGAGGTCGTCGCTGTCGCGCCGCCGCTGACGTTCCTCGGCAACCACGACGTCACCCGCATCGCGAGCCAGCTCGCCGAGCCCGAGCACCTCGAGCACACCGTCGTGCTGCTCGCGACCCTGCCGGGCGTGCCGAGCGTCTACGCCGGCGACGAGCAGGGCTTCACCGGGGTGAAGGAGGAGCACGCCCGCGGCGACGACGCGGTGCGCCCGGCCTTCCCCGCCGACCCCTCCGGGCTCGCCGACCTCGGCTGGCCGCTCTTCCACCGCCACCAGGAGCTCCTCGGGTTGCGCCGGCGCCACCGCTGGCTCGTCGACGGCGACCTCGAGGTCCTCGAGCTCGCCAACGCCGCGATGGCCTACGCGGTGGCGGGTGAGGGCGAGCGCCTCGTCGTCCTGCTCAGCCTCGACGATGAGGCCGTCGGCTTCGACGACGCCGCCGAGGCCGTGGCGGGTGAGGTGTCCGTGCTCGCCGCCGCCGACGGCGTCGACGAGGAGCAGCCGTGGGCGCTGCCGCCGCACGGCTGGTCGGTGCTGCGCGTCGCGACCTGAGCGCGGCCACCGCGCCGGGGGCCCGGTGGCCGCGGACTCGGGGAGGCGGGATGGCCCGCTATCCGGGGAGCGGCACGAACCCGGCGGTCGGGAAGACGCCCGCGAGGGGGAGGATGGCGATGAGCAGGGTCGTCACGACGATGCTCGTCGCCGGGGGGTCCCAGTGGGTGTCACCGTGCATGAAGAAGATCCGCTGGGCGACCTCACCGAGCAGCGCGCCGAGCAGCCCGAAGAGCGCGCCGATGCCGATCGCCTCGAGGAGGATGATCTCGGCCTGCACGGTGGCGATCTCCGGCATGCCCTCGAAGCCGGCGTAGGCGGCGACGGCGGTGGCCGCCGGCAGCGTGATGTGGTGCGTCGCCGGCACCGGGACCTGCGGCAGCTTGAAGTCCTCGGTGAACGAGAGGTTGAGGAACACGAGCGTCGCGGCGCTGAAGCCGAACGCGAGGAACATGCTCCCGGTGTAGAAGAACGTGAGACCGCCGAGGGCGCCGAAGGCGAGGCCGATGAGGCCGACGTTCTGCCACTCGCAGAACCACGGCAGCCACGGCTCGGCGTTGAGTCGCTCGGCGGGCTTGCCGCCCTGCCCGTCGGTCTCGTGGGTCTCCCCGCGCTTGAACGGCCCGAGGTCGAAGAGGTTGTCGCCGCGGACCTTGCCGATCACGGGGTAGCGCAGGACGAGGCGGTGGACGAGGGCGGAGACCACGACGGCGAAGGCGATGGGGTCCCACGGCGCGCCGACGAGGTCGGAGAGGTAGAAGACCAGCCAGCCGATGATGCCGAAGACCCCACCGACGAGGAGGACGTCGAGCTTGCGGCCGGCGTAGGCGATGAGGATGTTCTTCGCCTTGTGGGGGCCCCAGTTGCCGCCGAAGCCGGGCTCCATGTAGCCCTTCTTCGCGGCGTAGGCCGTCGCGGCCGCGCCGGCGGCGAAGGCGATGTGGGGTCCGAAGAAGGCCCCGAAGGCGAGGTTGTCGGTGTAGCCACCGAGCTCGATGCCGGCGATGTTCATCCCGGCGATGCGCAGCGCCTCGCCACCGACGATGACGAAGCCCATGAAGACGAAGGCGGGCAGCGCACCGAGCGCCGCCCCGAGGATGCCTCCGGCGAAGGAGGCGAGGATCATCGCGAAGATCGTGATCGGTTCCATACGGGCACCTTTCGCGTTCTTCAGCTTGCGGTCGACCGAGCCCGGCAGGGGCTGCCGGCACGCTCGGCGAGCGCAGGGCGGCCCGCGCGTGGCGGGTCAACGTGCGGGACGGGCGATGGGCAGC
Organism: Egibacter sp.; assembly: GCA_003553795.1. GTDB lineage: Bacteria > Actinomycetota > Nitriliruptoria > Euzebyales > Egibacteraceae > T1Sed10-49. The sequence continues at coordinate 12,654 of PWFH01000112.1, read as the reverse complement.
CTCCTCTCCGCGCCCGGGGTCCCAGGCTGTGGGTATGGCACGGTACGAGCCTTTCCGGACCGTCTCCGGCGTCCTCCTGACGGAAGTCCCACGGCCGAGGGGCCAAGTGGCGAGGTGCCGCCCCCGTGCGCTGCCGCGGGGGGTCGGGGCCGACGCTGCGTCGCGCGCGGCGCACCCCCGGTCGACTCCCGCGTGGTCGTAGGATGCGTGGCGCGGCCGCCGGCGTGGCAGGCCGCAGGGCCGCGGGGAGCGTCGCATGGCTGAGCGCAGCATCATCGAGCCGTTCCGCATCAAGGCCGTCGAGCCGCTGCGCTCCACGACGCGCGCCGAGCGCGAGGAGGCCCTGGCGCACGCCGGCTACAACCTCTTCGCCCTCGACGCCGACGACGTGCTCATCGACCTGCTCACCGACTCCGGCACCGGCGCGATGTCGGCGGAGCAGTGGGCGGCGATGATGCGCGGCGACGAGTCCTACGCCGGCGCGCGCTCCTTCGCGCGCTTCGAGCGCGTCTGCGCCGAGCTCACCGGCTTCGCCCACGTCATCCCCACCCACCAGGGGCGGGCCGCCGAGCGCATCCTCTTCGGCGAGCTCGTGGGCGCCGGCGACGTCGTGCCGAACAACACCCACTTCGACACCACCCGCGCGAACATCGAGTTCCAGGGCGCGGAGGCGCGCGACCTCGTCTGCCCCGAGGGGCGCGACCTCGCCCTCGAGGCGCCGTTCAAGGGCAACATCGACCTCGCCGCGCTCGAGCGCACCCTCGCCGAGGAGGGCGAGCGCGTGCCGCTCGTGCTCGTGACGATCACGAACAACTCCGGGGGCGGGCAGCCCGTGAGCCTCGCGAACCTCCGCGGGGTCAGGGCCCTGTGTGACCGCTACGACGTGCCGTTCTTCCTCGACGCCTGCCGCTTCGCCGAGAACGCCTGGTTCGTGCGCGAGCGCGAGCCGGGGCAGGAGGGCCGCAGCCCCCGCGAGATCGCCGAGGAGGCCTTCCGCCTCGCCGACGGCTGCACGATCAGCCTCAAGAAGGACGGCCTCGGCAACATCGGCGGGCTGCTCGCCCTCGACGACCCCGACCTCGCGGCGGCCTGCCGCGACAACCTCATCCTCACCGAGGGGTTTCCCACCTACGGCGGCCTCGCCGGGCGCGACCTCGACGCGCTCGCCGTCGGCCTCATCGAGGTCACCGACCCCGCCTACCTGCGCTACCGGGTGCGCACCGCCGCCTACCTCGCCGAGCGCGCCTGGGACGCCGGGGTGCCGACGGTGCGCCCGCCCGGCGGCCACGCGATCTACCTCGATGCCGGCGCGCTGCTGCCGCACATCCCCGGCCACGAGCTGCCCGCCCAGGCGCTGGCCTGCGAGCTCTACCTCGAGGGCGGGGTGCGCGGCGTCGAGATCGGCACGCTGATGTTCGGCCGGGCCGGCGCCGACGGCGCACCCGACGAGCCCGGGCCCCATGAGCTCGTGCGCCTCGCGCTGCCCCGGCGCACCTACACCCAGAGCCACATCGACTACGTCGGCGAGGTCATCGCCGCGGTCGCCGCCCGCGCCGAGACGCTGCGCGGCTACCGCATCGTCGAGCAGCCGCGCTGGCTGCGCCACTTCACCGCCCGACTGGAGCCGCTGGACAGGTCAGCCGACCCTCGCGGTCTGCGAGGCTGATCCCATCCCGCCCGGCAGGCCGGGCGGCCGACGGGAAGGGTGCTTCGAGGATGCTCGCGCGCTGGGTCGCCGGTCTCGCCCTCGTGGCGATCGGCGCGGTCTTCCTCCTCGGCGAGCTCGGCGTCGTCGACGAGCCCGGCGCGCTCGTCGGCGCCTGGTGGCCGCTCGTGTTCGTCGCGATCGGCGTCGGCCTGCTCCTCGAGCAGCGCCGACTCGGCACGGGCCCCGTCGTCTTCCTCGGCCTCGGGGTCCTGCTGCTCGTGATCACGACCGACGTCGTGGCCGTCGGGGCCGCGGTCGTCTGGCCGCTCGTGCTCATCGCCGTCGGCGCGTGGCTCCTGCTGCGGCCCCGCGGGGGCGGGCGGGAGACGCCGTCGGCGCGCGGGGACGTCACCGCGGTCTTCGAGGACCGCACGGTGCGCCACCCCGCCGGGCCGTTCGAGCGTGCGGCGGTCACGTCGATCTTCGGGGACGTCGACCTCGACCTCCGTGACACCGAGCCGACCGAGGGCATGGTCGTCGACCTCACGGTGATCTTCGGCGACGTCGACGTCACCGCGCCCGCCGACTGGCGCGTCGTCATGGGCGCGAGCGGGGTCTTCGCCGACGTCGAGCACCGCCCGCCACCGGCGGCGGCCGCCGCCGAGGCCCCGCTGCTCGAGGTCCGCGGCTTCAGCGTCTTCGGGGACGTCAACGTCCGGCAGTGACTCGGCCGGGGCGCCCGGGCCGAGGGCACCCTCACCCGGCCCGGCTCGTGGCCTCCGCCGGGCTCCGCGCCGCGCGCCCTAGTGGCCTCCGCCGCCGCCACCGCCCGCGGCCCCACCACCTCCGCCCCCGCCTCCACCGCCGCCACCACCCGCGGCTCCGCCGCCTCCAGCTCCGAAGAAGCCGCCTCCGGGCCCGGCGTGACCGAGGGACCGCTCCCTCGGTGGCCGCTGACTCAGCAACGTGCTTGCGACCTTCGCGAAGCGGCTGACCTGCTCACCGAGCGCGGTGATGTCGCCGGCGGGCGCGCCGAGATGGCGAGCCTCGAGGTCGATGTCTCGCGCCGCTCCTGACATCGATGCGAGACGCCGAGTCCAGCGCTGCTCGCAGCCGAACGCCACGGCGTAGGGCAGGTAGGCGGCGAAGAGCAGCTCGCGCGCGGCCGACGGCAGCGGTGAACCCTCGTCCGCGGCGAGGAACGCCTCGAAGGCGTCGGCCTCCGCGCGCAGCCTGGCGCCCTCGCGGGTGCGCCTCGGCAGGAGGCGGGCCAGCGGCAGGGCGGCGAGCCCGACGAGGCCCACGGCGGCGAACACGAGCCCCTCCCTGCCGTCGATCCAGTCGTTGGCGACGACGCCCGCGAAGCCGAGCGCGGCGACGGCGTAGGCCCCCCGGTGCCACCATTGCCGGGCCTGCGCCGGCGCGTATGCGAAGAGCCCCCGATCGGCGGCGTCACGACCGAGGGCGTGCTCGACCCGGTCGACGCACTCTGCGAAGCGGCCCTTGCCGCGGCTGGCAAGGGTCACGGCTGTGCGGAAGCCGTCGCCGGGCTCGACGTCCGGAGCCCCGTCGAGCACGCCGGCGAGCGAGGCCCCCGCGAGGGCTTCGACCTCGGCGACGGACCGGGTGGCTCCCGCGGGCGTGAGGACCCGGTGGCCCGGCGGCCGCGCGCCGGCGCCCTCCGGCGGCTCGGCGCCCTGCGCGACGCCCTCGAGCACCCCGCTGCCGAAGAGACCGCGCAGGACCTGCTTCTCGAAGGCCAGCAGCGGATCGTCGACGTTGACGGTGCGCACGAGCCGCCAGTGCGCGGGACCGTCGTCGGTGACCTCCTCGATGCGGAGGTGGCCGCGCAGCGCGAGGTCGACGATCGTCGCGGGGACGCTGCGATCCTCGAGGCGGCGTCGCTGCAGGAACCGCAGTTGGGCGGGGCGCAGCTCCTGCGGTGGCCGGTTGACTACGCCGGTGGGTCGCCCAGCCCCCGCGGGATCGCGGGTGCGGAGCGCAAGCAGGGCGAGGGCGGCCAGCACCACCCCGACGGCGAGCGGCGCTCGGTGGCCGCTGGCGTCGAGCGTCCGCGCGAGTCCCGGTGCCGGCTCGAGGATCGGGTCGGCGACCTCGACGGCCCCGGACGGCAGGGCGACGACGACGTCGAGCTGCTGCCCCGGGGCAAGCGACCCGCTCTCGAAGGTCGCGGCGGTGCCGTCGACCTGGGTGTTCGCGCACGGGATCTCAGTGGCCGCTGAGCCTTCGTGACAGTGCGCCTCGAGGAGCTCGACGGGCGCGGAGACGCGGGCCTGTGCGTAGGCGATGTCGGCGTCCCAGCGGTCCCCGGTGACGTTCCACCACAACTCGTCGTGCTCCTCGAGGCTGTCGAGGGCGCCGACGTAGCGGTAGGAGATCGTGTAGGTGTGCCGGCCGGAGACGGTGCCCCACTCCGGCCCGCCGATGCGCACGGTGAGGTCGCGCAACCCCTCCGAGAGCGAGAACTCGCCGGGGGTGCCCGGGTCCGTCGCGACCTCGACGTCCTCGACGCGGTGGCGCCGCCAGTCGCGGCCTTCGGTGGGCAGCCGCAGTGGCAGGACCCGCAGTATCCCGTGCCCGGAGCTCGCGAACTCGACGGTGATCGTCTCGGTCACGAGGAGGTCGCCGTCGGGGGTGATCTCGACGTCGGCCTCGAAGGACTCCACGTCGAGGTCGCCCACCGAGGCCGCGAGGCCCTCGGTGGGCGTGGCGAGGACGCCGAGGACACCAACGACGAGGACGAAGAGCACGCTTCCACCGAGGGGCATCGACGCCACCTCCCTTCGGCGTGGCCACCGCCGGGTCGGCGCCACGAACATGGCCCTACCAGCGTCCGCCGCCGCCACCGCCGGCCCCGCCGCCCGCGCCGCCGCCGCCCGAGAAGCCTGAGCTCCCCGATGCCGAGCCGCCGACGACGGTCGACGTCGCCGAGGAGGACTCGCTGACCTCGAGCTCCCGCAGCCGGGAGCGCGAGGTCCGGTCGAAGCGCTCGAGGTGGGTGCCGAGGAGGTCGGGCTGGCCCGCGGCGGCGCTCACGTACCAGCCATCGGCGCCGGCGGGCGGCCCCGTCGCGCCGAGCGCGGCGAGCCGGGCCGTCCACGCCTCGACGCACCCGAAGGCGATCGCGTAGGGCAGGTAGGCGGCGAAGAGGAGCTCACGCTCGGCGAACGCCATGCGGTCGGCCTCGGCGGTGGCGACGAACTCCTCGAAGCCGTCGGCCTCGGCGCGCAGCCGCGCGCCCTCGGCGGTGCGTGGCGGCAGCCTCGGGGTGAGCAGCAGCGCGAGGGCGCCGAGCACGGCGGCGACGAGGAAGACGAGCCCGCCGGTGCCGTCGAGCCACCAGTTCAGCGCGACGCCGGCGACGCCGACGGCGGTGACCGCCACGGCGCCCGCCGCCCAGCGCAGGCGGACCTCGCGGGGGGAGCCCCGGAACAGCCCGCGCTCCATCGCGTCGTCGTAGAGGGCCTCGTCGAAGCGCTTGGCGTCGGGGCGGAAGCGCCCGCCGCCGAGGGAGGACAAGCGCGTGACGGGCTGCCGGCCGTCCTCGTCCTCGGCTGAGCGTGCCTCGCCGAGCGCGCCGGCGAGCGAGGCCCCCGAGAGGCTCGCGGCCTGCTCGGCGCCGACGTCGCCGTCCGCTCCTCGTGTCCTGGCGCTCGCACCGGCCTCGGCCACCCGCATGCCGCCGTGGCCGAGCTCGAGGGCCCTGCGGCCGAAGAGCCCGCGCACGACGTGCTGCTCGAAGTCGGCGAGGGCATCGTCGGGGTTCACGGTGCGCACGAGCCGCCAGTCGAGCTCGCCGCCGTCCTCGGGCAGGACCTCCTCGATGCGCAGGTGGCCCCTGACCGCGAGGTCGACGATCGTCGCCGGCAGGGCCGAGGCGGGGATCCGCCGGCGCTGCAGCAGCCGCAGCTGCGCGGGCCGCAGCCCCTCGGGTGGCCGGAAGGCGACCCCGCCGGTCGGCGCGGCGGCTCCGGCGCGGTCGCGGGCCAGCAGCGCGACGCCGGCGAGCCCGGCGAGGCCGAGTGCCCCGAGGCCCGCGGCGAGCGTGCCGCGCGCCCCGCCGGGGTGCAGCACCCGGCGCAGCCCCGCGGCCGGCTCGAGGACCGGCTCGGCGACATCGACCGCGCCCGAGGGCAGGGCGACGACGACGTCGAGCTGCTCGCCGGGCGCGAGGGGCCCGCCGGAGAAGACCGCGTCCCCACCGCGGCTCGTCGCCTCACCGCACGGGGTGTCCGAGCCGGTGCGGCCCTCGAAGCAGCGCAGGTCGCTGGGCTCCGCCGGCGCGGAGACCTGGGCGGTCACCGAGGCGATCTCGGTGTCCCAGCGGTCCCCGGTGACGTTCCACCAGAGCTCGTCGTGCTCGGCGAAGCGGTTCAGCGCGCCATGGAACGTGTAGGAGATCGTGTAGATGTTCGTGCCGACCACGGTGATCGTCGGGCTGCCGATGCGCAGCATCACGTCGTTGAAGCCGTCGGTGCGCTCGAGGATGTTCGGTGTGGCCATGCCGGTGCGCACGCGGACGTCCTCGACGCGGTAGCGGCGCAGCTCGTCCTCGCCGACCGGCACGCGGACGGGGATCTCCCGGTAGATGCCCCGACTCGGCTCGGCGAAGTCGACCTCGATGACCTCGGTGACCTCGAGCGCGCCGTCCTCGGCGATCTTGATCTCGACGTCGAAGGCCTCGATGCGCCAGCCGGGATCCTGTGCTGCCGCCGGTGCCGCGACAAGCAGGAGCAGGCCGGCCATGCCGAGCGCTGCGAGGGTGAGCACGATGCCCCGCCGCATCCCCGTTCCCTCCGTCTTGAGCGAGCCCGCCACGCGTGCCCGCGCCGCACGCGGTCGCGCGCTCCCGCTGCCGGAGAGGTGCCGGCGCGCGGCCCGCCTCCACCAAGGGTCCAGCCAAGGGTCACCTTCGCGCTATGGCCGGGGGTCCCGCCCGCGCGGGTCCTTCGGACAGGGCGCCGCTCGACGCCGCAGGGCTCGGCGCCAGGCCGTTGGCGAGGAGCGGTCAGGGGTGACGGGCTCGACGCCACTGCCGGCGCGCGCGGCCTGGGACGTCAGCCGCGCGACGCGCGGCCCAGGGGGTCAGGCTCGCGCGGCGAGCTCGGCAGCGCGGCGGCGCAGCCCCTCGAGGCGCACCTCGTCGTCGCGCAGCGCGGCGTGCAGCGAGGCGACCCGCTCGGCGATGGCTGCGTCGTGGAAGGAGTAGGCGACGTTGGCGACCTTGTCGAGCCGGGCCCGGGCCGCGGCCGGGTCGGCGGCCTCGGCCGGGGCCAGCGGCGTGGCCGCGCCCCAGTCGATGTGGACGAGCGAGCCGCCGGCGGCGGGGACGATGAAGTTCGCCGCGTGCCAGTCGGGGTTGTCGACGCCGAGCGCCTCGCAGAGCAGCTGGGCGACGACGAGCTCGTCGTAGACCTCCGCGGTCATGCGCGCGGGGTCCTCGAGGACGTGGGCCTGCAGCGTCGGCCCGTCGACGAACGGCTCGACGATGAGCCCGAGCAGCGTCGAGAAGGCGACCTCGCGGCCGCTGATGCGGTCGAGCCGGGGCACGAGGCCGTCGGCGACGATCTCGCCGAGCCGGCCGCGCGCGGTCACGAGCGCGCCGCCGTCGACGGCGTAGGGCCAGTTCTCCTCCTCCCCGAAGGCGATGTCGTGGTCGGGCTCGGGTGCGGGCTGCTTGACGACGAGGCCGAGGCCGGGCGCGAGCAGGACCGTCGAGCGGCGGTGGCGCCCGGCGATGTACTCGCCCTTGAGCAGCAGTCGCAGCCCGTCGCGCTCGCCCCACACCGCCTGGGTCTCGGCGAGGGCCTCCGCCCGTGCGGGGTCGCGCTCGGCGACCGCGGCGCGACGGGCGGCCTCGGTGGCGACGAGCTGGGCCATGAGCTCGTCGAGCAGGAGCAGCCGCGGCACCGGGGTCGCGTCGGCGTGGTCGCCGGCGAGGCCCCCGCCCGCTGCCCCGCGCGCGTCCGCCGCGGTGAGGTCGACGGACTCCCGCAGGTCACCGCCCTTGGCGAGCGCCCGGGCGAGGACCGCGACGTGCTCGGCGGGCCGTCCCTCGTAGCGGGCGCGCAGCGCGTGGAGGTGGCCCACCGCGGCGGCGACGCCGGCGGCGTCGGTGCCGACCTCGGTCTCGAGGCGGGCGGCGACCTGCGCGGGCTCGGCGCCGCGGGCCCGGATCCGCGGCCCGTGCTCGGCGAGCACCCGGGTCACCGCGAGGACGGGGTCGGTGGGCGCCTCGCCGGAGGCCTCGGGCAGGCCGAAGACGCCGAAGAGGATCGGCGCCCAGCCGCCGAGGTTGCGGGTGAGGAAGCCGCCGTCGTCGAGGAGCTCGGCGGGCACGAGGCGGTCGGTGGGGGTGGCGACGACGTGGCCGTGCGGATCGTCGATCGCGACGAGGTCGGCCGCGCTCGGCCGCTCGGCGGTCGCGAGGCGACGGGCCCAGGCGGCCTCGGCCCGCGCGGTCGGGCGTTGGGCGATCACGCCGATCTCGACGCCCCGGGCGGGCACGGCGCGGGCGGTGAGGTGGCGGACGACCGGCACGCGGTTGAGCGGGATCGCGCACACCGCGAAGCGCTGCGCCGCCGCTGTCGTCGTCATCGCTGCGGCAGGCTAGCGGGTGGCCTGCAGCAGCGTCGTGCCCTCGGCCCCGCCCGCCGGTGAGGCCCCGCCGCCGGCGAGGTGGGCGATGACGCTCGAGAGGACCTCGCTCGACAGCAGCAGCGACAGGTGGCCGGTGTCGTTGACGCGGACGTTCGTCGCCGCGAGCGCCGGGTGCGAGAGCTTGCCGGAGGCCGCCGGCACGACGAGGAGGTCGAGGTCGGAGTAGTAGGCGATCCAGCGCACCCGGCTCGGCCGGGCGCTCTCCTCGAGTCGCCGCAGGTAGGCCGATCCGGGCCGCAGCTGCTTGGCCGCGGGGCCGAGGCCGAGATGGCTCGTGAGGCTGCCCCGGTGCGGGGCGCCGAGGGTGATGACGGTCTCGACGGTGTCGTGGCCGCCGAGCAGCTGCACGTAGTGGCGCGCGACGATGCCGCCCATCGAGTGCCCGACGAGGGCGACGCGCTCGGCGCCGGTGCGGTCGCGCACCCGCTGCACCTCGCTGGCGAGCCCGAGCGCGATCTGCGGGAGGTCGGCGATGAGCGGGTTGTAGTTGAGGCCGTGGACCTGCTCGAAGCCGGCGCGCTTGAGGGCGCGCGCCATGACGAGGAACGCCGAGCGGTTGTGGACGTAGCCGTGGACGAGGACCACCGGCAGCGCCGCGCGCGCGTAGTCGACCGGGTGCGCCGCCCCGCTCGCGTCGGCGTCGGCGTCGCTGGCCTGGCCGATCGGGCGCACCGCCGGCAGGAGCCCGAGGGGGTAGGCGCCGAGGTGGAACGTCGCGAGCGCGACCTCCCGGGCCAGCCCGAGGTAGGAGCGCGGCCTGATGAGGTGGCCGAGCGCACGGGCCGCCTGCGCGCGCAGCGCAGACGAGGCCTCGGTCGGCTCGTCGCTCACCGCTGCGCCATCCGGCACTCACCTCTCGTGGGACGCCCGTGGCATTGTGCCCGACGCCGCTGCCCCGGGGGGTGCCGCTGCCTCGGGGGGTGCCGCTGCCTCGGGGGGTGCCGCTGCCTCGGGAGGTGCCGCTGCGATGGGGATGCCGCGGGATCCGATGCCGGGGACCCCGCCGCTCAGGGGTGGCAGGCCGGCGTCGCGTCTTGCGGCCGGGGCTCGGGTGCGGGCCCCGGCGCGGTCGGGTCGAGGTAGAGCGTCCCGTCGTGGACCTCGGCGGGCAGCGGCGCCAGCGAGGAGCCCTCGCCGCCGACGAGCCGCCCGGAGGGCTCCCAGACCCGCCCGTCGGCCGCCTCGATGCGCCGGGAGGCCTCGCACCAGGCGACCTCGCCGCCGGGATGGGCGAAGGCGCGCACCGCGCCGCCGCCGCGGACGACGAGCGCCTCGCGCCCTCCCGCGGTGAGGGCCTGCGAGCCGCGGGGGTCGATGTCGTCGATCTCGGCGGCGGCGACGAAGGGCTCGCCGGGCGGGCCGGCGACGGTGACGAGGTAGACGACCCCGAGGAGCAGGACGACGACGGCCGCGGCGACCGAGGCGACGATCCACGTCAGCCCGAGGGGTGCCCGCAGGACGATCTTGCGGGCGCGCTTCGCGGCGCGCTCGGGGAGGTAGCCGCTCGGCCCGTACCCGCCGTCCGCCACGACCGCCCTTCGCGCTCCTCGGGGCCGCCCGGCAGGATCGCCCGGGCCGGCCGGCTTCGCTATGCTGCCCCGCCAGCGGCACGGCTCCTGCGCGGCGGCGCACCCGGGCAGTGTCGTGAGCGGGAGCCGGGCGCGCAACGCGACGCCTGCGCGCCCGCCGGGCCAGGCCACACGCCGCCGAGGGAGGGACTGACGAGACCGTGCCCCTGCGGGTGCTCATCGCCAAGCCCGGCCTCGACGGGCACGACCGCGGCGCGAAGATCGTCGCGCGGGCCCTGCGTGACGCCGGCTTCGAGGTCGTCTACTCGGGGCTGCACCAGAGCCCCGAGCAGATCGTCGCCGCCGCGGTGCAGGAGGACGTCGCCGCCGTCGGCCTGTCGGTGCACTCCGGGGCGCACCTCAGCCTCTTCGGCCGCGTCGTCGACCTCCTCGCCGGGCAGGGCGCCGACGACATCGTCGTCTTCGGCGGGGGCATCATCCCCTCCGCCGACGTCGCCGAGCTCGAGCGCCGCGGGGTCGCGGCGGTCTTCACCCCCGGCACCCCCACCACCGAGATCGTCGCGTGGGTGCGCGAGCACGCCCGCGCCCGCGACGGCGTCTGAGCAGCACCGCCACGCGAGCACAACCCCACGAGAGCGGAGCGACCGCATGGACCTCATGGAGTACCAGGGCAAGGAGCTCTTCCGCGCCCACGACGTGCCCACCACCCCGAGGGGTGAGATCGCCGAGACCCCCGAGCGCGCCGAGGAGCTCGCCCGCGGCTTCGCCGTCCCCGTCATGGTCAAGGCCCAGGTGCTGACCGGCGGCCGCGGCAAGGCCGGCGGGGTGCGCTACTGCGCCGACGCCGACGCCGCCCGCGAGGCCGCCGAGGCCATCCTCGGCCTCGACATCAAGGGCCACACGACGACGAAGGTCCTCGTCGAGCCCGCGAGCGACATCGCCGAGGAGTACTACCTCTCGGTGCTCCACGACCGGGTGAGCAAGGGCTACAAGGTCATCGCCTCCGTCGAGGGCGGCGTCGACATCGAGGAGGTCAACCGCACGAGCCCGGAGAGGGTCGTCAAGGCCGACCTCGACCCCACCAAGCCCTTCGCCCTCGACGAGGCCAGGGCGATCCTGGCCCAGGCGGCCTTGCCCGACGACGTCCTCGCCGCGGCGGCCGACCTGCTCGTGCGCCTCTACGGCGCCTTCGTGACCAGCGACGCGACGCTGCTCGAGATCAACCCGCTCATCCGCACCGGCGACGACCGCGTCATCGCCCTCGACTCGAAGGTCACGATCGACTCGGCCGCGCTGTTCCGCCAGCCCGACCTCGCCGAGCTCGCCGAGGGGCGCTCCGGGCACCCCCTCGAGGTCGCCGCCGCCGAGAAGGGCCTGCAGTACGTCAAGCTCGACGGCGACGTCGGGGTCATGGGCAACGGCGCCGGCCTCGTGATGTCGACCCTCGACGTCGTCGCCCAGGCCGGCGGGCGCGCGGCGAACTTCCTCGACGCCGGCGGCGGCGCCTCGGCGGAGTCGATGGCCGAGGGCATCGCCTTCGTGCTCAGCGACCCCGACGTCGACGTCATGCTCATCAACATCTTCGGCGGCATCACCCGCTGCGACGACGTCGCCCGCGGGGTGCTCGGCGCGATCGACGAGCTCGGCGGCCTCGACCGCCCGCTCGTCGTCCGCCTCGACGGCACGAACGCCGAGGAGGGCCGCCGCCTCCTCGACGAGGCCGACCTCGCCGACCTCATCCCCGCCGCGAAGATGAACGACGCCGCCGCCCAGGCCGTCGAGCTCGCCCACAAGGCCTAAGGAGTCCCCGCATGAGCATCCTCATCGACGAGCGCACCCGGGTCGTCGTCCAGGGCATCGGCGCCCAGGGCACGTTCCACGCCAAGCGCAACCAGGCCTACGGCACGAACGTCGTCGCCGGGGTCCACCCCAAGAAGGGCGGGACGACGTGGGCCGAGCTCGACGTCCCCGTGTTCGCGAGCGTCGCCGAGGCCGTCGAGGCCACCGACGCCAACGCCTCGATGGTCATGGTCCCCGCGCCGTTCACCAAGGACGCGATCCTCGAGGCCTACGAGGCCGGCGTCGACGTCATCGTCACGATCACCGAGGGCGTGCCCGCCCACGACATGGCCGTGGTCTACAACACCCTCTACCCGCGCGACGCCGACGGCGTGCACCAGCGCGCCGGGCGTCCCGCGCTCATCGGGCCGAACTGCCCCGGGGTCATCAGCCCGGGCAAGTCCAACGTCGGGATCATCCCCGCGGAGATCACCATGCCCGGCAAGGTCGGGCTCGTCTCACGGTCGGGGACGCTGACCTACCAGATCATGCACGAGCTCAACCTCGCCGGGATCGGCGTCTCCACCTGCGTCGGCATCGGCGGCGACCCGATCATCGGCTCGAGCTTCCTCGACGTCATCGAGCGCTTCGCCGCCGACCCCGACACCGAGGCGATCGTCTTCGTCGGCGAGATCGGCGGCACCGAGGAGCAGGTCGTCGGGCGCTGGATCGCCGAGCACCTGCCCGACACCCCGGTCGTGGCCTACATCGCGGGGTTCTCCGCGCCTGCCGGCAAGCAGATGGGCCACGCCGGGGCCATCGTCAAGGAGGGTGGTGAGGGCGGGGAGACCGCCGCGGACAAGAAGGCCGCGCTCGAGGAGCTCGGCATCGCCGTCGGCGTCAACCCCACCGACACCGCCGAGAAGATGATCGCCGCGCTCGGGCGCTGAGCCGTGGCGCGCTGGGGCCGGCCGTCGCGGCAAGGCGGTCAGCCCCGGCCCCGTGACCGCGGGGGGG
>PWFH01000060.1 GCA_003553795.1 Egibacter sp. | reverse complement strand
GGGGCACCGCCGGGGGGCACCGCGTTGCTCGTCGGGCCGCCGGCGGGCCTCGCGCGCGGGCTCGCGGCGGATCGTCGCGCCGGGAGGCCGCGGTTGCGGGTGGTCGGGTCCGGGGTCCGTCGCAGGAGGGGCCCCCGGGCCTCGTCGCCCCGTAGGGTCACGCGTAGGGTCGGGTCGTCGATCCAGGAGGCGGTCGCATGGCGCGCAGGGTGGTCATCGGCGGTCTGGTGGTGGCCATCGCGGCCAGCGTGGCCGGATTCCCGTTCGAGCCGCGGGGTGCGCACGCCTGGTCCGGGTTCTTCTTCGTCGTGTGGGCCCTCGCGCTGTTCGCCGCCGCCTCGCTGCTCGCGGCCCAGGCTGCACGCGCCGGCAACGACGTCGCGGCGGTCGGGTTCGTGGCCGTGGCCTGCTACGGGCTCGGCACCACCCTCAACGCGTCGCTGCTGGCCCGCGGACTGCTCGAGGCGAGCGTCGGCATCCAGCCGGGGGTGTGGGCGATGCTCGCCCTCGGCCTGACACTGATCGGGGTCAGCGGCCGCCTGCCGGGCTGGGTGCGCACCGTCGGGCTGGCCGCCGCCGCCGGCCATGCGATCGCGGCGACCGCGGTGCTGTTCGGCGCCGAGCTGCCGCACACCGGCGGGCAGGCGTCCGACTGGCCGTCGCTGCTCGTCGCGGTCTCCAAGCTGCTGCTGTGGGCCACGCTGGCCGGGTGGGTCCTCGACCAGCGCCGCCAGCCCGACCGCGAGGGGAGCCTGACGTGACCGAGGGCCCCGCCCGACCCGACCGGCCGTCCGGATGGCAGATCCCCCTCGGTGTCGCCGCCGGCGCGGGGATCGGCATGGTCTTCGGGATCCTGCTCGACATGCTGGCCACAGGGATCACCGTCGGCGCCGCGATCGGCCTGATCGTGGGCGCCATCACGAGCAGCGTCGCGGACACGCCGCCAGCGCGGCGAGGACGGGTCATCGCAGCCGCCATCGGGATCGCCGTTGCCGGGGCCGCCGTCATCCTCGCGCTGCTGTCGCGCTGACCGGGGGGCCGCCGGCCCACGGCAGCGACGAGCGAGGGCGCGGTGACCCCCGGTCAGCCCTCCGCAGGCCAGCCTGTGGATCGATCCGGCGCCTCGCGCAGGGGCGCTTCCCGGACTCGGTTCCCGTTGCCGCCTGGTGGGGATACGCTCGCGTCACCGGCACGACCCCCGCCCGCAGGGTTGGCGGGAAGGAGATGCGCATCGTGAAGGCGCTGCTGATCGGCACCGGTGGCGTGGGCGAAGCGCTCGCGAGGATCCTGGGCGAGCGCGACCCCTCGGGCCAGTGGTTGGAGAAGTTGGTGCTCGCGGACTTCAAGGCGTCCCGCGCCGAGGAGGTCGCCGCGTCGCTCGACGCGCCGCAGCGTTTCCCGGCGGAGTTCGTCGACGCCGGCGACCGGGAGATGATTGAGGCGCTCGCGCAGCGACACGCCGTCGATGTCATCGTCAACGCGACCGCGTCGGAGTTCGTCAAGCCCATCTTCGACGCCGCCTACCAGGCGGGGGTCAACTACCTCGATCTCGGCACCTACTCGCGGTATGACCCCGACGACCCGGTGCACGGTGAGCCTGAGGAGTGGATGGCGCAGTACCAGTTCGAGAGGTCAGCCGCGTGGGAGGAGAAGGGGCTGCTGGCCGTCACCGGCTGCGGCATCGACCCGGGCACCGTCGACGTGTTCGCGACGTACGCCGCGAAGCACCTCTTCGACGAGCTCGATGAGCTCAAGGTGCGCGACGGCAACGACTTCGAGGTGGACGGGCTCGACCTCGTCTTCGGCTTCTCGGTGGTGACGGTGATCGAGGAGTGCCTCAACCCCTCGGTGTTCTGGGACCGCAGGCGGGGCTGGTACCTCGCCGAGCCCATGGCTGAGCCGGAGATCTTCGAGCTGCCCGAGGGCATCGGGCCGGTGGAGATGGTCGCCGTGGAGCACGAGGAAGTCATGTACATGCCCCGCTACCTCGACAAGGGGCTGCGCAAGGTCTCGTTCAAGATCCAGCTCGACGAGGACATGAAGGCCGCGCTGAAGTACCTGCGCGCGCTCGGGCTCGACAGCGACGAGGACATCCGGATCGGCGAGGAGGAAGTCGCCCCCATCGAGGTCGTCGCTGCCACCGCACCCGATCCCGCGCGCATCGGCGAGAGGATCACCGGCAGGGCCTGCGTCGGCGTCAACGTGCTGGGCCGCAAGGACGGCAAGGACCGCGACGTCTTCGTCTACCAGCTCACCGACAACCAGGAGACGATGCAGCGGTTCGGCACGCAGGCGGTGGTGACCCAGACCGCCTTCGGGCCCGCGATCACCCTCGAGCTGCTCGCCCACGGCCAGTGGCATGGCAGCGGGGTGCACGCGCCGGAAGCGTTCGAGCCCGAGCCCTACCTCGCCTTGATAGACGCCTACGACCACCCCTTCTTCATGGAGGAGCGCGCTTCGGCGTACAAGAAGGACCTCGACTCCCGCGCCCTGCGGGTAGGGTTGACCCCGCCGTGAACGCGCGGGGCCAGCGCCCCCTGCGGTCTGGCAGGCCAACATCACGCCGGGGGCGCCAAAGATGCCCTCCTTCGTGACGATCCGGGCCGGTAGCCCTCGACACGGCGGGACTGCGCTCCGCAGCGGTCCCGCCGGCGGTGGCCTGCCGCAACGCCGCCCCAACCGACGTCGGGTGCTTCACGCGCAGGGCGCGGTCGCCGACGATCTCGACCGTACGCTCGGCGGGCGCATCGCAGCGCGCATGGCGTCTGACACGGCCAGAGCGAGCAGGGCCACGACCGGCGGCTACACGGTCGTACCCGAACCCTCCACCCGGCTGGTGGCCGAGGTCCGCACCCGGTAGCCGTAGGCGCCGCCGACCCCCATGCCGGCGAGGTGGGCGGCGCTGCTCACCCATTCGCCGATCCCGACGAGGGGGGCGAGCTGCGCCAGCACCACCGCGGCCACGACCTTGTCGAGGTGCTGGAGCCTCGCTCCCCGCTCCTCGCGGGGGCAGGCAGCCAGTGCCGCCACCAGCCCGAGGAACGCGGCTGAGGCCCCGCGGGATGGCTAGTCGAACCCGGTGGCCACCGCGGTCGCGACGAGCGCCAGCGACCCCGCCAGACCGGCGAGCAGGTACACGCCGAGCACATGGCCGGACCCTGCGATCCGCTCGAACCGGTTGCCGAACAGCCCGATGAGCAGCACCGCACCGACGATGTGGATGAGCACCTCGGCGGTGAAGAACACCGTGAGCACGGTCCAGGGCTGCTCGCGCACCCCCGCCCAGTCCGGCGGGAGGGTGAGCACCTCCAGGAGTCGGGCGTCGACGTTGACGGCGATGTACACCGCGAGGTTCACCGCGATCAGCACGGCCGTCATCGGCACCGAGGTGATCGCCGCCCGGAGCCCATAGATCGACCGCATCTCACTCCCCCCTCCGAGAGCGCGACGGTGTCGCCCGACGCCGCCGGCATGGTGCCCCGAGCCTGACGCCCACGGTGCCAGGCGGTCAGGTCCCATCGGAGGGCCGCGGCGAGGCCGTTGGACCCAGACGGGGCGGGCCCCGGGCGCGAGGATGACCCCGCGGGCGGGCGCCATCGACCGCCGACATAGGGCGGCCGGGGTCAGTGG
>PWFH01000141.1 GCA_003553795.1 Egibacter sp. | reverse complement strand
TGTAGGTGTTCACTGAACCCGCATCTAACTTATAAACTTTTTTGCGATCGCAGGCAGGCGAGCGAATTTCTGTGTCGAATATCTTCTCTATGGAAAACGCCGCAGTGACACCGCAAAGCAAAATCACATACATTGAGCCCGCCTTAGGCGCTTTCTGCCGCCCCGGCAAGTGTTCTCTGACGCAGGAACTGCGTCGTTTGGAGGCCGAACTCGAACATGCCCGTGAGGAGCTTGCCGAACGAGACGCTGTAGTGGCTGCACTGCAGGCCGAACTCGAACACCAAGTGGGTATGCTGCGCAAGCTTCGCTTGGAGGTGTATGGTGAGCGAAAGCCTTCGCCAAAGGCTTCATCCACCAAAGAACAGCCCAACGCAGAGCAAGAAGCCGCCAAGCAGCAAAGTCCTAGCCCAGGGCCGAAGAAGAAGGGAGGCCAACCAGGTCACCCGGGACGCGGTCGCAAGATCCCGGACCATCTTCCTATCGCGGAACGAATTCACAAGCCGCGGCCGGAAGACCTTGTATGCAATCGATGCGGCAGTCCCTACGAAGAGAGTGGCCTCACGGAAGACTCGCATGAGATCACTGTCAAAGTCCAATTCGAGGTCATCCGTCATAAGCGGAAACGCTGCTTCAAAACCTGTGATTGCCCGCAAACCCCGGCCAGTGTGACAGCCGCTCCGCCACCGAAGGTGGTTCCCAAGGGTTTGTACACGCACGCGTTTCTGGCGCTGGTGTTAACCTGGAAATATGGATTCCAGATCGCCTTGGGGCGGATTGCCTCCATGTTCTCCATGGATGGCCTTGATGTCCATACAAGTACCTTGAGTGAGATTTTTAAGAAACTCCAGCCGCTGTTAATTCCTTTGTACACACTGCTCCAGACAGAGCTACAGGAAGAACAGGTCCTACGGATTGATGAAACGGGCTTTCGTCACTTTGACACCGCAGGCCGTATGACCTTTACAGAGGTTGAAGTCCAACCCCGCAAACTCGCGTGGCTCTGGGTGTTTTCCGGGGAGCGGGTCGTCTTCTTTGTGGTCGATCCGAGCCGCTCGTCGAGCGTCCTCACCCATGTCCTCGGCCACGACTTGGAAGCTACGATCGTATCCGATGGTGCCGGTGCGTATCGAAAGTTTACCGCACAATCCCCTGGAATCACCCAAGCTCGATGCTGGGCACACCTGCAGCGTCACTTTGAAGATGCCGCCAAGGCCTTTCCCAGCCTCCAGGCATGGTCCGATCAATGGGTAGGCCGCTGTTCCCAGATCTTTGCTCTTCGGGATCAACGAACAGAAGCGCTTACCGATCCGGAGATGCTTCCCGCTGCGCAACAAGCTCTGGAAGAGGGCATCGCTGCTTTTCACGCTGTTTTGGTGGCCGAGAGCAAAGAGCCCTCCCTCCATGACGAGCAGTGCAAGGTCTTGACCTCTGCGATCAAATACTGGCCGCAGTATACCGTGTTCGTTTGGGATCCAAGAGTTCCGATGACGAACAACGAGGCGGAGCAGGCTCTACGGTCCGGCGCTTACGCCCGCCAAAACTGGCTGGGCGTCCATGCCGAATGGAGTGGACACTTCGCGGCGATGATGATGACGTTCATACAAACGGCTACCAAGCACCAGCTTAATGCCAAAGCCTATCTGGAGTACGTGCTCGACCGTTTTGCCCGGTATGAGAACGGCCCTTACGATCTGCGAGAGCTCTTACCCTGGAACATTCCAGCGGAAATACGGGTGCAGTACAATATGGAACCAAGGAAGGGATCGCCATAGCACATCCTCCACGAAAACCTCCGTTTCGCATGCGCAATCGGCTGTTTACCGCCAGCGACATTGAACGGATTCGCGCTATCATAGCAGACCATCCGACGGCCTCCCGCAGAGCCTTAGCCCGCGAGGTCTGTTCGGCGTTGGATTGGTATCAATTGGATGGGAAGCCTAAGCAGATGGGTTGTGCAGTGGCACTGTTGACGATGCACCGAGAAGGAATCATCACGATGCCCCCGGCGAAGCCCGTGCAGAGCGGTTTTAAAACTGCCACGCCCGTTCGCACAGACAAAGCAGAGCCCGGTGACGAACTGGCCGAACCGGTCAACCGCTTGCTCCCCATCACCCTAGAGCGCGTGACACCGGGAGATACCTCAAAACTGTGGAATGAGTACATCGATCGCTACCACTATCTGGGTTTCGGGGTGTTGAAAGGCGCACAACTTCGCTATCTGATCCATTCGTCCAGAGGACCTGTAGGAGCCATCGGTTTTGCCTCACCGGCATGGAAGACACGCGATCGCGATGCTTGGATCGGATGGGATCACGAAACTCGGGCCCGCAATCTCCACTACATTGTTAACAATACTCGGTTTCTCATCCTTCCATGGATACAATCCAAAAATCTGGCTTCCAAAATCCTGGGTCTGTGTGCCAAACAACTGCCCCCGGACTGGGAAGAACGCTATGGATATCGTCCTGTTCTCCTCGAGACATTCGTGGAACAAGAACGATTTAGCGGTACCTGTTACAAAGCCGCCAACTGGATCCGCGTCGGTCAGACAACGGGACGGGGGAAATGGGAACAGAAGGGGGACAACAAGGTCAGGGCCCCGCTGGCTATCAAAGACATCTTTGTCTACCCACTGCAGCGAGATTACGAAGCCGTTCTGAAACACGGCCGTCAACCTTGAGTACCTACCTCACTTCTTGCGGTGGTCTTCTTCTATGCGGGTTCAGTGAACACTTACCTGCTTCTTGAATCGGACGCGACACAGCACTGGGTTCCGTTCGGAACCCAGTGCTGTGTCTGCTGTCCTTAACCAACCGCCGCAAACAGAGGTGGCAGACCTTTAGCATAATCACGCAGCCGCGCTTCCTCGTCGGCCGAAAGCGGCTTTAAACCATCCTTCACCGCTTCGACGGCAATGCGGAATAGTTCAATGTCTCCTGGAGGAATCGCAGCGGTGATCGGCTGGGAAAGGGTAAAGCGTACAGCCAGCTTGGCCATATCCGGTTCGGGAATCGGCTCATACCAACAGCGTGGATTAGGCCTTTCCTGGCCCTCGGGCACATGGGTTCTTGCCATGGCCTTTAGGGCCAGGAACGAAGCACCTTTTTCCTGGGCCTTATCCAGCACCTGCGGACCGAAGCCGCCGTTCCAAATGGCTGCGAAGTTCAAAGGGGTCAGCACACTGTCAAAATCAAAGGCATCCAAGAGTTTTACGGCGATTTCTGCCGAATGGGCCGAAAAGCCGATATGTCGAATCAAACCTTTTTCCTGCGCCTTCTGCACCATTTCCAGTACACCGCCGGGACCCATGGCCTGTTGGAAATCTTCTTCGGTTGTCATGGCATGAAATTGGTAGAGATCGAAGTGATCGGTCTCCAACATCCGCAGCGATTCGTGCAGTTCCTCTTCGGCTTCTTTGTAAAGACGCTTCCCTGTCTTGCAGGCGAGAAATACTTTGTCCCGATACGGCTTTAGGGCTGGCCCCAGCATTTCCTGGGCATTGCCGTAGGTGGGTGCCACATCGTAGTAGTTGATCCCAGCGTCATAGGCCTCCGCCACGTGGTTCGCTGCTTCCTTCGCCGAAACTTTGTCCACAATAATGCCGCCAAAACCGATAATCGAAAGTTGATCTCCGGATCGT
>PWFH01000165.1 GCA_003553795.1 Egibacter sp. | reverse complement strand
GCCCTCGACGCCGGCGCCGATGGCAGCGCGACGCGCCTGGCCGCCGCGCTCGTCGCAGCCGGCGCCGCGCCCGTCGGCGACGCGCTCGTCCTGCTCGACGACGGCGGTGCGCTCGTCGCCCACCCCCGGCCGCTGCGCCTCGACGTCGAGGCGAGCGGCAACGGCGCGCCGGCGCCACCGCCCGGCGATGGACCTGAGGGCTGGCCGGCGTGGGCGGGCGAGCCGGTCGAGGGCCGGGTGCTCATGGCTCCACCGGACGGGGGTGCGCCGGGGACCCTCGCCGCGGTCGTGCTCGTTGGCCACGCCGCCGAGGCGCCCGAGCTCGCCCACGGCGACGCCGAGGCCGCATCCGCGCCGACCAATGGTGCGACCCCGGGGGGTGCGATCCCGGGCGGCGCGGCTCCGGCAGGTGTGACCCCGGCAGCCGCGGCGGCCGGTGGGGGCGAACACGCGGCGCTCACCACCAGGGTCACTCCCGCGGTGGCCGCCGCCGACGTCGCCGAGACGCTCAAGCTCGTCGACGCGGTGTCGGGCTCACCGCACGCCCTCGAGCGGCTGCGGGCCCTGCTCGCCGCCGCGCCGCTGCTGCGTGCCGCCCCCGCCGGCGCGCCCGCCGAGGCGCTGGCCGCGGAGCTGCGGGCGGTGCTCGCCGCCGACGGGCTGGCGCGCGTCGAGGTCGGCGAGCCCTTCGACCACGAGCCCGGCGGGCCGCTCGAGCCCGCCGAGGGCGTCGTCTCGATGCCGGTGGCCGGCGAGCTGCTGCTGCACGAGCAGCGCACCGGCGGGCTGCACCACCTCAACCCCGCCGCGGCGCTGCTGTGGGCGTGCCTGCTCGACGGCCTCGACGCCGAGGCGTCGGCCGCCGAGCTCGCCGCCGCGCTCGGCCACGACGACGCCGCGGCGGTGGCCGGCGAGGTCGCGGCCTTCCACGCCTGGGTGCGCGAGGCGGGCCTGGCCGTCGAGCCCGCGCGGGCGTAGCGCCGGGCTCGACGGCCGCGACCGCCCGGCGGCGCCGACCGCCCGCCCCACCCCCGATGGGCGCCGGTTCGCAGGTGTGCTCTAGGCTGGGCCGCCATGGCGACCGCCCTCATCTGGCAGGACGACGGGATCCGGTACGACTTCGGTCGTGACCATCCGCTCAAGCCGCTGCGGGTCGAGCTCACCGTCGGGCTCATCCGCGCCACGGGGCTCACCGAGCGCCCCGGCGTCGAGGTCCTGCCGCGGGCGCCCTTCGGCGAGGACGACGTGCTGCGGCTGCACACCCGCGACTACGTCGAGGCGGTCAAGCGCCAGTCGGCGCGACCCGACCCGCGCGGGGACCCCGCCTACGGCCTCGGCCTCGGCGACAACCCCGTCTTCCCCGGCATGCACGAGGCCTCGCTCGAGGTGTGCGGCGCGACGGTCGCCGCCGCCGAGGCGGTGTGGAGCGGCCGGGCGATCCACGCCTTCAACCCCGCCGGTGGGCTGCACCACGCGATGCCCGACCACGCCTCGGGCTTCTGCATCTACGACGACCCGGCGCTGGCGATCGACTGGCTGCTGCGTCACGGCGCCCGGCGCGTGGCCTACGTCGACGTCGACACCCACCACGGCGACGGCGTGCAGGCGATGTTCTACGACGACCCGCGGGTGCTGACGCTGTCGCTGCACGAGTCCGGGCGCTACCTCTTCCCCGGCACCGGCTTCGCCCACGAGATCGGCGAGGGCGACGCCCGCGGCACCGCCCTCAACGTCGCGCTGCCGCCCTACACCCCCGGGGAGGTGTGGCTCGGCGCCTTCGACGAGGTCGTGCCCGCCGCGATCGACGCCTTCGCCCCCGACGTGCTCGTCACCCAGCTCGGCTGCGACACCCACGTCACCGACCCGCTGGCCCACCTCGCGCTCACCACCGACGACTACGTCGCGATCGCCGAGCGGCTGCACCACCTCGCCCACGCCTCGACGGCGAAGGGCCGCTGGGTGGCCACCGGCGGGGGCGGCTACCGCATCGCCACCGTCGTGCCGCGCGCGTGGACGATCCACTTCGCCGAGATGGTCGGCGCGACCCTGCCCGCCGAGGTCCCGTGGGGCTGGCTGCACGACGCCGAGCAGGCGGCGATGGAGCGCCCGCCCTCGGAGTTCCTCGACGGGCCGGTGAGGCTCGCCGGCGACCGCATCGAGGGGGTGCGCCGCGAGACCGACGCCGCCGTCGAGGAGCTCAAGCGCGCGGCCTTCGACCTGCTCGGGCGGCACACGTGAGCGCCGCGCGCTGGCGTGCCTCGGGAGCCCCCGAGTCGACCCACGCGCTGCGTGAGCACCTCATCGACACCCGGCTGGCCGGCATCGTCGCGACCCCGCCGCGCTCGACGATCGCCAACTGCGGCAAGCTCTCGCGCGGGGACGCCGACTACACCTTCGGGCTGCCCGACGCCGAGGGCACCCCGCTGCTCGAGGCGCTCGAGGCCGTCGTCGCGCTGTGCGGCGGCGACCCCGGCGGCGCCGACCCCGACGGCCCCGGCTACATCGACCCCGACCAGGCGCTCAACGGCATCGAGACCCACCGCCGCCGGCTCGCCGGCGTCGCGGCCTCGGCCGGCACGGTGCTGCTCGCCACGGGGCACCCCACCGGCCTGCTCGCCCACTACATGACGCTCGCGCGGGAGCTGCAGGCCGCCGGCTGCGACCTGCTCACCCCGCTCGATGACGTCTTCCTGCCGCCGTACCCTTCCGGGCGCGAGCGCGGCATCCGCTTCACCGACGGCGTCGCCGCGGAGTTCGACGGCGCCTCGCTGCGCCACACCCACAAGCCCCACCTCATGGAGGCGATGCTCGACGACCTCGGAGCCGAGACCGCGGCGATCGACCTCGTCGTCGCCGACCACGGCCTCGCCGGCGCGGCGATCGCGCGCGGCCTGCCGACGATCTCCATCGCCGACGTCAACGACCCCGGCCTGCCGCTCGCGCAGGTCCGCGGGCGCACCGACGGGGTGCTCTGCATCGACGACAACCTCGCCCCCCGCCACTTCCTCGCCGTGACCGAGGCGATGCTCGCCTGGTAGCCCGCGGCGCCCCGCCGCCGCGCCGCGCCGCCCGCCTCCGCCGTCCCACGACCCGCTTCCCCTTGCCCACACCCGAACGACAAAGGCACGCCATGACCACGCTCGAGCAGAAGGCCAGCGGCTACTTCGGCCTCGAGGAGAAGGGCTCCTCGGTGCGCACCGAGGCCGTCGCCGGCGCGACGACGTTCCTCGCGATGGCCTACATCGTCTTCGTCAACCCCGACATCCTCGGCCAGGCCGGCATGGACGAGGGGGCGGTGTTCGTCGCCACGGCGCTGGCCGCGGCGATCGGCACCCTCATCATGGGCCTCTGGGCGAACCTGCCGATCGCCCAGGCGCCCGGCATGGGGCTCAACGCCTTCTTCGCCTTCACCGTCGTCCTCGGCATGGGCATTCCCTGGGAGACCGCGCTCGCGGCGACGTTCGTCTCAGGGATCATCTTCCTCGTCCTCGCGCTGACCGGGCTGCGGCGGGTCATCATAGACGCGATCCCGATGCAGATGAAGTACGCCGTCGGGGCGGGCATCGGGCTGTTCATCGCCTTCATCGGGCTGAAGAACGCCGGCATCGTCGTCGGCGACGAGGCCAACCTCGTCGGCCTCG
>PWFH01000208.1 GCA_003553795.1 Egibacter sp. | reverse complement strand
GCGCCCCTCCCGGGGCCAGCCGGCTGAGCCCCCCCCGCGCATGCCCGCCTCGGACGAGGCGTGGCGGGCGCGGGCCGCGCCCCCGATTCCCCCACCTGCGTTGCCCCAGCGTCGCCACCGGAGCCGACGACGCCAGACGGACCGCACTGCCGTACGGGGCCGGTGAGGTGCTGGCAGCCAGATCCTCACCGCAGGCCCCGGCGCAGCCGCACCCGGGACCGGCGACCTGAGCAACGCTGGCGCACGCTGAGCGAGCTCGATCATCAACGCCGTGGTTGCCCAGCGGCAGATCCTCCGGGTCCGCGCTCGTTGACGCCTGCTGCGATCCGATGCCCGCGGACGCCAGCCGTGAGCACCAGACCGAGGGTCACGGCGCCTCCGCCCAGCACGATCGCGGCGATGGCGCCGTCGTCCGTGGGCTGCAGGACCAGCACGGCAGCTCCCGCGAGGACCTGAACAACGCCGGCCGCGGAGACCAGGCCGGACGTCGCTTCGTGCGCCGCGGACCAGGCGGCGTCGCTTCGCAGCGTCTCCCACGTGCGAAGCCCGACGAGCCAGTTCCGCTGCAGCGTCCTCGCCTTCTGCTTGCGCCCAACGACGAGGAGGCCAGCGCCTAGCGCAACCAGTGCGAGGCCAAGGATCCAGATCTCGACTTCATCGGTCAGCGCGCTCCCTCCTCGGCTTCACGCCCCAGGGGAACTGCCAGCTTGGGCGCCGGTGCGCGTACGAACCTCTCACCGAGGCCGCCCAGGGTCACGGTCTCCGCGTCCCACGTCGGCGGCGGTGCGGCGTGACGGGAGCCAGGCGGCGCTGCGGTCCACGCGGCACGTGTCACGGGAGCTGCACCGGCACCGGCGCGGATCGGGTCAAGCGGCCGTCGAGGGTCAGCAACGTCGCGTTGAGCCTCTCGGCGCACGCGATGTAGAGCCCATCACGCAGAGCGATGTTCTCCCGCAGCTCCCACGCCCGCTGGATCAGCGGCGCGATCGGGAGGCGCTCAACGGGAAGCCGCACCAGGCGATCGAGCGCCTGCGTGACCCTGGCAACCTCTGCATCGCCGGCCCGCACCAGTCGGCCCAGTGCGGACAGCACCTCGGCATCGAGGTGGGCGGGTGCCGCGAGCGTGGCGCCCCGCATCGTGGCTGTCACCGCATCGCCACGTTGCGATCGGCGCAACACCTCGACCACCACCGATGCGTCGACCACGAACAGCGGCGCGCTCACGCGACGTCGATGTCGCGCCGGCCTTCCTCGACCAGGGTGACGCTGTCCGGGCCTTCGCTCGGCAGCGGAGGGTCTGCCCGCACCTCGTCAAGCCACTCCTCGAGGGTCGGGATGGCAGCGTGGCGGTGCAGGACCTCGACCACGTAGGAGCGCAGACTCATCCCGGCAGCGTCCGCGCGCCGGACCAGCTCCCGATGCGTGGGCTCGTCCAGATCTCGGATGTGCATGTTCACAGCCATGCCCGTACGGTAGCATTTCGCTACCACCGTCGTCGAGGCGGGATGCCGCAGCGATCTCGTGCGACCCGACCCGACGACCAAGCCGCGCGACGCCACCCCAACGACCAGGCGAATCCGGGCGTTGGCGCCCAGGGGCGTCACTCTTGCTGGGGGCTGGCACCGCGCGTCCATGGCAGGGCCTGTCGGGGCGATGACCGGGCCGCTGCGGGCGCGCCCCGCCATCACCTCCGACACGTTCGTACCGCTGCCGCCCGCACCGTCCGAGAAGGCAAGCCGGACCGAGCCAGCGTGCCGCACCCCGGGTGATCGCGAGGGAAGACGCCACGGGGAGGGACGGCAGGTTCGGCAGGTGCGCCAGGGGGCCCGGAAAGCTGCTGGCAGAGGGGACGCGACGTCAGGATCCGCCGGTTCGCCGCCTCGGTGCGGCCAAGGCTGAGGCGAGCCCGTCGGGACGGTCGGTGCGCACGAGCCAGAGCCTGCCAGCGTGCCGATCGGTCACCTCGAGCACGGTGCCCGCGTCAGGGCCGTCCCCTTCACACCCCGGTCAACGGAGCCGCCGTCGGCGCCGCGGACATCGGGACGCCCGATCTCACCATGGCCGAGCCCCTGCGCCTGGCCGCGGTGCTGGACCACGCCATGCCCGCTACCCCCTGCTGGGCGTGGGTACGGGACGCAGCCTCCGTGAGTGGAGCCCCGGGGAGCATGGCGCCCGGCAGGCGGTGCCGCGCCGCACCCGCCGGCTAGGCGCCGGCGTCGACGACGGTGAGCTCGCCGGTCATGCCGGCGCTGCGGTGGCCTGGGACACTGCAGTAGAGCTCGTAGTCGCCGGGCTCGTCGATGCTGAACGTGGCGGTGACGGTCTGGCCCGGGTCGGCGTGGGCAACGTGCAGGTCCTCGGAGTCGGTGGCGTGCTCGTCGGTGTCGTCACCGTGCCCGTCGTCGCCGGCCCTGCCGTGGGCCGCGGCTCCGGCGACGACGAGGTCGTGGTCGACGGATGGCTCGGAGGTGAGCTCGACGGTCACCTCCTCGCCGGCGGGCACCGCGACGGTGTCGGGTTCGAACGTGAGGTCGTCGGTGCCGGTGATCGCCAGCTCGGTGGAGGTCTCAGCCGTCTCGTCTCCGCAGCCGGCCAGCAGGACGGTGCCGGCGATGGCTGCGGCGGCGAGCAGGGTCGTGCGGGACGAGAGCTTGATCATGGCTCGCTTCCTCTCGCGCGTCGGGGTTGGCAGGGCGGCGGCGCCGACCGCAGGTGGGCCGCCCCGGGCTTGGGGGCCCTCCTCGGTCGCGGTCATCGAGGCAGGGCCTCGAGGGCGGCGTCGAGCTCGGGAAGCAGGTCGTCGGCGGGGATGAACATCTCGGCGTAGTGGCGGACCCAGGCGATCTGCCCTGACGGGCCGACGAGGGCGAAGCTGTGGCTGGGCTGGTCGGCGTGGCCGTACTGGCCGAGCATCCCGTAGGCGTCGGAGACGGCGACGTCGGCGTCGACGGCGATGGGGTCGTCGACGCCGAGACGGCGCGCTTCGGCGGCGACCCACTCGGTCTGGCCGGGCATCACGGACACGAGCTCGACGCCACGGCTGTCGAGGTCGTCGGCGATCTCGGGGATCTGCACGAAGCAGCCGTCGCACCCCACGCCCATGGAGAAGTACAGCAGGGCGGGCCCGTCGGCGAGGGCGTCGTCGAGGGTGATGGTGCCGCCGTGGGTGTCGGGCAGGGTGAAGTCCGCGGCCTCGGCGTCGCCGTCGGCGTCGGCGGTCTGCTCGGGGGCGAGCACTGCACCGAGCGCGATGGCGGCGATGATCGCCAGGGGCGCGAGGACGCCGAGCCAGCGGACGACGTTGGGTGACCTACTGCGGCGAGCCATGGCAGCTCCCTTCCTGGTCGGGATGGTCGTGAGGTGGGGCGGGCCCGGGTGCTGGGGGCCCTGGTGCTGCGGGCCCGGGTGCTGCGGACTCGTGTCGCCTTCGGCCTGCGACGGCGACCGCGGCGGCGGCGATGGCCATCAGGGCGATGCCGACGAGCGCGTCGGGCACGGGCGCGAGCCACGCGGCGGCGCGCTCGGCGACGCCGGCGGCCCACACGCCGGCGCCGGTCTGCGCGTCGGGGGCGAGGGTGCCGCCGGTGGCGGCGACGACGAGCAGCCCGGCGCCCATGAGCGCGAGGGTGGCGGCGACGACGAGGTCGATCGTGGTGGTGGTCACGTGTCGGCCGGCGAGCCGGTAGGTGATCTGCTTGCCGTGCAGCCAGCCGAGGTCGCGGCGGCCGAAGCGGTCCCACAGGGCGGTGAGCACGACGAGGGGGAAGACCATCCCGAAGACGTAGGCGAGCCCGAACGCCGTCGACCAGCCCAGGCCCGGGGCGACCGCGGACAGGGTCAGCACCCCGGCGAGGACGGGGGCGCAGCAGGCCGACGCGGCGCCGGAGAACACCCCGAGGGTGAACACGCCGCCGGCGTCGGTGCGGCTGACGTCGGGGGCGCCGCGCAGCATCGGCAGCGTCCAACTCAGCCCGAGGGCGACGACGGCGGCGAAGGCGAGGAGCGCGAGGCCGGCGCCGGCGTACACCAGCCCGTGGAAGCGCAGCAGCCCCGTGGTGAGCAGGCCGACGCCCATGGTGACCGGCAGCAGGACGACGGCCAGACCGGCGGCGAACACAGCGGTGAGCGGCAGCAGCCGCCAGCGGCGGTTGCGCACCGCCGCGGCGAGGTAGGACGGGAACAGCACGGTGATGCAGCACGGCGCGAACAGCGCCACGATGCCAGCGAGGAACGCGGCGGCCAGGCCGCCGGCGAGCACGAGCTCGGTCACCGTCGCACCGTCCGCTCACCGCCGGCGTCGGCGAGGTGCTGCGTGAGCTGGCGGGCTAGCCGGCGTCGGGACAGCCGGCCGTGTCCGAGCGGCGCCTCACCTCCCGAGCCGTCCGCGAGCAGCAGCGGGGGGAACGGAGGGCGCCAGCGGGTGGCCGCGTCGCGGCCCTCGTCGGAGTCGAGGGCGACCTCGCGCCAGCGCAGGGCAAACTCGGCGGACAGCTCGTCGAGGAGCGCGCGGGCGTGGGCGCAGTAGCGGCAGCCCGGGGCGGTGACGAGGACCAGGTCGAGCACGGCGACCTCCGATCGGCGGGACGAGGGGCAGGCCGCGAGGCGGTGCCTGCATGCCCCCTACCGTCGGTCCGTGCGGTGAAGATCCTGTGAAGGCGGCGTGGGGTCGGCGTGGGGATCGGCCCGGTCGGCGGCGGGCAGGGCGGCGGTCACCCTGGCGCCGCCCCCGGGCTCGGCGCCCATCTCGACCGTGCCGCCGTGGGCGGCGATGAGGTCTGCGACGACCGTCAGGCCGATCCCCGAGCCCGAGGCGCGCGCAGACTGGCCCCGGTAGAAGCGGTCGAAGACCCGCTCGCGCTCGTCGTCGGCGACACCGGGGCCGCTGTCGGCGACCTCGAGCACCGCACTGGCGTCGGCACGGCGCAGCCGGACCGCGACCCAGCCGCCGTCGGGGGTGAACTTCGCCGCGTTGGACAGCAGGTTGTCGAGGACCTGCCGCAGCCGGGTGGCGTCGGCGTCGGCGGTGACGTGCGCGGCGTCGACGTCGAGGGTGATCCCGCGGTCGGCGAGGCGCTCGGCGTGCTCGGCGGCGACCGCCTCGACGAGGCCGGCGAGGTCGACGGGCTCGACGGTCAGCGCGAACGCGGCGGCGTCGGCCCTGGCGAGGGTCTCGAGGTCGGCGACGAGGCGGGACAGCCGCAGCGCCTCGGCGTGCAACGAGTCGATCTCCGCAGGGTCCGGGTCGGCGAGGCCGTCCTGGATCGCCTCGAGCCTGCCTTGGAGGATCGCCAGCGGGGTGCGCAGCTCGTGGGCGACGTCAGCGGCGAACCCGCGGCGCAGGCGGTCCTGCGACTCGACCGCGTCGGCCATCCTGTTGAACGCCTGCCCGACCTCGCCGAACTCGTCGGCGCCGAGGTCGGGCACGCGGGCGGTGCGGTCGCCGCCGGCCAGGGCTCGCGCGGCCACGGTCAGCCGTCCTGCCCTGCGGGTGGTGCGCCTCGCCAACGCGACGCCCAGCGCCAAGGCGGCGACCGCGGCGAGGGCCCCGGCGACGAGCAGCAGCCGGTTGACCTCCGCGCGGAACGCCGCGTCGACGGGCAGCAGCCCGGGTTGTGGCAGCCGTGCGACCACGGATCCGACGGGCTCGCCTCCGGCCTGCACCACCAGCGGGCGCGGCTCACCCAGCGGGGGGCTGCCCGGATGCGGGTGCAGGTCGGCCATCGGATGGTCGTCGGAGTGCCAGACCAGCGTGTCGTCGGCGTCGCGCACCTCGACCTCGGCGCCCTCCATCAACAGCGGATGCGTCGCGGCGTCGAGGTCGTCGGGGTCCCAGCCCCCCGAGCGCACGTAGCTGGCGGCCAGCGCGGCGACCAGCTGCCCCTCGCGCTCGGACTGCTGCTGCTCGAGGTAGACCGCGAACCGACCTTCGAACGCGACGTTGACGAGCACGGTCGCCAGCCCCGCGCCGACCGCCCCGACGAGGACGAACGCCAACGTCAGCCGCAGTGCGAACGACCGTCGCAGCCGCGCGATCGGGCCGGTCATCGCAGTCTCCTCACCGGTCGTGGCCGACGAGGAGCTTGTAGCCGACGCCGGTGACCGTGGCGACGAACCGCGGGGCCCTCGGGTCGTCGCCGAGCTTGCGTCGCAGGTTCTTGACGTGCGCGTCGATGGTGCGCTCATACCCCTCGTGGTCGTAGCCCTGCACGCGGGTGATGAGCTCGAAGCGGGACGCCACCCTGCCGGGGCTGCGGGCCAGTGCCGCGAGCAGGTCGAACTCCGAGCGTGTCAGCGCCACCGGCCGGTCGTCGCAACGGACCTCGCGGGCGGCCTGGTCGATCGTGAGCGCCCCGCTGCCGTAGGAGTCGACCTCCGCGGCCGCCGGGCCGCGGGTGCGTCGCAGCACCGCCTCGAGCCGGGCGACGAGCTCGCGCGGGCTGAACGGCTTGACGACGTAGTCGTCGGCGCCCAATCCCAGCCCGGCCACGCGGTCGTCCTCGTCGGACTTCGCCGTCAGCATCACGATCGGCACGTCGGAGACCGCCCGCAGCGACCGCGCCACCTCCTCCCCCGACAGGTCCGGCAGCATGAGGTCCAACAGCACCAGGTCCGGCTCGGCCCGCAACGCGGTGGCGATCGCCCGCTCGCCCGTCTCGGCCTCCAGCACCGCGAAGCCGGCCCGCTCGAGGTAGGGGCGGACCAGACTGCGGATCTTGCGCTCGTCGTCGACCACGAGCACGGTCGCCCGACCCACCACACCCCTCCTCGACGTTCACCGGCTGCCCGGGCCGGCACGTCACCGCCCGGGCCGTCCCAACCAGTATCGGATGCCGGCGTGAAGATGCGGTGAAGGACCGGCCCGGCCGAGGCCGCGCGCACGCCACGAGCGGGACCCTCGCAGCGTCCACACGGGGCCTTCACCGCTTCTTCATCGGCGCTGGCGACGCTGTCGGTCGGCAACGCCACACCGATTCGACAGGAGCACCGTGATGATGCGCATCCGCAGGACCCTCACCGTCGCCGCGCTCGTCGGCGCGCTCGTCGTGACCGCGGGCGCGGCCTTCGCGGCCGGCGCCACCAGCAGCCAGGACGACACGCTCCTGCGCAACCCCGTCGACGCCATGAGCACGGCGATGAACGGGTGGCACGAGCCGCACGCCGACCCGGCGAGCATGCACCGCGAGAGCGCCACGCCCCTCGAGGAGGCCGACCGCGACGCGCTGCGCCGCGACGCGGAGGCGCACCGCCACCGCGCGGACCACGACGCGCTGCACGCCCAGATGCGCGGGCACATGCCCACCGATCTGCGCGAGGACTGCGACGCCCACCACGACGAGGGCGCTCGGCCCGGCGCTTGACCGCACGGTGACGCCGGGCCCCACCGGACCCCCCGACGACGCGCCGGGCGGCCTGCTCACGCGGCGGTTGGGGCGGGGCGCAGGTCGGTGCGGCGCAGCAGCTGGGCGTTGGCGGCGACGATGATCGTCGACAGGCTCATGAGCGCCGCCCCGACGCTCATGGGCAGCACGAACCCCGCCCAGGCCAGCGCCCCGGCGGCCAGGGGGATCGCGGCGACGTTGTAGCCGGCGGCCCACACGAGGTTCTGGCGCATCTTGCGGTAGCTGCGCTCGGAGAGGTGCCGGACGGCGACGACGCCGCGAGGGTCGTCGCTGGCCAGGACGATGCCGGCGGACTCGACGGCGACGTCGGTGCCGGCGCCGATGGCGATGCCGACGTCGGCGCGGGCCAGGGCGGGCGCGTCGTTGACGCCGTCGCCGACCATCGCGACCTTCGCGCCGCGCTGCTGCAACTCGACCACGGCGCTGTCCTTGTCCTCGGGCAGGACCTCGGCGAAGACCTCATCGATGCCGAGGTCGGCGGCGACGGCGTCGGCGACCTGGCGGGCGTCGCCGGTGATCATCGCCACGCCCACCCCGTCCCCGCGCAGGGCGGCGACGGCCGCGCGGGACTCCTCACGCACCTGGTCCTCCATGGCGAGCGCGGCGACGACCCGGTCGTCGACGACGACGTGGAGCACCGCGGCGCCGCGCTGCTGCCAGCGGCCGACCGGCTCGGTGAGCTCCTCGGCGACGGCGAGGCCGCGCTCGCGCAGCAGCGCCGGGCCGCCCACGGCGACCTCGCGGCCCTCGACGGTCGCGGTCACCCCGCGGCCCGACAGCGCCTGGAAGTCGCTGGCGGCCGCCACCTCCACGCCCAGGTCGGCGGCGTGGGCGACGATGGCCCGGGCCAACGGATGCTCGCTGTCGGCCTCGACCGACGCGGCCAGCGCCAGCGCCCAGCCAGCGTCGACATCCGTGACCGCGGCGGTGTCGACGACGGCGTGCTCGCCCTTGGTCAACGTGCCGGTCTTGTCGAAGAGCACGGTGTCGACGGTGCGCATCTGCTCGAGCGCGAGGCGGTCCTTGACGAGGATGCCGTGCCGGGCGCTCAAGCTCGTCGAGATCGACGTCACCAGCGGGATCGCCAGGCCCAGGGCGTGCGGGCAGGCGATCACCAGGACGGTGATCGTCCGCGCCACCGCCGCGTCGGGCTGGCCCACCGCGAGCCACGCCAGCAGCGTCACCACCGCGACGGCGACGGCGACGTAGAACAGCAGCGCCGCAGCCCGGTCGGCCAGCGCCTGCACCCGCGTCCGCGAGGACTGCGCCTGCTCGACCAGCCGGCCGATCCCCGCCAACGTCGTGTCCTCGCCGATCGCGTCGACCTCGACGCGCACGCTGGCGTCGGTCGCCACCGTGCCGGCCACGACCCGGTCGCCCGGCCCACGCGCAGCGGGGTTGGACTCCCCGGTGATCATCGACTCGTCGACCTCGGCGTTGCCGGAGGCCACGACCCCGTCGGCGGGCACCCGCGCACCGGGGCGGACGAGCACGAGGTCGCCGACGACCAGCGACGCCACCGCCTCGGTCTCGACCCCACCGTCGTCGTCGACCCGCTCGGCGGTGTCGGGCAGCAGCTCGGCCAGCGCCGCCAACGCCCCACGCGCCTGCCCCAGCGCGCGCATCTCCAGCCAGTGCCCGAGCAGCATGACGGTGACGAGCAGCGCCATCTCCCACCAGAAGTCCGCGAGGTCGAGCACCCCGACGGTCGTGGCCAGGCTCGAGGCGAACGCCACGGTGATCGCCATGCCCACCAGCAGCATCATCCCCGGCTCGCGGCTGCGCAGCTCCGCGACCGCCCCCGACAGGAACGGCCAGCCACCGTAGGCGAAGACGACCGTGCCGAGCACCGGAGCGATGAGCCCCGAGCCGGGCAAGACCGGCGCGGTGTAGCCGAACCACTCCTGGAGGCTCTCGGCCCACACGAGCACCGGGACGGTCAGCACGAGCGCGACCCAGAAACGGTCGCGGAACATCACCGCATGGTCCCCGTGCCCGCCGTGCCCGCCGTGCCCGCCGTGGCCGTGGTCCCCATGGTCCTCGTGGTCGCCGTAGCCGTCGCCGGTGGCGATGGCTTGGGCGTCACCGTGCTGCGCGGTCATGAGCGATCCGATCCGCGTCGACGGCAGACCCGACCTCGGGGCCCTCGCTCGTGAGCGCCGGCTCCACGGAGGAGGTACGCACACCGTACCAGTGGGTACCTTTCTGGTCATGGGCGGCACGGCTGCCGACGGCGTCGTCAACCGCCCGCCCACCGCCCGCGGCCGGCGCGAAGGTGTCACGGTCGTCGCCGGCGCGCGCACCCAAGGATGTGGGAGCGTATGAGGAACGGAACGATGATGGACGGCTGGGGGTGGATGGCCGGCGGCTTCTGGCTGTGGTTGCTCCTGAGCCTCCTCGTGATCATCGCGGTGGTCGCGCTCGTCGTCGCCCTCGTCCGCGGGACGACGAAGGGCTCGTCGCCGCCACCGTCACCACCCCGCGAGGACCGCCCCCGCGAGATCCTCGATGCCCGCTACGCCCGCGGCGAGCTCGACCGCGAGGCCTACCTGCAGGCGCGACGCGACCTCGGCGATCCCCCCGACTGACGCCAGCGCGGGGACGTCGGGGGCCCACCGGTCCTGACCGGTGCGGCCCGGGTGCGAGCTTGCCCCGTTCCGAGCACGCGCGCTAGGTTGCTGGCGTCGCCACGAGGAGGTCGCCGGTGCTCGGCTCGGAGGTCCGCAGGCTGCGGCAGGAGCGCGGCCTGACGCAGGCCCAGCTCGCCGCGCGCGCCGGGGTGAGCCGCCAGCTCGTCGGCGCGGTCGAGGCGGGCCGTCACCTGCCCCGTGTCGACGCCGCCGCCGGCCTCGCCGGCGCGCTCGGCACCTCCGTCGAGGCGCTGCTGCACCCCACCGTGGCGCAGGCCCCGGCCCGGGGGGTCGTCGCCGACCCGCCCGAGGGCGCGCTCGTGCGCGTCGGGCGCGTCGGTGACCGCCTCGTCTGCGCCGGCTCCGCCCGCGACGGCGAGGGCTGGGCCGACGCCGACGCCGTCGTCCGCGACGGCACCGTCGAGCTGCTCGACCGCGAGCGCCCCGCGGCGGTCGTCGCGGGCTGCGAGCCCGCCCTCGGCCTCGCCGGGCGCCTCGTCGAGGGCGACGCCGGCCCCCGCGTCGTCGCGGTCGCCGCGTCGACCGCCGCGGCGATCGACGCGCTCGCCGGCGGGCGCGCCCACGCCGTGGCGGTCCACGGCCCCGAGGGTCGGCTGCCGAGGCCACCGCAGGGCGTGGCGCGCTGGAGACTGGCCCGCTGGCAGGTCGGCCTCGCCGCCGACGCCGAGCGCAGCGACGCCTGGGCCGAGGCGGCCCTGGCCGGTCGCGTCGCCGTCGTGCAGCGCGAGGCCGGCGCCGGCAGCCAGGCGGCCTTCGAGCGCGCGCGGCAGAGCCCCTCGCCGGCTCCCGGCCCGCGGGCCGCCGGGCACCTCGAGGCGGCGTGGCGGGCGGCCTCCGACGGCCTCGTCGCGGTGACGATCGAGCCCTCGGCCACCGCGCTCGGCCTCGCCTTCCACCCGCTGGAGACCCACGCCTCGGAGCTGTGGGTCACGACCGCGCACCGTGGCCTGCCCGCCGTCGAGGCCTACCTCGACGAGCTCACCGGGCCGCGGCTGCACCGCCGCCTCGAGGCGATCGGCGGCTACGACCTCGCCGACTGGGGCGTCGAGGTGCCCGCGTGAGCCGGTGGCGTCGACCGGTGCGCCACCGGGCCGCGCTCGCCGCCCTCGCGCTGCTCGTCCTCACCGCCGGGGCCTGCGCGAGCGCCGAGGGCGAGGTCACCGCCGAGGAGCCCCTGCTCGTGGCCGGCGCCGCCGACCTCATGCCCGCGTTCACCGTCCTCGGCGAGGACTTCGAGGCGGCCACCGGTGAGGCGGTCACCTTCAACTTCGGGTCCTCGGGGCAGCTCGCCCAACAGCTCATCGAGGGCGCGCCGATGGACCTCTACGCCTCGGCCAACGTCGCCTACGTCGAGGAGGTCCTCGCCGCCGGCGTCGGCGACCCCGGCACGCAGGAGACCTACGCCTACGGGCGGATCACGATCTGGTCGCCGGAGGACGCCTGGCGAGGCTGGGACTCGCTCGAGGCGCTCGCCGACGACGACGCCGCCGGGACGATCGCGATCGCCAACCCCGCCCACGCGCCCTACGGCCTCGCCGCCGAGCAGGCGCTGACCTCCGCGGGCGTGTGGGAGGACGTCGAGCCGCGGCTCGTCTACGGCGAGAACATCGCCGACACCCAGCGCCTGGCCGCCACCGGCAACGCCGACGTGGCGATCGTCGCGCTGTCGCTGGCCCTGGCCGCCGAGGAGGACGGCGGAGGCGCCTGGACCCTCGTGGCCGCCGAGCTCCACGAGCCGCTGCAGCAGGACCTCCTCGTCGTCGCCGGCGAGGACGACCGCGCCGGGCTCGCTGAGCGCTTCATCGCCCACGTCGGCAGCGAGGAGGGGCGGGAGGTCATGCGGCGCTACGGCTTCCTCCTGCCGGGCGAGGATCCCCCCGCGGCCTGGGAGGACTGAGGCGGCCGTGGACTGGTTCCCGCTGCTGCTGTCGCTGCGCGTCGCCGCGCTCGCGACGCTCATCACGACGATCGTCGGGGTCGCCGGCGGCTACGCGCTCGCGCGGGTGCGCTTCCCCGGCCGCGGGCTCGTCGAGGCGGTCGCGAGCCTGCCGATCGTCCTGCCGCCGACGGTGCTCGGCTACTACCTCCTCGTCGCGATCGGCCGCAACTCCCCCATCGGCCGCGCCTGGGAGGCGGTCTTCGGCCAGCAGCTCGTCTTCACCTGGCAGGCCGCGGTCGTCGCCGCGAGCGTCGCGAGCCTGCCGTACTGCCTGCGCACCGCGACCGCGGCGATCGGCGCGGTCGACGTCGGCTACGAGGAGGCCGCCCGGGTCGCGGGCCTGCACGGCGGCCGCCTCGCGTTCACCGTCGTGCTGCCGCTGGCCGGGCGCGGCATCGTCGCGGGCATCTCGCTGGCCTTCGCCCGGGCGCTCGGCGACTTCGGGACGACGATCATGGTCGCCGGCAACATCCCCGGCCGCACCCAGACGATGCCGATCGCCGTCTACGACCGGGTGCAGGCCTTCGACTACGCCACCGCCGGGGCGCTCTCGGCGGTCCTGGCCGGGGTGGCGATCGCCGTCCTGCTGCTCGTGCGCCGCCTCGAGCGGAGCGCGCTGTGAGCCTCGCCGTCGACGTCCGCGCCACGATCGGCGAGTTCCGCCTCGACGCCCGCTTCGCCCTGCCCGAGGGGCTGACCGTGCTCTTTGGCCCCTCCGGCGCCGGCAAGACTCGCCTGCTGCGCCTCGTCGCCGGCCTCGACGCCCCGGCCGAGGGTCGCATCGGCCTCGGGCCGACGGTCTTCGCCGACACCGCCGCGGGGACCGCACTGGCGCCCCACCGCCGGCGGATCGGCATGGTCTTCCAGGAGCCCTACCTCCTGCCCCACCGCACCGTCGCGGGCAACGTCGCCCTCGCCGCGTCCGGCGCCGGGCGCGCCGAGCGGCGCGAGCGCGCCGAGGAGCTGCTGGCCCGCGTCGACGCCGCGGCCCTCGCCGCACGCCGTCCCAGCGAGCTCTCCGGCGGGCAGCGCCAGCGCGTCGCCCTCGCCCGGGCCCTCGCCGGCCAGCCCCGCCTGCTCCTGCTCGACGAGCCCTTCGGCGCGCTCGACGTGCCGGTCCGCCGCCAGCTGCGCGCGCTCGTGCGCAGCCTCGTCGACGAGGCGGGGGTGCCGACGGTCTTCGTCACCCATGACCCGGCCGAGCTCGCCGCCCTCGCCGATCAGGTGCTGCTCGCCGCCGACGGCGACGTCAGCGTCGTCACCGACACCGCCACCGCCCTGGCCCGCCTCGACGATCCGGTCGACGGCGCCGGAGCGTAGCCGCCGCGGTCGCGGCCCCCCCGCGGCCACCACCCCAGGGGGCCGCGGCATCCCCGGCGTCGGGCCCCGCGCTCAGCGGCGGGGGCCCGTCGAGGCGAGGTCGACACGCGCGGGCATCTCCGCCTCGAGCGGCGCGGGCCGGGCCAGGAGGTAGCCCGCGGCGGTGTCGCAGCCGAGCGCGCGCAGCGTCTCCCACTGCTCGATCTCCTCCACGCCTTCGGCCGAGGCGCTCGCCCCGAGGGCGTGGGCGAGCTCGATGACCGCCCCGACGATGGCGCGCCCCTTGGGCTCCCCGAGCTGGCTGACGAAGGCGCGGTCGATCTTGATGACGTCGAGACGGTGGTGCTGCAGCGCGCTCATCGACGAGTAGCCGGTGCCGAAGTCGTCGATGGCCACACACACCCCGAGACCGTGCAGCCGCTCGAGCTGGGCGCGCACGGTGACCGGGTCGCGGATGAGCGTGCGCTCGGTGAGCTCGATGCCGAGCTCGCCGGAGCGCAGGCGGTAGCGCCGTCGCGCCGCGGCGACCGCGCCCACGATCTCACTGCTCACGAGCTCCTCGGGGGCGACGTTGATCCACAGCGTCCCCAGCGGCGCGCTCGAGCGGGAGGCGACGATCGTCTCGCAGGCCCACTCGAGGACCTGCGCGCCGATCCTCGCGGTGAGCCCCGCCCCCTCGGCGGCGTCGATGAAGTGCCCGGCGGCGAGGAGGCCTCGCTGGGGATGCCGCCAGCGCAGGAGCGCCTCGGCGCCGCGGCGGCGGCCGTCGACGAGGCCGAAGATCGGCTGGTAGTGCAGCTCGAGCTCGCCGCGCTCGAGGGCCTCGCGCAGACCCTGCTCGAGGTCGAGGCGCTCGAGCGCACGCTCGTGGAGCCCGGCGTCGTAGACCGCGGCCTGGCCGCGGCCGAGGCGCTTGGCGGCGAACAGCGCGGCGTCGGCGTTGCGGATGAGCGTGCCCGCGTCCCTGGCGCCGTCAGATGGGGCGACCCCGACGCACGCGCTGACGCCGACGGTGCGCCCACCCAGGCTGAAGGGCTCGCGCAGCACGGCGCGCAGGCGGGCGCTGAGCTCGAGGGCCTCGCTCACCGTCGCGCCGTCGGCGATGACGATGAACTCGTCCCCGCCGAAGCGGCACAGCACCGCCGCGTCGGGCAGTCGGCCGTGCAGGCGCTCGGCGAGCCCGACGAGCACCTCGTCACCGACGGCGTGGCCGAGGCTGTCGTTGACGAGCTTGAAGTCGTCGAGGTCGAGGAGGAGCACGACCGGCTCGCCGTCGTCGAGCATGGCCGTGAGGCGCTGCTCGCACTCCCGGCGGTTGGGCAGCCCGGTGAGCTCATCGTGGCTCGCGGCATAGGCGAGCTCGGCCTCGCGCTCGACGCGCTCGGTCACGTCGAGGAAGAAGACGACGAGCCCGCCGTCGTGGGGGAACGCGCGCTCCTCGTACCAGCGCCGCCACGGCTCGTAGTAGGCGGTGAAGACCTGGGGGCGACCGGTCTCGACGGCCTCGCGGTAGTGACGTTCGAAGTCGGTGCCGACGAGCTCGGGGTAGAGCTCCCAGGCGACCTCGCCGAGGAGCTCCTCGCGGCTGCGGCCGAACTGCTCCTCGGCGCTGCGGTTGATGTGGGTGATCCGCCACTCGGCGTCGAACGCGAGATAGCCGTCGGTCACGCTGTCGAGGGTGTCGACGACGCGGCGCGCGTGGTCCTCACGCTCGGTGACGTCCATGAGGACCCCGTCGACCCGGGCGACCTCCCCGTCGGCTAGGAGCGTGGGCTGCACGCGCTCGAGGAGCCAGCGCACCTGCCCGTCGGGCCGCACGACCCGGTAGGTGAGCTCGTAGTCCACGCCTTCGGCGACGGTGCGCTCGAGGGCGCGTCGGACGCCGGGCTCGTCGTCGGGATGCAGTGCCGCGAAGGCGTCGTCGAGGTCGAGGTCGCGCTGTCCGTCGGGGGCGACGAGGAGCTCGGCGCAGATCCCGTCGTGGGAGAACGCGCCGCTCGCGGGGTCGTACTGCCAGGTGCCCATCCGTGCCGCGGCGAGCGCGAGGCGGCGCTGCTCGTCGAGCGCGACGGGGTCCCGCTCACCCCCTGGCGGGCGACGAGCAGCAGCGCCGCGCTCGGCGCGACGGGCCTCGTCACTCATCGCCTCGGCGCTCCTACCGTCTGCAACACGGATCCGAGACTAGCGGACAACCGGGGCGTCGGCCCACGTCCCGGGCGTGCCCGGACACGCCGCCTCCGCGCGGGGCCGCTACGGTAGGGCGTGCCGGGTGGGCCGCCCTTGCAGGATCCGCCCGCGCGAGCCGCCGTCCACCGCCGCACCGTCGTGGGAGCCAGCGCATGGCCGCCATCGTCACCGTCGTCGTCCTCATCGCGCTCGCCGTCGTCGTCGTCCTGTTCGTACGCGACGCCAAGCGGGCCCAGCAGCGCCACGCCGGGCTCGACGGCCACGACGACAGCGCCGTGCCCGACACCCCGCCGGCCGAGCCGACGCGTCCGCCGGTCGCCCCGCCATCCGAGCCCGCGCCCGCGCCGGAGCCGACCTACCGGGAGCCCATCGACGCCGACGAGCTCGCCGAGCACGTCCGCGAGCTGCGACGCGCCCTCGATCGCGAGCTCCTCGAGGAGCACGAGGCCGTCGCGAGCATCGTGCGGCAGTCCGGCGGCAACGTCGGCGAGGACGGGGCACGGCAGCTGCTCCACGGCGGGGACGAGCCGGGCGGGGACGCGCCGGTCGCCGACGAGGCCCGCGAGTCGGAGGACGACGACGAGCAGCGCTGAGGACGAGCCCGCGGGACCCTGCCGAGCCCCCGTGCCGGTGACCGGGGCGGGGAGAGCGCCCGTCAGTCGGCGGCGCTGACGTCCTCGGCGAGCGTCGGCTCCTCGGAGAGGGCGAAGCGCACGTCCGGCCCGTCGCAGCGGATCGCGACCGCGTCACGCTCGGCCTCGAGCACGACCGCGGCGTCGTCGGCCTCGGCCTCGTCCTCGAGTGCGGCGACGTCGCGGTACCACGCCGCGACGGCGTCGCAGGCGGTGGCCGCCGACTCGTCGTCGGCGAAGCGCCAGGCGGCGGCGACGACGAGGGTCTCGTCGACCTCCCAGGCGCGCAGCGCCCCGCCCCGCCACGACGGCCACGTCGCCGAGCCGGCCTGCGCCTCGGGGTCCTCGGCGGCGCCGAAGAGCGCGAGGAGGTCGAAGGCGCCGAAGCTCGAGGCGAAGACCTCCTCGCCGTCGACCGGGGCCGTGCCGGCCTCGACCTCGGCGAGCTCGACGCCGTCGACGTAGGCCTGCGGGTCGAGGATCTCGAGGGTGGTCGTCGGCGGGTCGGCGAGCGCGGCGTCGACGGCCTCGTAGCCGCCCTCCTCGATGAGGCTCGCGACGAAGCGCTCGCCGGCGACGTAGGGGAAGACGAAGGACTCGACGACGTAGGAGGGGACGTCGTCGAGGACCGCGAGCTGCTCGGCGGCGCCGTCGAGCTGCTCCTGCTCGGCCTCGCGCCGCTCCTCCTCGTCCTGGTGGGTCGCCGCCCACTCCTCCTCGAGGATGACCGCGTCGCCCTCGACGACCGAGAGGAACGCGAGGGCGGAGTCGCCGTCCTCGAGGGGGATGTCGTCGAGGCGGGAGAGGTCGAAGTGCTGGTCCTGCAGGGCGTGGAGGACCTCGTGGGCCGCCGTCGTCGCCGCTGCGGGGCTCAGCGGCAGCTCCTCACCGGAGACGTAGGCGACCTCGTCGGCGGCGTCGTAGAGGCCGACGACGCTCGCCGACTGCAGGTCGTCGATGATGCGCTCGAGGTCGGCGTCGACGGGGACGTGCCGCAAGGCGGCGAGCACCCGGGTGGAGGCGGCGAGCCGCTCGACGGCCTCGGCGTCGCGGTCGCGCTCGGTGACGATCTCGGCGAGCTCGTCGGGCTCGACGATCTCGGTGGTGACCTCCTCGAGGACCTCGAGGTCGCGCATGGCGGCGACCTGCTCGGTGATCTCGACGATCGTCTCGGAGAGGGCCTCGGCCTCGGGGTCGGGCTCGGGCTCGGTGGGCTCCTCGGTGGGGTCCTCCGCCGGCGTCGGCTCGGGCTCGGGCTCGGCGGGCTCCCCTGAGGTGCAGGCCGGCAGTGCGAGCAGGACGACCGCGGCGACGCCCAAGCGCCGTGCGAGCGAGCCTGCGCCGTTCATGGGGCCTCCCTGCGCGTGGGGGACGAACCTAGCACTCAGGACGGCGGCGCACCCGCCCAGGGGGCGCCGTGCCGCGCCCCCGCGGCACCGGGGTCGCCCCCACGGCGGGCCCGGTCGATCGCCGCCGACAGGCTCGCGGCGTCGAGGCCGCCGACGAGGCGCGCGGCCTCCACCCCGTCGTCGTCGAGCACGACGGTCGTCGGCAGCCCCGCCATCGCGAGCTCGGAGCGCAGGCCCCCGTCGAGCACCGTCGGGAACGGCAGGTCGTAGCGCCGGGCGAACGCCGCGCCGTCGGCGACGGGATCGTCGATGAGCACGCCGATGGCGGCAGCGTCGGGCGTCGCCGCGACCGTGCGCGCGAGCGCCGGCGCCTCGGCGTGGCAGGGCCCGCACCACGACGCCCAGAAGTTCACGACGACGGGCCCATCGTGGGCGGCGACGAGCGCGGCGAGCTCGGGTGCCCCCCAGGCCGGGACGTCGCCGTCGCCGGGCGTCGGCTCGTCGGCGCGGATCGCCCCCTCGAGGGGCACGCCGGCGACGGGCTCGGCCTCGACGGCCTCGGGCGGCGCCACCGCGAGGGCCACGCCGACCGCGCCGAGCCCGGCGGCGAGCGCGAGCGCCGCGACGGTGGTGCGCAGCGTCGCGCCGCGCCCGCGCAGCGCGACGAGACCGAGCCCGCCGGCCACGGCGAGCGCGAGCAGGACGTCGACCGCGCCGTCGGCGGGTGGCGGGGCGGGCCGCAGCGGCCACGCGGCGAGGTGGGTGGCCACGACGACGAGGCCGAGGGCGACGGCGGCGTCGACGCCGCGGCCACGCCGAGCGAGCACGACCGCGGCGAGCCCCTGGACCGCGGCCTCGAGCAGGGCCACCGGCACGCGCGTGCCCGTCTCCCCCGGGAGGGGCACCCCCAGCGGTGGGCCGGCGGCGATCCCCGCGGCGTCGCCGCGCAGCAGCGCAGCGACCGACCAGGCGGCGAGCCCGGCGGCGAGGGCGACGGCGGCGACCTCGAGCGCCGCCGCCCCGCCGCGGCGCCGCCACCACGCGACCGCGCCGAGGCCACCGGCCACCCCGGCGGGCAGGGAGACCCCCGCGGTCAGCCGCGGCCACGCCGTCGGTGCGATCGGCCCCGACAGGGCGACGTCGACGAGGACCGTCGCGGCGCGCCCGGCGACGAGCCCGGCGACGATCACCGCGGCGAGGAGGTCGACGACCGCCCCGGGCGCGACCCCGCGGCGCGGGGCGAGGCGCCAGACGACGACGCCGGCGGCGAGCGCGGCGAGCGCGGCGGAGGCGAGGAGCTCGGTCGGCAGGACCATCGCTTCGCTGCAACCCGCGCGGCACGGGGGATGTTCCCGCTAGGCTGCAGCCCCGGGCGAAGGGAGGCGAGGATGATCATCGTGTGCGGCGAGGCGCTCATCGACTGCCTGCCAGCGAGCTGCGAGGGCTCCGAGGGCTTCGTCCCGCACGTCGGGGGCTCACCGTTCAACGTCGCGGTCGGCCTCGCCCGCCTCGACAGCGACGTCGGCTACCTCGGGCGGCTGTCGACCGACCCGTTCGGCGACCTCCTCGCCGCGCGGCTCGAGGCCGATGGCGTCGATCTCGCCCACGCGGCACGGACCACGGCGCCGAGCCCGCTCGCGCTCGTCCACCTCGACGAGGACGGTGTGGCGCAGTACAGCTTCCACCTCGCCGGCAGCGCGACGACCGAGCTCGCGCTCGACGACCTCCCCGACCCGCTGCCCGAGGAGGTGCGGGCGGTGCACACCGGCTCGCTCGCGCTGCTGCTCGAGCCCGGCCGCGACGCCGTCGCCGCCCTGCTCGAGCGCGCGAGCGCGCGGGGGCGGCTGACGACCCTCGACCCCAACGTCCGCCCGACGTTCATCAGCGACCGCGAGGCCTACCTCGACGACCTCGACCGCTGGCTCGCGGTCACCGACGTCGTGAAGGTCTCCGACGAGGACCTCGCCTGGGTCCATCCCGACGCCGACCCCGTCGAGGTCGCCCGCACCTGGCTCGGTCGCGGCCCGGTCCTCGCCGTCGTCACCCGCGGGGGGCAGGGGGCGGTCGCGGTGACCGCCGACGGGCGCACCGTCGAGGTCGAGGGCGTCGCCGTCGACGTCGTCGACACCGTCGGCGCGGGCGACAGCTTCACCTCGGGACTGCTGGCCTGGCTCGACGAGGCCGACGCGCTGCACCGCGACGCCGTGGCCGCCCTCGACGACGAGGACCTCGCCTCGGCCGTGCGCTTCGCCGCGCGCGTCGCCGCGGTGACGTGCACCCGGGCGGGGGCGGACCCGCCGGGTCGCGCCGACCTCTAGCGGACCCGCCGATGGTCGCGATCGCCCTGCGCGGCCTCACCGTCCGCCACCGGCTGCGCCGGGGCGAGGTCGTCACCGCCCTCGACGGCATCGACCTCGACCTGCCGTCGGGGCAGGTCACCGCAGTCACCGGCCCGGCGGGATGCGGCAAGTCGACGCTGCTGCGCGTCGTCGCCGGCCTCGACGCGCCCACCGAGGGGCAGGTGCGCTTCGACGACGTCGACGTCACCGCCCAGCCCACCCGGGTGCGCGACGTCGCGCTCGTCACCCAGGACGTGACGACGTTTCCCCACCGCACCGTGCGCGCGCAGATCGGCGAGCCGCTGCGCTACCAGCACGTCGACACCGCCGAGGTCGACGACCGCGTCCTCGCCGAGGCCCGCGTGCTCGGCATCGAGGCCCTGCTCGACCGCCGACCCCACGGGCTGTCGGCCGGCGACCGCCAGCGCGTCGCGCTCGCCCGCGCGACGGTGCGGCGCCCCCGCGCCTTCCTGCTCGACGAGCCGTTCTCCGCCGCCGACCCGCCCGAGCGGCTGCGTCTGCGGGGCGAGCTCCTCGCGCTGCAGCGCGGCCTCGGGGTCACGACGGTGCACGTGACCCACGACGTCGCCGAGGCGATGGCCGTCGGAGACCGCCTCGCGGTGCTCGACAGCGGCCGCCTCGTCCAGGTCGACGCGCCCCAGGCGCTCTACGACCGGCCGGCGACCACCCAGGTCGCCGTGCTCCTCGACGAGGCGACCCGCCTGCTCGACGCCGAGGTCGACGACCGGACGCTGCACGCCGGCGGGGTGGCCCTGCCCCTGGGCTCGGGCCAGCGTCGCGCCGTCGCCGGGCACCGCCGGGTCACCCTCGCGGTACGCCCCGGCGCGCTGCGCGCCGAGGACGCCGCAGCCGGGGTCGCCCTCGCCGGCGAGCTCGTGGGGCCACCCGCGGCGGGGCCGCGCCGGGAGGCGGAGGTGCGTGTCGACCTCGGCGGCGGTCACACCGCCGACCTCGTCGCCCAACTGCCGGCGGCGACCCGCGCGCGCCCCGGCGACGGGCTCCTGCTGCGCCTCGACGTCGGGGCCTGCCAGCTCTACGACACCGAGGGGCGCGCCCTGCACCACGGCCGAGGTCAGGCGCG
Organism: Egibacter sp.; assembly: GCA_003553795.1. Classification (GTDB taxonomy): domain Bacteria; phylum Actinomycetota; class Nitriliruptoria; order Euzebyales; family Egibacteraceae; genus T1Sed10-49. The sequence goes on along the minus strand of PWFH01000208.1, from coordinate 30,410 downwards.
TCCGTGAGCCCTCACGCGTCGTCGTCGGCGACGACGACGTCCCAGCGGTCGAGGCAGTCCACGCAGCGGTAGGCGGCGACGTCACCGGGCTCGAAGCCGCCCTCGGGGTCGTGGGAGAGGAGCTTGGCGGCGCCGCCGCAGTCGGGGCAGACGATCTCGGCCGGCACGCTCACTCGCAGCACTTCCCGATCCAGCCGCAGACGTCGCAGCGGCCGTGCGCGCCCTCGGGGCGCAACGTCGCGCTCCAGCACGACGGGCAGGTCTCCCCCGCCTGGTTGCCGCAGACCGGCTGCTCGCGCAGCGACGTGGACTCGCGTGCCATCGGCGCCTCCTCGGGGCTCGGGGTGGGTGCTCGGGTGCGCGGTGCCGGGGCGGGCGCCCTGCCCTCGGCACGCCTCCCGACGGTGGCGCGCCGGTCGCGGCGGCGCCGGCCCGCAGGGTAGCCGCCCGACCGCCGGTGGCCGGGCAGCCCGTCCGAATCCGGAGACGACGACGGCGCCGGCCGCAGCATGCGGTCCGGCGCCGTCGAGGGGCGTTGGTCGGGGGCGTGCGCCTCAGCGCAGCCCGAGCTGGGCCGAGCAGGACGGCCAGGCGCCCCAGCCCTGGCTCGCGAGGACGCGCTCGGCGATCGCGATCTGCTGCGCACGGGTGGCCTGGTGGGCGTTGGGTGCGTACTCGTGACCGCCGTGGGCGGCCCACGTCTGCGGGTGGAACTGCAGCCCGCCGTAGTAGCCGTTGCCGGTGTTGATCGACCAGTCACCGCTGGACTCGCACTGCGCGAGCGCGTCCCAGGTGCTGCCGGAGACCGCGCCGCTCGTCGACGGGGCGGGCTCGGAGGACGATGCCGTGGCGGGCTCCTCCTCGGCTTCCGCGGCCGGCTCGCTCGTCTCCTCGGCTTCCGCGGCCGGCTCGCTCGACTCCTCGGGGGAGTCGGCGGGGGTGGTGCCGTCGCGGGGCTCGAGCTCCTCGCCCTCCTCGGGGATCGTGAGCTCCTGGCCGGGGACGATGACGTCGGGGTCGTCGAGGTCGGGGTTGGCGTCGAAGAGGACGCGCCAGCCGTCGGTCTCGTCGAGGCCGACGTCGGCGGCGATCGCCGCGAGCATGTCGCCGGACTCGACGACGACGACGTCGTCGTCGGGCGCGCTGCGCTCGGAGGGGAACTCGACCTCGTAGGTCTCGTCGGTGTCGGCCGCGGCGACGCCGCTCAGCGCCACGAGGCCGGCGGCGCCGAGGGCGACGACAGCCGCACCGCGGGCGACGGCCCGCGCTGGGGCGGCCGCGATCGTGCTCGTCTGCATAGGGACTCCTCGGTCGGGGATGGGCCCTGCCGCCTCCACGGCCACCGGCGCGGGCGCGCTCGGGCGCACCGCCGGGCGGTGGAGGGGTTGGGGGGGGGCCGTGCCGCGCCTCCTGTGCGCGACCGTTCCGACGCTAGCGACGAGGCCGCGCCCGCGAGCGCCGCGACGTGGCCGTCGGGGCACCGTCCGTCTGCCACGCGCCCTGTCCGGACGACCGGGTGTCGCCGCGCCTGCGCGCCGTGCGCGGACGGCAGCGGGGCGCTCGCGCGCGGCGGCTCAGCGCACCTCGACGGCGATCGTGTGGTGCCCGCTCGCCCCGTCGGGGCGCGGCGGCGCGGTCTCGGCGGTCTGGGGCTGGCCGTCCTCGCCGACCGCGCGGACCGCGAGGGTGTGCCCACCCGGCTCGGCGTCCCAGTCGAGGACCCACTGCCGCCAGGCGTAGGGGCCGAGGGAGGGCTCGAGCCGGGCGGTCCGCCACGGCCCGTCGTCGACGGCGACCTCGACGGCGGCGACCTCGCCGACCGTCGCCCAGGCCACCCCGGCCACCGCGACGCGCCCGGCGTCGACGCGCGCGCCGTCGCGGGGGACGTCGATGCGTGAGGACGGCTTGATCGGCGCGTCCTTCGCCCAGCCCCGCGGCACCCAGTAGCCGTCGACGTCGGCGGGGGTCAGCGCGATCTCGGTGAGCCACTTCGTCGCCGAGACGTAGCCGTAGAGGCCGGGGACGACGAGGCGGGCGGGGAAGCCGTGCGCGATCGGCAGCGGCTCGCCGTTCATCGCCACCGCGACGAGGGCGTCGCGGCCGTCGAGCGCGGCGACGGGGAACCCGGCGGTGAAGCCGCCGACGGCCTTGCCGAGGACCTGCTCGGCGCCCTCGGCGAGCCCGGCGCGGTCGAGGAGGTCGTCGAGGCGCACCCCCTGCCAGCGGGCGGTGCCGGCGAGGTCGCCGCCGACGGGGTTGGAGACGCAGGCGAGCAGGACGTCGGCCTCGTCGGTGGCGAGGGCCACGAGCTCGTCGTAGGTGAGCTCGAGCGGGCGCTCGACCCGGCCGGTGACGCGCAGCCGCCAGGTCGCCGGGTCGACGCGCGGGGCACGGACCTCGACGTCGATGCGGTAGAAGTCGTCGTTGGCCACGAGCGCGGGGCTCGCCCCGGCCACCGTCGATCCGGCCGGCGGCGCGGGTCGGTCCCCGTCGGGTGAGGGCAGGCGCACCGCCTCACGCGCCTCGTCGACCGCGCCACGGCCCAGGAGCCAGCGCCCCGCGACGGCGCCCAGCGCGCCCAGGCCCGTGACCGCGCCGAGCGCGCGCAGCAGCGGCCGGCGCGCGAGGGTCGCGCGCTGGCTCGCCGCGAGGCCCCGCGGGCTGTCGGCGGGCGGGGCGTCCTCGGCGGCGTCGGCCCCGACGAGCCCCGCGGCCCTGCGACCGAGCCAGGCGAGCAGGGCGAGGCCGACGACGGCGGCGATCGCGCTGCCGAGCAGGGCGCCGAGGGCGGGTCCCCCCGTCGCCCAGGCGAGGGCCGGCGGCACGGCGGCGAGCGCGACCACCCCGGCGAGGGCGCGGCTGGGCGCCGAGGAGGCCCGCGGGCCGAGCCAGGCGCCGCAGACGAGGACGGTGGCCGCGACGACGATCTCGAGCAGCGGCGTGCTCGCCCGACCGAGCGCGTCGATCGCCGCGTCGGTCAGCGCCGGCGGCGCGGCCTCGACGACGGCGGTGGCCACGGCGAGCAGCGGCGAGGACGCCGCGGGCAGCAGGCCGCCGGCGAGCTCGCCGGCGCCGAGCGCTCCCGCCGCCGCGACGAGGCCGACCAGGCGCAGGTCACGGGTCGGCGGGACCGGAGTCGGGGAGCCGTCCATGACCGGCCACGCTAGCCTGCCGTGCCCGCGCGAGACCCTGCCCCGCGCGACGCCCTGGCGCTAGCATGACCACACCCCCGACCGGGAGCCGCAGGAGTGACCCAGCTCGCCTCACCCGCCCACCCGCTGCCCCCGCGCGGGCCGGACGGACGGTTCCGCCGTCCGGAGGACGAGGCCGGCGAGAACGGCGGGGAGCAGGTCAGCGCCGACCTCTACCTCAACCGCGAGCTGTCGTGGCTCGAGTTCAACCGCCGGGTGCTCACCCTCGCGACCGACGCCTCGGTGCCGCTGCTCGAGCGCTTCCGGTTCCTGTCGATCTTCCACAGCAACCTCGACGAGTTCTTCATGGTCCGCGTCGCCGGGCTCAAGCAGCAGGTCGCCGCCGGCGTGACCAAGCGCACCGCCGACGGGCGCACGCCCTCCGAGCAGCTCGAGGCGATCGCCGAGCGGCTGCACCCGATGATCACGACCGCCCAGGAGACCCTCCACGGCCAGCTCCTGCCGTTGCTCGAGCGCGCCGGCATCCGCATCGTCGGCCTCGGTGACCTCGACGAGTCGCAGCGCATCAGCCTCGACCGCTACTTCGAGGACGAGGTCTTCCCGGTCCTCACCCCCCTCGCAGTCGACCCCGGCCACCCCTTCCCCTACATCTCGAACCTCTCGCTGTCGCTCGCGGTCACGGTGCGCGACCGCCGCACCGACGAGCGGCGCTTCGCCCGGGTGAAGGTCCCCGGGGTGCTGCCGCGCTTCATCGAGGTCGAGGGCGAGCCGCTGCTCGTGCCACTCGAGGACCTCGTCGTGGCCCGCCTCGGACGGCTCTTCCCCGGCACCGACGTCATCGACGCCTACGCCTTCCGGGTCACCCGCAACGCCGACCTCGACCTCGAGGAGGACGAGGCCGAGGACCTCCTCCTCGCGATCGAGCAGGAGCTGCGCCGGCGCCGCTTCGGCGCGGTCGTGCGCCTCGAGATCGACGAGGCGATGCCGACCTGGCTCGTCGAGCTGCTCAAGGAGGAGCTCGAGCTCACCGACGACGACGTCTACCCCGTCGAGGGGATGCTCGGCGTCGCCGACGTCGCCGGCCTCGCCGACCTCAACCGCCCCGACCTGCGCTACGAGCCGTGGAGCCCCGTGCCCCACCCCGCGCTCCGCAGTGGCCCCGACGGTGAGCCCGCCGACATCTTCTCGGTGATCAGCGAGGGCGACCTCCTCGTCCACCACCCCTACGACAGCTTCGAGCACACCGTCGGACGGCTCATCGCCGCCGCCTCCGACGACCCCGACGTCCTCGCGATCAAGCAGACCCTCTACCGCACCGCGGGCGACTCCCCGATCGTGCAGGCGCTCATCCGCGCGGCGGACTCCGGCAAGCAGGTCGTCGCCCTCGTCGAGCTCAAGGCGCGCTTCGACGAGGAGGCCAACATCGTCTGGGCCCGCGAGCTCGAGAAGGCGGGCGTCCACGTCGTCTACGGCCTCGTCGGCCTCAAGACCCACACCAAGACCTCGCTCATCGTGCGCCGCGAGGAGGGCGGGATCCGGCGCTACTGCCACATCGGCACCGGCAACTACAACCACAAGACCGCCCGGATCTACACCGACCTCGGCCTGCTCACCGCCGACCCGGCGATCGGCGGTGACCTCACCGACCTCTTCAACTTCCTCACCGGCTACGCGCGCCACGAGAGCTACCGCAAGCTCCTCGTCGCGCCGGTGTCGCTGCGCGACCGCGTCACCCGGCTCGTCGACCGGGAGATCGAAGCGCAGCGCTCCGGGGAGCGCCGCGGGGTCATCCGGGCGAAGATGAACTCCCTGCTCGACCCGCGCCTCATCGCCAAGCTCTACGAGGCGAGCCAGGCCGGCGTGCAGATCGACCTCGTCGTGCGCGGCATCTGCGCGCTGCGCCCCGGCGTGCCCGAGGTCAGCGACCGCATCCGCGTCGTCTCGATCGTCGGGCGCTTCCTCGAGCACGCGAGGATCCTGCAGTTCGGCCCCGATGACGTCTTCATCGGCTCCGCGGACTGGATGCCGCGCAACCTCGACCGCCGGGTCGAGGCGATGACGCCGATCGAGGACCCCGAGCTGCGCGCCGAGCTGCTGTCGACCCTCGACCTCATGCTGGCCGACAACGCCAACGCCTGGCACCTCGAGGCCGACGGGTCGTGGCGGCGTCGAGTGCCCGAGGACGGCGAGGCGCGTCGCGACAGCCAGGCCGAGCTCATGGCCGCCGCCCAAGCCCGCGCCGCCAACGGCGACGGCTGAGGCCGCGCCCGCCCCCGCCCGGGTCCGCCAGCCCCACCGTGTCGACGACTGCCCCGACCGCTTTCGAGCGCCGCATCGTGCGGCGCGGCCTCGGCGTGCTCGCGATGGCGGTGCGCACGATGCCGGTGCCCTTCGCGATCGCCGTGGCCGGCTCGACGCTCTACGCCACCGCGACCGTCGGCTCGGCGGTCGCCCTGGGCTGGGTCACCGACACCGTCATCGAGCCGGCCTACCGCGACGGCGACATCGCGACCGCGACCCTGGGGCTCGCCGCGGCGGTCATCGTCGGCATCGCCGTGGCCAACGCGCTCGGCATCGTCGTGCGCCGTACCGCGGCGTACTGGATGCAGTACGGCCTCCACGCGCACTTCCGCCGCCGCGTCGCCGAGCGGCTCACGCGTCTGCCCCTGTCGTGGCACCGGCGGCGCTCCACCGGCGAGCTGCTCTCGGCGGCCAACGCCGACGTCGAGGCGACGTTCTGGCCGGTCGCCCCGCTGCCGCTGACCGTCGGCGTGCTCGTCATGCTCGTGCTCGCCGGCGGCGTGCTCATCGCCACCGACCTCTGGCTCGCCCTCGTGGGCCTCCTGCTCATCCCCGCCCTCATCGCGGTGAACCTCAGCTACAACGCCGCGGTGCGCCGCCCGGCCACGCGCGCGCAGCAGGGCCGCGCCGAGGTCGCCGAGGTCGCCCACGAGAGCTTCGACGGCGCCCTCGTCGTCAAGACCCTCGGACGCGAGGAGGAGGAGACCGCGCGCTTCGAGGCCTCCTCGCAGCGCCTGCGTGACGACCTCATCGCCGTCGGCAGGGTGCGCGCGGTCTTCGAGCCGGTCATGGAGGCCCTGCCGAGCCTCGCGATCCTCGCGATCCTCCTCGTCGGCGCGGGCCGCGTGGCCGCCGGCGCGGTCTCCACCGGCGACATCGTCCGCATCGGCTACCTCTTCGTCCTCCTCGAGTTCCCGTTGCGCGCGCTCGGCTTCATCCTCATGGAGCTGCCCCGGTCGGTCGTCGGCTGGGAGCGCGTCGAGCGCGTCCTGCGGGCCCGACCCGACGCCCCGCAGGGCCTCGCCGAGCCGCCCTCGCCCGAGGGCCCCGCCGCAGTCGACCTCGCCGAGGTGTCCTTCGGCTACGACGACGAGGGGGCCTCGGCCCTCGAGGCGATCACCGCGAGCGTCACCCCTGGACGCACGATCGCCGTGGTCGGGGCGACCGGGTCGGGCAAGTCGACGCTGGCCTCCCTGCTCGTCGGCCTCGCCGCCCCGAGCGACGGGCAGGTCGCCCTCGACGGCCACGACCTGCGGGGCCTCGCCCCCACCGCGATCACCGCCCAGGCGGCGATCGTCTTCCAGCACTCGTTCCTCTTCGACGCCTCGGTGCGCGAGAACATCACCCTCGGCGCGTCGTTCTCCGAGGAGCAGGTGCGCGCGGCGGCGGCCCTCGCGCGCGCCGACGACTTCGTCGCCGCCCTGCCCGAGGGCTACGACACCGTCGTCGGCGAGCGCGGAGCGACGCTGTCGGGTGGCCAGCGCCAGCGCGTCGCCCTCGCCCGCGCGCTCGTGCGCCGGCCACGGCTGCTCGTCCTCGACGACGCGACCTCCAGCGTCGACCCGAGCGTCGAGCGGGAGATCCTCGAGGGGCTGCGCGAGGCCGCCCTGCCCTCGACGGTCGTCATCGTCGCCTACCGCCGGGCGACGATCGAGCTCGCCGACGAGGTCGTCGTCCTCGACGAGGGCCGCCTCGCCGACCGCGGCACCCACGCCGAGCTCCTCGCCCGCCTGCCGGCCTACGCCGAGCTCGTCACCGCCTACGAGCGCGCCCGATGAGCGCTCCCGACGCCACCGACCTCGGCATCCGCCGCGGCCCCGCCGGCGCGTGGGCCACGCTCGTGCGCGGCCTGCAGCTCAGCCCGGAGCTGCGCGAGGGCCTCGGGCTGACCCTCGCCCTCGCCGTCGTCGCGACCGCCGGCAAGGTCGCGGTGCCCGTCGCCGTGCAGCAGACGATCGACGGCGGCGTCGTCGGCGTCGACGATCCCCGCCTCGGCGTCGTCACCGTCGCGGTGGCCCTCACCGCGCTCGCCCTCGTGGCGACGTCCTTCGCCGGCTACGCGATGACCTACCGGCTCGCCCGGGCCAGCGAGACCGCGCTCTCGGCGGTGCGTGTGCGCGCCTTCCGGCGCATCCACGACCTGTCGATCCTCCACCAGGCCGCCGAGCACCGGGGCGCGCTCGTCGCCCGCGTGACGAGCGACATCGACCAGGTCAGCCGCTTCATCCAGTGGGGCGGGGTCATCCTCATCGTCCGCGGCGGGCAGGCGCTGCTCGCGCTCGCCGCGATGGCGCTGTACTCCTGGCAGCTCACCCTCGTCGTCCTCCTCATCGTCGGGCCGATGGTGCCGCTCATCGCCTGGTTCCAGGGCGTGCTCTCGCGGGCCTTCGACACCGTCCGCGAGCGCCACGCGGCGATGATGACCGCGGTCAGCGAGAGCGTCGTCGGCGCCGCGACCGTGCGCGCCTACGGCATCGAGGACCGCACCGAGGCCCGCATCGCCGAGCGCGTCGAGGAGGAGTTCCGCGCGCAGTTCCGCGCGGGCCGGCTCGCCTCGACGATGTTCTCCTCCGCCGAGGTCGTCGCCGGGGTCGCCACCGCCGCGGTCGTCGTCGTCGGCGTGTGGCTCGGCCTCGCCGGCGGCCTCGCCCCACCCGGGGAGCCCTGGGTGGGCCGGCTCACCGCCTTCCTCTTCCTCGTCACGCTCTTCGTGGGGCCGCTGCGCATCGCCACCGAGGTCCTCGAGCAGGCGCAGACGGCGATCTCGGGCTGGCGGCGTGTGCTCGGCGTGCTCGACACCGAGCCGGAGGTCGCCGACCCCGTCGTCGGCACCGCGATCCCCGAGGGACCGGTCGCCGTGCGCTTCGACGGCGTGCGCTTCCGCTACCCCACCGGCGGCGACGTCCTCGCCGACGTCGACCTCGAGATCGGCGCCCAGCGCCGCGTCGCGGTCGTCGGGGAGACCGGCTCGGGCAAGACGACCTTCGCGAAGCTGCTGACCCGCCTCATGGACCCCACGGAGGGCACGGTGCGCCTCTCGGGCGTGCCCCTGCCCGAGGTCGCCTTCGCCGACCTGCGCAAGCGCGTCGTCATGGTGCCCCAGGACGGCTTCCTCTTCGACGGCTCGATCGCTGAGAACGTCCGCTACGGCCGCCCCGGCACCTCCGACGAGCGCGTGCGACTCGCCTTCCTCGAGCTCGGCCTCGCCGACTGGCTCGACGCCCTGCCCGAGGCTGAGCACACCCGGGTCGGCGAGCGCGGCGAGTCGCTGTCGGTCGGCGAGCGCCAGCTCGTCGCGCTGGCCCGCGCCTACGTCGCCGACCCCGACCTCCTCGTCCTCGACGAGGCGACGAGCGCGGTCGACCCCGCCACCGAGGTCCGCATCCAGCGCGCCCTCGACAGCGTCACCCGGGGACGCACGGCGATCGCGATCGCCCACCGCCTCTCGACCGCGGAGGCCGCCGACGAGGTCCTCGTCTTCGACGACGGGCGGATCGTCGAGCGCGGCGCCCACGCCGACCTCGTCGCCCGCGGCGGCGTCTACGCTGCGCTGCACGCAAGCTGGATGGCGGGCACGCAGGCCCACACCTGAGGAGGCCGCGATGGCGAGCGACTGGCAGTTCCCCTACCCGTCCCAGCGCATGCCGGTGCTCGCCGAGCACGTCGTGGCGACCTCGCAGCCGCTGGCGGCCGAGGCCGGCCTCGACGCGCTGCGCCGCGGCGGCACCGCCGTCGACGCCGTCGTCGCCGCAGCGGCGACGCTCACCGTCGTCGAGCCGACGAGCAACGGGCTGGGCTCCGATGCCTTCGCCCTCGTCTGGGACGGCACGGCGCTTCACGGGCTCAACGCCTCGGGGCGCTCCCCCGCCGGGCTCGACGCCGAGCGCTTCCTCGGGTCGACGGCGATGCCGACGCGGGGCTGGGACGCGGTGACCGTGCCCGGGGCGGTCTCGGCCTGGGCGGCGCTGGCGACCCGCTTCGGCCGCCTCGGCCTCGACGCGCTCGTCGAGCCGGCGGCGCGCTACGCCGAGCACGGCTGGGCGGTCGGGCCGATCACCGCCGCGGCGTGGGCGCAGGCGTCCCGTCGCCTCACCGAGGTGGAGGGCTTCGCCGAGGCCTTCCTGCCGGGCGGCCGCGCGCCCCGGCCCGGCGAGCGCTTCGCCCTGCCCGCCCAGGCGGCGACGCTGCGGGCGATCGGGGCAAGCGGCGGGGAGGCGTTCTACCGCGGCGAGGTCGCCGAGCGCATCCTCGCCGCCGCGAGGGCCGCGGGGGCGCCATGGGCCGAGGCCGACCTCGCCGGGCACCGGGCCGACTGGGTCACGCCGCTGCGCCGCCCCGCCTTCGGCCTCGAGGTCGCCGAGCTGCCGCCCAACGGCCAGGGCCTCACCGCGCTCGCCGCCCTCGGCATCCTCGAGCGCACCGGGGTGGCCGACGCCGACCCCGACAGCGCCGACGCCATCCATCTCGCCGTCGAGGCGATGAAGCGCGCCTTCGTCGACGCCCACGCCGAGGTCGCCGACCCCGCGGCGATGCGCATCGGACCCGAGGACCTCCTCGACGCAGGGCGCCTGTCGGCGCACGCCGCGGCGATCGACCCCGACCGCGCGGCCGGCGAGGCGCCCGCCTCGCTGCTGCCCGGCGGCACGGTCTACCTCACCGCCGCCGACGGCGAGGGGCGCATGGCCTCCTACATCCAGTCGAACTACATGGGCTTCGGCTCCGGGGTCGTCGCGCCGGGCACGGGGGTGTCGCTGCAGAACCGCGGCGCGGGCTTCTCGACGACGCCGGGCCACCCCAACGCCGTGGCGGGCGGCAAGCGCCCGTTCCACACGATCATCCCCGCCTTCGCCTTCGCCGCCGGCGAGCCGGCGCTCGCCTTCGGGGTCATGGGCGGGCACATGCAACCCCAGGGCCACCTGCAGATGGTCCTGCGCCTCGGCGCCCACGGCCAGAACCCCCAGGCCGCCGCCGACGCCCCGCGCTGGCGCGTCGATCCCGGCCGGCGTCTCGCCCTCGAGGCCGGCCTCGGCGGGGCGGTCGCCGAGGACCTGCGGCGACGCGGCCACGATGTCGTCGTGAGTCCCCCCGGGCTCTCCGACGCGAGCTTCGGCTTCGGCGGCGCCCAGCTCGTCGAGCGGCACCCCGACGGGGTCTGGCTCGCCGCGTCCGACCCACGCAAGGAGGGCGCGGCCGTCGGCTTCTGAGTCAGGTGGCCATGGGGCGGTCTGCTAGCCTCCTAGCGGTATAGGAGCCTGTCGCCGCGGACGGCCCGACCCTGCGCTGACGCGGCCTCCCCCGGCAGGCCATGACAAGGGGCACCCGCGCCTGCGGGGCCTCAGGAAGGACACCGATGATGCGCGCATCCCTCAAGAGTCCCTGGCGCTGGCTCGTGCTCCTCGCGGCACTCGCCCTCGTCGTCGCCGCGTGCGCGGAGGACGAGGTCGACGAGCCCGACGAGGACGTCGACGTCGAGGAGCCCGACGAGCCCGACGAGGAGCCCGACGAGGAGCCCGACGAGGACGCCGCCGAGCCCGGCAACGGCGAGTTCGCGATGTACCTCTGCGAGCCTGAGCAGCTCCTGTCCCAGGCGTCCAACGAGGTCTGTGGCTCGCAGGTCCTCGAGGAGCTCTTCACCGGCCTCGTGGCCTACGACCCCGAGACGAGCGAGATCGTCGACGGCGGCATGGCGAGCTCGATCGAGACCGACGACCAGCTCACGTGGACGATCACCCTCGAGGAGGGCTGGCTCTTCCACAACGGCGAGGAGGTCACCGCCGACAACTACGTCGACGCTTGGAACTGGATGGCCGACCCCGCCAACGAGATGGACAACGCCTTCTTCCTCAGCACCGCCGGGGTCGAGGGCTACGACGCCGTCGCCGAGGGTGAGGCCGACGAGCTCTCCGGGGTCAGCGTCGTCGACGACTACACCATCGAGGTGACCCTCGATCAGCCCTTCGGGCCGTTCGAGCTCCTCATCGGCTACACGGGCTTCCACCCGCTGCCCGACGAGTTCTTCGACATGGACCCTGCCGACTTCGAGAACGCCCCGATCGGCAACGGCCCGTTCCAGATCGACGGCGAGTGGGAGCGCGGACAGCAGATCGTGCTCGAGCGCTTCGACGACTACGGCGGCCCCGAGCTCGCGAGGGCCGAGCGGGTCGAGCTGCGCATCTACGACGACGTCGACACCGCCTACCTCGACCTCGAGGCCGGCGAGCTCGACATCCACGACAACGTCTCGCCGCCGTTGCGCAGCCAGGCCTTCGAGACCTTCGGCGACAACGCCTTCGACAACGAGGTCTCGACGTTCGAGTACGTCGGCTTCCCCGTCTTCGCCGAGCCGTACGACGACCCAGACCTGCGCCGGGCGATCTCGATGGCGATCGACCGGCAGTCGATCATCGACGTGATCTTCGACGGCTCGCGCGTGCCCGCCTCGAGCGTGATCCCGCCGACCCTGCCGGCGCACCGCGGTGACGCCTGCGAGTTCTGCGAGTACGACCCCGACGCCGCCGCGGAGCTCTACGAGCAGACCGCGGGCGTCGACGAGCCGCTCCAGCTCTACTTCAACTCCGGGGCCGGCCACGAGGAGTGGATGGAGTCGATCTCCCTCCAGCTCGAGGAGAACCTCGGGATCTCCGAGGTCGAGTTCACGAGCCTCGAGTTCGCGGAGTACCTCCCGCTGCTGCAGGAGGGCCAGCAGGAGGGGCCGTTCCGCCTCGGCTGGGTGACGGTCTACCCGAGCCCGCAGTACTCGATGGAGCTCTACACCTCCGGCTCTCCGTCGAACTACACGCAGTGGGACGTCCCGGAGTTCGATGAGCTCTTCGCCGAGGCGAACACGCTGCTGCCCGAGGACGCCGACCCGGTCTACCAGGAGGCCGAGGACGTCCTCCTCGACGACATGCCGATCGCGCCGCTGTGGTACTCGGTCGACACCGTCGCGCACTCCGACCGCGTCGACAACGTCATCGCCAACACCCGCACCTTCATGGAGATCTCGAAGGTGGAGGTCGTCGACTAGCGAGCCCAAGGGCTCCGCGAGCGACGACGGCGGGCGGTCCCGGTTTGGGGCCGCCCGCCGCTTCGTGCGATGATGCGCCGCGCACAGGGGAGCCGCCGCCACGCCGCCGCACGAGGGCGGGCGGCGATCGCCGCGCGTGAGGAGACCAGTGGCCTCACGCGTCCGCGCGCTCCCGATCCCGCGAGGTGACGTCGAGAGGAGGCTGCGGGTGGGCCGCTACATCCTCCGTCGCCTCCTGCAGATGATCCCCGTGCTCATCGGCACGACGTTCCTCATCTACGCGATGAACTTCGCGCTGCCCGGCGACCCCGTCGCCGCGCTCGGCGGGGACCGGCCGCTGCCCCAGGAGGTCCAGGACCAGATCCGGGAGCGCTACAACCTCGACGACCCACTGCTCGTGCAGTACGCGAAGTACATGGGCAACGTGGTGCAGGGCGACTTCGGCGAGAGCCTCTCGGTGCGCCGCGGCCAGGACGTCACCGAGATCGTCGCCGACACCTGGCCGGTCACCGTGCGCCTCGCCCTCGTCGCCTTCGTCTTCGAGATCGTCATCGGGCTCGCCGCCGGGGTCGTCGCCGCGCTGCGGCGCGGCTCCTTCGTCGACAACCTCGTCCGCGGCAGCACGATCCTCCTCGTCTCCTTGCCGATCTTCGTCACCGCCCTCGTGCTCCAGGTGGCCGTCGGCCTGCGCTTCGACTGGATCCCCGTCGCCGGCACGCAGCAGGGTGCGGTGAGCTACCTCCTGCCGGGCATCGCGCTCGCCTCGGTGTCGCTGGCCTACCTCGCGCGACTCACCCGCAACAGCCTCATGGAGAACCTCAGAGCCGACTACGTCCGCACCGCCACGGCGAAGGGCCTGCCCCGGAGCCGGGTCGTCGGCCGTCACGCCCTGCGCAACTCGATGATCCCCGTGGTGACGTTCCTCGCCTTCGACCTCGGCGTGCTGCTCTCCGGCACGATCGTCACCGAGGGGATCTTCAACCTCAACGGCATCGGCGGGATCGTCTTCGACGCGATCCGCCAGCAGGACGGCACCGTCGTCGTCGGCATCGTCACGATGTTCGTCCTCGTCTACCTCGTCGCCAACCTCATCGTCGACGTCCTCTACGCCGCCCTCGACCCCCGGATCCGCTATGAGTGACCCCCGTGCCGGACGCGAGGTCGAGGTCGAGGTCGACGTCGACGGGACCCCCGAGGCCGGGCAGGAGGCCACCGCGGAGGGTGCCGGACTGTGGAGCGAGGCCTGGCGAGACCTCCGTCGCAACCCGCTCTTCGTTCTTCCGGTCCTCGTCATCGCGCTCTTCACCGTCGTGGCCTTCTTCCCCCAGTGGTTCACCGATCTCGGGCCCCGGAGCTGCGACCTCGCCCGCTCAGCCGATCCCCCCCAGGCCGGCCACTGGCTCGGCTTCGACCGCCAGGGCTGCGACCTCTACGCCCGGACGGTCTTCTCGACCCGGGCGTCGCTGCTCATCGCCCTCATCGTCACCGTGAGCGCCTTCGTCATCGCCGTGATCCTCGGCTCGGTCGCCGGCTACGTCGGTCGCTGGGTCGACACCCTCGCCGCGCGCCTCGCCGACATCGTCTTCGGCATCCCCCTCATCGTCGGTGCCCTCGTCGTCCTCAACGTCGTCGCCGACCGGGGTCTGCTCCAGGTCTCCGGCGCGCTCCTGCTCTTCACGTGGCCACCGATGTTCCGGCTCATGCGCTCGACGGTGCTCAGCGTGCGCGAGACCGAGTACGTGCAGGCCGCACGCGCGCTCGGCGCGAGCAACCTGCGGATCATCGTCCGCCACGTCGTGCCCAACGCCCTCGCGCCGGTCATCGCCTACGCGACGGTCCTCATGGGGGTCATCATCAGCGCCGAGGCGACGATCACCTTCCTCGGCGCAGGGCTGCAGCTGCCCGCGCTGTCGTGGGGCGTGCTCCTGTCGACCCCGCCGCGGACCGAGCTGCTCAACACCCCGCACCTGCTCTTCCCCGCGGTGCCCGTCGCCCTCACGGTCCTGTCCTTCGTCCTCGCCGGCGACGCCCTGCGCGACGCCCTCGACCCCAAGCTGCGATGAACGGCGACTACAACGCCGCCACCGCCTCCGGGCGCTCCCCGCTGCCGCCGGGCGAGCCGGTCCTCGAGGTCAGAGACCTCCACGTCGAGTTCCGCACGCGCCGGGGCACGCTGCGCGCCGTCAACGGCGTGAGCTGGTCGCTCGAGCCCGGGGAGACCCTCGCGATCCTCGGCGAGTCCGGCTCGGGCAAGAGCGTGAGCGCCCAGGCGATCATGGGCCTCATCGACTCGCCGCCCGGCTTCATCACCGAGGGCGAGATCCGCTTCCGCGGCGAGGACCTCTTCGCGCTGAGCGAGGACCGCCGCCGGCGCATCCGCGGCGACGGGGTCGCGATGGTCTTCCAGGACGCGCTCACCGCGCTCAACCCGGTCTTCAGCGTCGGCTGGCAGATCGCCGAGACCTACCGCGTGCACCGCGGCACCTCGAAGCGCGAGGCCTACGCCAAGGCGGCCGAGCTCCTCGACCGGGTCGGCATCCCCTCGGCGCACGAGCGCCTCAACAGCTACCCCCACGAGTTCTCCGGCGGGATGCGCCAGCGCGCGATGATCGCGATGGCCCTCGCCCTCGATCCCGAGGTGCTCATCGCCGACGAGCCGACGACGGCGCTCGACGTCACCGTCCAGGCGCAGATCATGGACCTGCTCACCGAGTTGCGCTCCGAGCTGGGGATGGGCCTCGTCCTCATCACCCACGACCTCGCCGTCGTCGCCGAGAACGCCGACCGCGTCGCGGTGATGTACGCCGGGCGCATCGTCGAGGAGGGCACGGTCTCGGAGGTCTTCACCGAGCCCGCCCACCCCTACACCCTCGGGCTCATGCACTCGATCCCGCCGCTGCACCGGCGGGTGGCGGCGCTCGACCCGATCCCCGGCACGCCCCCCAACCCCGCGCGGATCCCCCCGGGCTGCCCCTTCCACCCCCGCTGCGCCTTCGCCCGGCAGCACTGCCGCGAGGTGGAGCCGCCCCTCGAACGGGTGGGCGAGGGGCGCGCGAGCGCCTGCCACTACTGGGAGGAGGTCAAGGGTGGCGAGTAGCGCCATGAGCGAGCCGCTCCTGTCGGTCCGCGGGCTCACGAAGCACTTCCCGCTGACGCGCGGGGTCGTCTTCCGGCGGCAGATCGGCTCGGTCCAGGCCGTCGACGGCGTGAGCTTCGACCTCCACGAGGGCGAGACGCTCGGCCTCGTCGGCGAGTCCGGCTGCGGGAAGTCGACGACGGCGCGGCTGCTCATGCGCCTCATCGAGCCGACCGCCGGGGAGGCGATCTACGGCGGTGAGGACATCTTCACGATGAGCCGGGCGCAGCTGCGCCGGCTGCGCCGCGACATCCAGATCATCTTCCAGGACCCCTACGCCTCGCTCGACCCCCGGATGACCGTCGGCTCGATCATCGGCGAGGGCTGGGAGGTCCATCCCGACCTCGTGCCGAAGGGCCAGCGCCGCGCCGAGGTCTCCCGCCTCCTCGAGCAGGTCGGCCTCGAGGCCGGCCACGCCGACCGCTTCCCGCACCAGTTCAGCGGCGGGCAGCGCCAGCGCATCGGCATCGCCCGCGCCCTCGCGGTGCGGCCCGAGGTCCTCATCCTCGACGAGCCGGTCAGCGCCCTCGACGTCTCCGTGCAGGCGCAGGTCATCAACCTCATCGAGCAGCTGCAGGACGAGTACGGCTTCGCCGCGCTCTTCATCGCCCACGACCTCTCGGTCGTGCGTCACATCTCCGACCGCATCGCGGTGATGTACCTCGGCAAGATCGTCGAGAGCGGCGTCGCCGACGAGATCTACGAGCGGCCCGCCCACCCCTACACCCAGGCGCTGCTCTCCGCGGTGCCCTCCCCCGACCCGACGATCACGCGACGCGAGCGCATCCGCCTCGAGGGCGACGTGCCGAGCCCGGCGAACCCGCCGAGCGGCTGCCGCTTCCGCACCCGCTGCTGGAAGGCCGACGAGCGCTGCGCCGAGGAGGAGCCCGCGCTCGTCGACCGCTTCGGCCACGGCCACCCCAGCGCCTGCCACTACGCCGACGTCAGCGACGTCATCGGCTCGAGTGGGCAAGAGTGACGCCAGCGAGCCGTCAGCTTCGCGAGGTCACGGCGTGATCCCCCATCGGCCTGTCTGCTAACCTCCTACCCAGGTCATAGGAGGTCGCAACACCACCCTCCCGACATGCGAACCCCCGGCGGTCGCGCCGGGTCATCCCTGCAGTCGGCGCAGGCCCGAAACCCGAGTGGACGGGACCTGTGCGCTGCGTCCAAGGAGGCATATCCATGCGGTCAACACTCAGCCGGCCCTGGCGCTGGCTCGTGCTCCTCGCCGCGCTCGCCCTCGTCGTCGCCGCGTGCGCGGAGGACGAGGTCGACGAGCCAGAGGACGACGACGTCGACGTCGAGGAGCCCGACGACGACGTCGATGACGACGAGGACGAAGAGGCGGCCGAGCCGGTCGAGGGCGGCACCGTGCTCTTCGGTGACGAGCAGGAGCCGACGATCCTCAACGGCTTCCTGCTCGAGGGCAACTCGCTCGTGACCTCGAAGGTCTTCAACAACCAGTTCCTCGGTGCGCACCGGATCACCCCCGACTTCGAGTACGAGCCGGTGCTCGTCGACGGCATCGCCGAGATCACCGAGGACCCCTTCACCGTCACCTACACCATCAAGGACGAGGCGGCCTGGTCCGACGGGGAGCCCGTCTCGCCGGAGGACTTCGTCTTCACCTGGCAGACGGTGATCGACGAGGACAACGACCAGATGACGAGCCGTGAGGGCTACGAGGACATCGAGGACTACGAGGTCGTCGACGACCAGACGATCACCTTCGAGTTCACCCAGCCCTACGCCCCCTGGCCGCTGCTCTTCAGCAACCTCCTGCCGGAGCACGTGCTCGAGGGCGAGGACTTCCAGGCGGTCATGAACGACGAGCTGCCCGACGTCGGCAGCGGTCCGTTCCTCTTCGACTCGTGGGACCAGGGCTCGCAGCTGCGCCTCGTCGCCAACGAGGACTACTGGGACGGCGACGTCGCGCTCGACGAGATCGTCATGCGCTACGTCCCCGACACGACGACCCTGACCCAGCAGATGCGCGGCGGCGAGATCGACATGTACGACCCGCAGCCGCAGATCGAGCTCGTCGACCAGCTCGACGAGGTCAGCGACCGGATCACCTACGAGGTCGACATCGGGCCGGTGTGGGAGCACATCGACTTCAACACCCTCGTCGACGGCCTCGACCGCGACTACGTGCGCCAGGCGATCGCCCTCGGCATCGACCGCGAGGTCATCGTCGAGACGCTCATCAACCCCGTCGACCCCGACGCGGTGGTGCTGCAGAACCCCATCTACATGGCCAACCAGGACCAGTACGAGGAGGCCTTCGCCGACCTCGACCACGACCCTGAGGCCGCGCAGGCCCTCCTCGAGGAGAACGGCTGCGAGCAGGGCGACGACGGCATCTACGAGTGCGACGGCACCCGCCTGTCGTTCCGCCTCGGCACGACCGGCGGCAACGAGCGGCGCGAGCTCGCCCAGCAGCTCATGCAGTCCGACCTCGCCGACGTCGGCATCGAGATCACCATCGAGAACGACGAGGGCGCGGCGTTCTTCGACCGCCTCAACACCCCCGAGGCGTGCGACGGCATCTGCGACTACGACATCGCGCTCTTCGCCTGGGTCGGCTCGCCGGACCCCACGGCCAACCGCAACATCTACGGCTGTGACTTCGAGGACGGCGAGGACCCGGAGCCCCGTCCGCAGAACTGGACGGTGTGGTGTGACGAGGAGGCCAGCGCCCTCATGGACGAGGCCGCCCAGACCGTCGACCCCGACGACCAGGCGGCGCTGTGGAACGAGGTCGCCGAGATCATGTCCGACGGCGTGCCGATCGTGCCGCTCTTCCAGCAGCCGCAGCTGCTCGCGTGGGACGACGCGATCACCGGCCCGCAGCTCAACGCGACGAACCAGACGCAGTTCTGGAACTCCGCCGACTGGGCGATGACGCAGTAGCCCACGCGTCGATGGCTCCGACGTGACGGGGCCGGGGGGCAGGCGCTAGCCTCGTCCCGGTGATCGCCCGACCGGCGGTCACCGGGCCCCCGGCCCCTTCGGCTGTCCGGGGCCCGCGGCCACGTAGACCCGCGCCGCACGGCCCGCTTCGTGGGGAAGGACCGGCCACGTGTTCCAGTACGCCCTCCGGCGCCTGCTCATCTCGATCCCGGTCATCGCCCTCGCGACGTTCATCATCTTCGGTGCCGTGACGATCACCGGCGATCCTCTCCAGGAGCTGCGCCAGGCACCGAACATCACCCAGGAGCAGATCGACCAGATCCGCGAGTCCCGGGGGCTCGACCAGCCCTTCTACGTCCAGTACTGGCGCTGGGTCACCGACATCCCCACCGAGGGCTTCGGGGACTACCTCATCTCCCCGCGACCGATCTGGCCGGACCTCCAACGGGTCATGGGCAACACCCTCCAGCTCGTCATCGCCGCGGAAGTCCTCGCCTTCGTCGTCGCGATCGCCCTCGGCACGATCTCCGCGAAGCGCCAGTACAGCGTCTTCGACTACGCCACGACGACGATCAGCTTCTTCGGCTACTCGATGCCGTCGTTCTGGTTCGCGCTCATCCTCCAGCTCATCGTCGTGCAGATCTTCTTCGCGACGGGGGTGCGCATCTTCCCGATCGCGAACCTCTCCTCGGCCGACCCCGGCACGGGGCTGGCGTTCGTGCTCGACCGGATGCACCACCTCGTCCTGCCGGTCATCTCGCTCGCGATCTTCTCGATCGCGAGCTACAGCCGGTACATGCGCGCCTCGATGCTCGAGGTCATCAACTCCGACTACGTGCGCACCGCACGGGCGAAGGGGCTGCGCGAGGGCAAGATCACGACGCGCCACGCGATGCGCAACGCGCTCATCCCGACGATCACCGTCGCCGCGCTGTCGTTCGGCACGCTCATGTCCGGCGCGATCGTCATCGAGACGGTCTTCGGCCTCGACGGGATGGGGCGCTACTTCATCCTCCAGCTCGGACGGCGCGACCCCTACCCGATCATGGCGTGGCTCACCGTCGTGGCGGTGATCATCGTGATCTTCAACCTCATCGCCGACCTCGTCTACGGCTACCTCGACCCAAGGATCCGGTATGACTGACGACGTGCGCCAACGCGACGAGGCTCGCGCCGCCGCCGGTCAGGACGTGCCCCCGGCCGGGCAGCAGGTCGAGGCACCACGGCCCGACGAGGTCGACGCGACCGAGGGCATGGCCGTCGAGTCGCGCAGCCAGTGGCAGCTCTTCCGCCGCAAGTTCGTGCGTCACAAGCTGGCGATGGGCAGCCTGCTCTTCCTCCTGCTCGTCTCGTTCACGGCCTTCAACGCCGAGTGGGTCGCGCCGTACGAGTACGACGAGATCAACGTCGTCATGCGCTCGACCCCCCCGACGCTCGAGCAGAACCACTTCTTCGGCACCGACCAGCTCGGCCGGGACTACTTCAGCCGCGTGCTCTACGGCACGAGGACCTCGCTCATCGCCGCCGGCGTCGCGGGCCTCATCGCCGTCGCCGTCGGCACCGCCGTCGGCGCCGTCGCGGGGTTCTACCGAGGCTGGATCGACTCGCTGCTCATGCGCCTGACCGACCTCGTGCTCATCGTCCCGCTGCTCGCGATCCTGCTCGTGGCCGCGACGTTCTTCGGGCGGGGCCAGCCCGTCCGGGTCGCGGTGATCATCGGCCTGCTCGTGTGGGTCTCGCTCGCGCGCATCGTGCGGGGGGTGTTCCTGTCGTTGCGCGAGAAGGAGTTCGTGCAGGCCGCGCGGGCGTCGGGAGCGACCGACCTGCGGATCATCTTCCGGCACATGCTGCCGAACACCGTCGGGCCGATCGTCGTCAACCTCACCCTCACCCTCGCTGCGGTCATCATCCTCGAGGCCACCCTCGCCTTCCTCGGCCTAGGGGTGAACCCGCCCGAGCCCGCCCTCGGGCTGCTCATCGAGGAGGGCCGCAGCGCGATGCAGACGCAGTGGTGGCTCATCCTCATGCCCGGGCTCACGCTCGTCGCGATCGCCCTCGCGATCAACTTCGTCGGCGACGGCCTGCGCGACGCCCTCGACCCGACCCAGCGCGAGAGCTGACTCCCGGTGCGCCCCGCACGCCCCTCGACCGCAGAGGTCCACCCGTGACCGAGCCGCTCCTGTCCATCCGCGACCTCGTGACCGAGTTCGACACGCCCGACGGCGTTGTCTCCGCCGTCAACGGCGTCTCCTACGACGTCTTCCCCGGCGAGACCGTGGGCGTCGTCGGGGAGTCCGGCTCCGGCAAGTCGGTCACGGTCATGACCGTCCTCGGCCTCATCAGCCAGCCGCCGGGCCGCATCGCCGGAGGGGAGATCCTCCTCGAGGGCCGCGACCTCCTCCGCTCGAGCGCCAAGGAGATGCGCAAGGTCCGCGGCGACGAGATCGCGATGATCTTCCAGGACCCCATGACCTCGCTCAACCCCGTGCTCACGATCGGCGACCAGCTCAGCGAGGCGCTGCTCGTCCACAACGGCATGAGCGACAGCGAGGCCCGCAAGCGGGTCATCGAGCTCCTCGAGCTCGTGGGCGTGCCGAACGCCGAGCAGCGCTACGACCAGTACCCGCACGAGTACTCCGGCGGCATGCGCCAGCGCGCGATGATCGCCATGGCGATCGCCAACCAGCCGAAGGTGCTCATCGCCGACGAGCCGACGACCGCGCTCGACGTCACGATCCAGGCGCAGGTCCTCGAGGTCCTCGAGAGCGCGAAGCGCGAGACGGACGCGGGGACGATCCTCATCACCCACGACCTCGGGCTCATCGCCGAGATGGCCGACCGCGTCGTCGTGATGTACGGCGGCAAGGTCGTCGAGATGGGCACCGTCGAGGAGATCTTCCACGCGCCGCGTCACCCCTACACCCTCGGGCTGCTGTCGAGCCTGCCGCGTCTCGACGTCGACCTCGAGCGGCTCGAGCCGATCGTCGGGTCGCCGCCGAGCCTCATCAACCTGCCGCCGGGCTGTGCCTTCCATCCCCGCTGCTCGCTGGCACGGGGACGCGAGCGCTGCCGCCGAGAGGTCCCCGACCTCGTGGGCGTCGGCGACGGGCACGTCTCGGCGTGCCACTACACCGACGAGATGGCCGAGGAGATCCGCCGCGTCGAGCGGGAGACCGGCGCGGCCTTCGGCGCGGGAGGGGTCGCATGAGCGCCGAGCCCGTCACCGGTGCCGCCGCCGGCGCCCCGGTCCCCGCAGAGCAGCTCCACGAGCGCGCGCCGCTCGGCGACGAGATCCTCCGGGTGGAGTCGCTCACGAAGCACTTCCCGATCCGTGGCGGGCTCCTCAGCCGCCAGGTCGGCACCGTGCAGGCCGTCGACGAGGTGAGCTTCGACGTCAAGGCCGGGGAGACCGTCGGGCTCGTCGGGGAGTCCGGCTGCGGCAAGTCGACGACGGGCCGCTGCATCGTCCGGCTCCTCGACCCCACCGGCGGGCGCATCCTCTTCAAGGGCCACGACCTCGCGGACCTCTCGAGCAAGCGCATGCGCCAGATGCGCCGCGAGATCCAGATGGTCTTCCAGGACCCCTACGCGAGCCTCAACCCGCGGATGACCGTCAACGAGATCATCGCCGAGCCCCTGCGGATCTACGGCCGCTACCGGGGAGGCCAGGGCGTCGACCGCGTCAAGGAGCTGCTCGCCACGGTCGGGCTCAACCCCGAGCACCGCAACCGCTTCCCGCACGAGTTCAGCGGCGGGCAGCGCCAGCGCATCGGCATCGCCCGCGCCCTCGCCCTCGACCCCCAGCTCCTCGTCCTCGACGAGCCGGTCAGCGCGCTCGACGTCTCCATCCAGGCGCAGGTCATCAACCTCCTCGAGGAGCTGCAGGACGAGCTCGGGCTCGCCTACCTCTTCATCGCCCATGACCTCTCGGTCGTCCGGCACATCTCCGACCGCGTCGCGGTGATGTACCTCGGCAAGATCGTCGAGTTCGGCACGAAGCGGCAGATCTTCGACCAGCCGACGCATCCCTACACCCAGGCGCTGCTCTCCGCGGTGCCGATCACCGACCCGTCCCAGCGCGGCAAGCGCGAGCGCATCGTCCTCGAGGGCGACGTGCCGAGCCCCTCGAACCCCCCGTCGGGCTGCCGCTTCCGCACGCGCTGCTGGAAGGCCGAGGAGGTCTGCGCCACCGACGAGCCCGCGCTCACCGACCGCTTCGGCCACGGTCACCCGAGCGCGTGCCACTTCGCCGAGGCGCGGGACGACGTGCGCTAGTCCTCGACGACGTCGACGCGCTCGAGGTCGGCGCGGCCGGTGGGCTCGGCGACGAAGCCGTCGACGCGGTCGCCGACGATGAGGCGCTGGGTGGGGAACAGCAGCGGGATCGTCGCCTGCTCGCGGCCGAGCCCGAGGGTCTCCGCCGAGCGCAGCAGCGCGAGCCGGTCGTCGCGGTCGGTCGTCGCGAGCGCCTCGTCGATGAGCCCGTCGACCTCCTCGCTCGCGAAGCCACCAGGGTTGCCGCCGGCCACCCCCTGCGAGGCGGAGTGCAGCAACGGCACGACGACGTCCTCGGGCGTGGGGTGCTCGAGCGTCCAGCCGTAGCGGTAGAGCGACGCGCGGCCGTCCTCGATCGCGTCGTAGAGCTCGCCGGTGTCGACCTCGCGGACGTCGAGGGCGACGCCCACCGCGGCGAGGTCGGCCTCGAGACGCTCGGCGAGCAGCCGGTGACCCCCGCCACGGTCGATCCAGAGCTCGAGCGCGTCGATGTCGCGCTCGGCGAAGACCCGCTCGGCGGCGTTCGGCGCGTGCAGGCACGTGCTGCAGGCCGACACCGCACCGCCGGGCACCGAGCGCGGCGTGAGCCCGCGCGCGACGACCGCCCCCCCGTCGGCGACGTCCTCGACGAGCGCGCCACGGTCGATGGCGAAGCTCAGGGCGCGCCGGACGGCGGTGTCGTCGAAGGGCGGCTCGTCGAGGCGCAGGCCGAGGAGGTAGACCTGCGCGGCCTCGCCCCCGAGCACCCCCGGGCCGGTGCGCCCGTCCTCGGCGCGACCGTAGCGCTCCTCGGCCTCGGCGAGGGCGCCCTCAGGAACGGTGGCGAGGTCGACGCGGCCCTGCTGGAAGGCGATGTAGCCGGTCGTCGGGTCGGTGAAGCGGAAGAGGACCTCCTCGGGCCCCTGCCGCCCCTCGACGCGGTGCAGGCGCGCGAACGCGCCGGGCGACCAGGGCTCGCGCAGCGCGTAGGCGCCGGCGCCGAGGGGTTGGCGGGCGAAGCCCTCGGGGTCGGCGCGGTAGGCCGCCTCGGGCACCGGAGCGAGCGAGGGGTGGGCGAGGCGCACGGCGAGGTCGGCACGTGGCCGCTCGAGGAGCACCTGGACGGTGCGCTCGCCGTGGACGAGCACGCCGTCGAGCCCGTCGGCCTCGCCACGGGCGAGGGCCTCGTAGCCACGGACGTCGCGGAGGTGCGGGGCGACGCGACCCTCCCGCACGCCCTCCTCCCAGGTGAACCGCACGTCGGCGGCGGTCACCGGCGTGCCGTCGTGGAAGGTCGCGTCGGGGCGCAGGCGGAACGTCCACACCCTCGCGCGGTCGTCGTGGCGCCAGCGCTCGGCGAGTGCCGGCTGGGGCTCGAGGTCCTCGTCGAGGCGGGTGAGCCCGTCGAAGACCGCATCGGCGACGCGCAGCTCGTCGGGAGTCGTCGCGAGCGGCGGGACGATCGCCTCGACGTCGCCGATGGCCCAGCGCAGCACCGCGGGGGCGGGACCCTCGACCTCGGGGCGCTCGGCGAGCAGGGGCTCGCGGGCCGCCTCCTCCTCACCGCGACAGCCGGCGAGCGCGAGGAGGAGGACGAGCAGCGCGCCGAGGCGACGCATGCTCGCTCCCGCTAGGCCAAGCGCAGCGCGAGGATGATCGTCGTCGCGGCGAAGAGCACGCCGGTCACGACGGTGAGCCGGTCGAGGTTGCGCTCCACGAGCGTCGACCCGGCGATGCTCGCCCCGCCCGAGCCTCCCCCGAACATGTCCGAGAGGCCGCCACCCCGCCCGGACTTCAGCAGGATGAGCATGATGAGCAGGAGTGACACGAGGACGTGGATGACGATGAGCACGCCGGTGAGCACGCGGGGACCTCCGAGCAGGCGCTGGTGACCTGCGATGCTAGCAGCCTGGCGGGTCCCGGGGGGCGCCGCGGGGGCCCTCAGCGTTGCGCGACGCTGCCAAGGACGAAGAGCCCGACGTGCTGCCCCGGCTCGTCGACGGTCCAGAGCGGCCGGGCGTGGCGCGTCTGACCGGCCTGCTCGACGCTGCGCAGCTCCCAGGGGCGGCTCGCCTCGCCCTCCCAGCGCACCCCCGCCGACGCCGGGCCCTCGTCGGGCGCGCTGCGGTCACGCAGCTCGGTCTGCGAGGGGATCGCCGGCCGCCCGGCCTCCGCTGCCGGCGGGCTCTGCCCCTCGACGGCCAGGTCCCCGACGGCGGCGGGCAGGGCCGCTGGCACGGCACTGCTGCGCACCCCCGGCGCAGGCGCGAGGTGGCGGAAGGTGGCGAGCGCTGGCGCCTCGACGGGCTCGGGCTCGCTGGCGGCGGGGCTGAGGTAGCCCACGGCGAGCCCGGCGGCGTCGTGGTGCTGCACGAGCCAGGTCGGCACGGCGAGGGCCGCGCCGATCGCCGCGGCGGTCACCGCACCGGCCATGCCGACCTCGGCGCGGCGGCGCCACGGGGCAAGGTCCTCGGGGGGGTCGAGGAGCCGCTCGACGCGGGCGCCGACGACCGCTCCCCCACCGGCGACCGCCCGTCGCGTCGGCCCGGCGGCGCAGGCCACCGGCCGGCGCGTCGCGACGCTGTGCTCCCACACCTTGAGGATGCTCGAGGCCAGCGCCGCCGGCCGCGTGGTGACCTCGCTCGCGAGCTCGTCGGCGCTCTCCTCACGCTCGCGGTGCAGCCAGCGCGACGCGAGGTGCACCGGCGGCAGGAAGAAGAGGACGTCGCGGACGAGCCCGGTCGCGCCGGCGAGGAGGTTGTCGCGGCGCCGGATGTGCGCGAGCTCGTGAGCGAGCAGGCCCTCGAGCTCGCGCTGGTCGAGCTCGTCGACGACGGCGGGGTCGACGACAACGACCGGGCGGCGGACCCGGGCGGTGAACGCCCCACCGGGGCAGCGCGGCAGCAGCAGGAGCTCGGGGCTGCGCCGCAGCCCGAGGCGGCCGGTGAGACGCTCGACGACCGGCACGAGGTCGCCGTAGCCCAGTGGCGGGGAGGCCTCGCGCAGGAGGCGCCGGACGGCGATGACGCCGCCGAGGCGGCGGGCGAGCAGGGCCGTGGCCACGGCTGCCCAGGCGAGGAGGAGGACGTCGATGCGCGCCTGGGGCACGAGCGCCCAGGACTCGCCGAGGAGGTCGAGCAGCTGTCCACCGGCCGCCGAGGACGATGTGACCCACAGCCGCGGGAGGAAGGCGTCGCCGACGCTGAGCGCGGCGACGACGAGCGCGGTGCTCATCGGGGCGAGGACGAGGAGGCGTCGCCCACGGCCGGAGTGGACCCGACCGGAGCGCACGGCGAGGCTCACGAGTCCCACCGCGGCGAGCGAGCCGAGGAGCGCCCGCACGGCGAAGGACTCGGTGAGCAGGAGGAAGAGGCCCCCCGACCCCGCCGAGATCACTACCCCTCCTGTGCCCGGAGCTCGTCGATCCGCGCCCTCAGGCCCTCGTCGGCCGCGGGCTCCTCGTCGTCGGCCATGACCTTCACGAAGTAGCTCATCGCCGGCTCCGGGAAGCGCTCGACGAGCCAGTCGACGACGGAGGTCACCGTCGTCTCGGCGTACTCCTCGCGGCTGATGACCGGGCGGTAGCGGTGGGCGAGGCCGCTCGTGTCACGCTCGAGCAGGCCCTTCGAGGCCAGGCGGGCCATCGTCGTCATGACCGTGGTGTAGGCGAGGTCACGGCGGTCGGCGAGCGCCTCGTGCACGTCGCGCACCGTCGTGTCGCCGAGCTCCCACACGGTCTCCATGACCTCGGTCTCGAGCGGGCCAAGCAGGCCCTCCGGCTCCTCGCGTCGTCGGCTCATCGCAGCCCTCGCATCCTCGGCTCGGGGGTGGCGGTGCGTGGCACCGTCGTCTGGGTTCGGGAGCGCATCCTACGACGCGCGACCGCCCGCGGGCCAGGGGGTGCCCCCCGGGCGCCGCGGGCGGTGGCCGTCGACAGTGGGCGCTCAGCCGCGGTGGTGCCGGCAGATCACCGCGAAGTCGTCGGCCTTGAGGCTCGCCCCACCGACGAGGGCGCCGTCGATGTGGGGCTGGCCCATGAGCTCGGCGGCGTTGCCGGCCTTCACGCTGCCGCCGTACTGGATGCGGACGGTCTCGGCCGCCTCGTCGCCGGCGAGGTCGGCGATGATGTCGCGGACGTAGCCGCACATCGCGTTGGCGTCCTCGCTCGTCGCGGTGCGACCGGTGCCGATCGCCCACACCGGCTCGTAGGCGATGACGACGCTGGCAGGGTCGTCGACCCCCTCGAGCCCGGCGCGGACCTGGCGGTCGACGACGGACTCCGCCTCGCCGGCCTCGCGCTGCTCGAGGGGCTCGCCGACGCAGAAGATCGGCACGAGCCCTGCGTCGATGACGGCGCGGACCTTGCGGTTGACCGTCGCGTCGTCCTCACCGAAGAGCGCCCGGCGCTCGGAGTGGCCGCAGACGACGTAGGTGACGTTGAGCTGGGAGAGCATCCCGACGCTCACCTCGCCGGTGAAGGCGCCGGCGTCCTCCCAGTGGCAGTTCTGCGCCCCGAGCGCCATCGGGAGCTTGTCGGCCTCGATGAGCGTCTGGATGCTGCGCAGCGCGGTGAACGGTGGGATCACCGCGACCTCGGAGCGCTCGTAGTCCTCGGGCTCGAGCCGGTAGGCGACCTGCTGCACGAGCGAGATCGCCTCGAGATGGTCGTTGTTCATCTTCCAGTTGCCCGCGATGAGCGGGGTGCGGTCAGCCACTTACGCTCCCTTCCGCAGCGCAGCGACACCGGGGAGGTCGACGCCCTCGAGGAACTCGAGGGAGGCGCCGCCGCCGGTGGAGACGTGGGAGACCTCCTCGGCGAGGCCGAGGCCGCGGATCGCCGCGGCGCTGTCGCCGCCGCCGATGACGGTGAAGCCGTCGCAGGCGGCGACGGCCTTGGCCACGCCCTCGGTGCCCGCCGCGAACGCCTCCCACTCGAAGACGCCCATCGGGCCGTTCCACAGCACCGTGCGGGCGTCGGCGAGCACCGCCGCGTAGGCCGCGACGGTCTCGGGGCCCACGTCGAGCCCCATCTTGCCGGCGGGGATGGCCCCGGCCGGCACGGTCTCGTGCGCGGCGTCCTCGGCGAAGGCCTCCGCGGCGACGATGTCGCTCGGCAGGTGGATCGTCGTGCCGGCAGCCTCGGCGCGCGAGAGGAGGTCACGGCACGTCTCGAGCTGATCCTCCTCGATCTTGCTGTCGCCGACGTCGTGGCCCTGGGCGGCGAGGAACGTGAAGCACATCGCCCCGCCGATGAGCAGCGCGTCGACGACGCCGAGGAGGTTCTCGATGACGCCGAGCTTGTCGGAGACCTTCGCGCCGCCGAGGATCGCGACGAACGGGCGGTCGGGCGACTCGAGGAGGCGCGACAGCGTCGCGACCTCGGCCTCGAGCAGCTCGCCGGCCACCGCCGGGCTGATGCGCTCGGGGATGCCCACGACGCTGGCGTGGGCCCGGGGGGACGAGCCGAACGCGTCGTTGACGTAGGCGTTGCCGAGGCCCGCGAGCTCGTCGGCGAAGTCGGGGTCGTTCTTCGTCTCCCCCGGCTCGAACCGCACGTTCTCGAGGACGACGACGTCGCCGGGCGCCATCGCCGCGACCTTGGCCTTGGCGTCGTCGCCGACGACGTCGGAGGCCGCGGTGACCGGCTTGCCGAGCAGCTCGCCGAGGCGGGCTGCGACCGGCGCGAGCCGGAACTTCTCGTCGGGGGCGCCCTTGGGACGGCCGAGGTGGCTCATGACGACGACCTTCGCGCCGGCGTCGGCGAGCCGACGGATCGTCGGCAGCGACGAGGCGACGCGGAGGTCATCGGCCACCTCGCCGTCCTTGAGCGGGACGTTGAGGTCGGAGCGGACGAGCACCGTCCGCCCGGCCGGGTCGAAGGTGTCGAGTCCAGGTACCGGGGCCATGGCCTAGAGCCGCTCCCCGAGGTAGACCGCGAGGTCGGCGAGTCGCGTGGAGTAGCCGAACTCGTTGTCGTACCAGCCGAGCACCTTGACCTGCCGCCCGTTCACGAGGGTGGCCTGGCTGTCGAAGATGCAGCTGTGGGGGTCGCCGACGATGTCGGCGGAGACGATCTCGTCCTCCATGTAGTCGAGGACGCCGGCCATCGGGCCCTCGGCGGCGGCCTTGAACGCGGCGTTGACCTCCTCGACGGTGACCTCGCGCCCGACGTTGACGGTGAGGTCGGTGATCGAGCCGGTCGGCACCGGGACACGCATCGCCATGCCGTTGAGCTTGCCCTCGAGCTCGGGGAGCACGAGCGCGGCGGCCTGGGCGGCGCCGGTCGTCGTCGGGATGATCGACAGGGCGCCCGAGCGCGCGCGTCGCAGGTCCTTGTGCGGCCCGTCGAGCAGCGCCTGGTCGTTGGTGTAGGCGTGGACCGTCGTCATGAGGCCGGTCTCGATGCCGAAGCTGTCGTTGAGGACCTTCGCCATCGGGGCCACCGAGCCGGTCGTGCAGCTCGCCATCGAGATGATGTCGTGCTTGGCGGGGTCGTAGTCGCCCTCGTTGATGCCCATGACGATGTTCGCGTCCTGGGACTTCGCGGGGGCGGAGATGACGACCTTCTTCGCCCCGGCGGCGAGGTGCTTGCCGGCGCTCTCCTTGTCCCGGAAGATCCCCGTGGACTCGATGACGATGTCGGCGCCGAGCTCGCCCCACGGGAGGTTCGCGGGGTCCTTCTCCGCGGTGACCTTCACGCGCTTGCCGTCGACGATGAGGTCGTCGCCGTCGACCTCGACGGTGCCGTCGTAGCGGCCGTTGACGCTGTCGTACTTGAGCAGGTGGGCAAGCGTGGCGCTGTCGGTGAGGTCGTTGACCCCCACGACCTCGAGGTCCGCTCCGGTGGCCTTCGCGGCCCGGAACATGATCCGGCCGATGCGCCCGAAGCCGTTGATGCCGACGCGTACTGTCATCGCATTCCTCCGCAGTCGATTGCTGGTATGTCACTCACCCTACCCAACGTCCGGGCGTTTACGTGCATCCGGAGGGTCCTTGCGCCCGTGGGACCGACAGCCCCCGGTGGACGACACCCGGCACCGTCCTCATGGCCACGTGCCGGCCTCGCCCTCGGCGATGGCGACGAGGCGCGACAGCCGCCGGTGCACCGTCGCCTTGCCGGTGCCGAGCAGTCCGGCGAGCTCGCTGAGGCTCGCATCGGGGTTGGCGAGGCGCGCGAGGGCGACGTCGCGGAGGTCGTCGGGCAGCTCCTCGCTGCCGACCTCGGCGAGCAGGCCCTCGATGACGGCGATCTGCCGTGCCGAGGCCGCGACGCTGCGTCCGAGGTTGGCGCGGTCGGCGTTCGCCGCCCGCGTCGCCTCCCCGCGGAGCTGCCGCCGCAGGCGGCCGTCGTCGAAGGCGAGGAACGTCGCGTGCGCCCCGCTGCGGGCGAGCACCGCGCCGATGGCCTCGCCGGACTTCACGACGACACGCCAGCCCTGCCCGTGCGCGCCGGTGCCCGCCCCCTCGACGCCGAGCTCGCCGAGCAGCGTCGTGAGCTGGCGGGCGGCGGCCTCGCTCGGCGCGCGCACCTCGAGGTGGGGCTCCCGGGCGGCGCCGGCGAGCGACCCGGCGGCCATGAGCGCGCCGCGCAGCGCCCCCTCGCGCACGACGTCGTCGGCGGGTG
>PWFH01000077.1 GCA_003553795.1 Egibacter sp. | reverse complement strand
CTCAGCGGTTCTCGGGGATGATCGCCAGGGCCTCGGAGATCGGCGAGAGCATCTGGTCGGCCTCGAGGGAGCGGCCGTGGTGCAGGATCGTCTCGGCGACCTTGCGCATGCTCGGGTAGGCCGCCCGCAGCATGTGGTTGGCGTAGATGACGACGCTCACGCCACGGTCGGCGAGCTCCTCCTCGCTGACGTGGTTGTAGCTCGTCGGCACCGCGACGATCGGCACGCGCTTGGAGAAGCCCTCGGCGTGGCGGCAGAACTCGAAGATCTCGTCGGGCTCCTTGCGCCGGGAGTGGATCATGATCGCGTCGGCGCCGGCGTCGATGTAGGCCTGCGCGCGGGTGACGGCGTCCTCCATGCCCTTCTCGAGGATGAGGCTCTCGATGCGGGCGATGACCATGAAGTCCTCGGTGATCTGCGCCTGCTTGCCGATCGTCAGCCGGGTGGAGAAGTCCTCGATCGTCGACTGCGTCTGGGCGACCTCGGTGCCGAACAGCGAGTTGCGCTTGAGGCCCTCCTTGTCCTCGATGATCACCGCCGAGACGCCGAGGCGCTCGAGGGAGCGCACGGTGAAGACGAAGTGCTCGGGCTTGCCGCCGGTGTCGCCGTCGAAGATCAGCGGCTTCGTCGTCACCTCGAACATGTCGTTGACGTTCTGCAGCCGCGCGGAGATGTCGACCGCCTCGATGTCGGGCTTGCCGCGCGAGGTCGAGTCGGTCAGCGACGAGGACCACATCGCGTCGAACTCCACGCGCCGGCCGTCGCGGTCGACCTCCGTCGTCTCGGCGATGAGCCCGGTGAGGCCGTTATGCGCCTCGAGGGCGCGGACGATCGGCTTGGTGTCGAGGAGGCGGCGCAGCCGGCCGAGGCGGATCTCGGGCGTCGTGCCGATCTGGCGGACCGAGGCGTTGAGCTGGCTCGAGCTGATGCCGGGGGTGTAGGGGACCTCGATGAGCTCCCCACCCCACTCACGCAGCGCGTCGATGACCCGCTGGCGGGTCTCGCGCTGCACACCGGTGCGCCAGTCGTCGCCGTGGACGACGTAGTCGGGCTCGAGCTCGCGGAGGTTGGGCACGTAGTCGAGGGTCTCCTGGGGCACGACCCGGCTGACCGGCCTGAGGGACTCGACGACGGCCTTGCGCTGCTCGTAGGTCATGTGCGGCAGCCGCTTGTAGCTCGCGATCGCGCCGTCGGTGAGCAGGCCGACGGTGACCTCGCCGAGCTCGCCGGCGCGCTCGAGGATGTTGATGTGGCCCGGGTGGATGAGGTCGGCGCTCATCCCCACGTAGACGCTTGGCGCGGCGCTCATCGCTGGGGTCCTTCCCTTCTCAGGCGCTGGCTGACGGCCATAGCCTAGGCGACCGGGCCCCGCGGGTTGGGTCCGAGGGCCCGTCCGATCCGCCGCAGCGCCCCGCCGATCTCACGGGGACGACGCGCGCGCCGGAGCGCGCCGAAGGCCTCGGCGAGGCGCACCGCGCGCCGCGCGCGCAGCGCCTCGACCTGCGCCTCGAGCGCGGCGACCTCCGCGTCGCGGTGGGACCCCGCCCCGGGGGGCGCAGGGGCCCCGGCACCGTCGAGGTCGAGCTCGGCCGCGCTGCGCTCGACCTCCCCGAAGAGGGTGGCGATGAGATGGTCGACCTCGCGGGGATCGGTGGCCAGGCGCTCGGCGCGGCGCAGCGCCCGGGTGGCCACCGCCCGCAGCGGCGGCTCACCCTCGGCGGCGCGCACCGCCCCGACGCGGTACTCCTCGAGCTCGGCCCACAGCCGCGACAGCGTCGTCGGCCCCACCAGCGTGGCCGGCGGCACGCTCACCCGCACCGGGCTCAGCGGGTGCGCCTTCGCCCACGTCGCGGCGTCGGTGACGACCACGCGCTCCTGCCCGGCCATCCACAGCGCGAGACGCTCGCGCACCGGGTCACCCTGTGGTGCGGTCATGCCGATCGCCGCGTCGGCGGTGTCGCTGGCCAGTAGCGCCTCGACGCAGGCCAGCGCTTCGGGCTTCGCCGTCGACGCCGCATCGAGCGGCACCTCGACGACGAGCGTCGGCACGGTGTAGCTGCGACCGGGCTTGGGCTTGCGGTGCGCCCGGTAGGGCAGGTTGTTCGCGGCGTAGGGACGGCGGGTGCGCTGCGCGGCCTTCTTCGAGGCGGCGTCGGAGAGGAAGCGCTCGCCCTGGTGCCAGCAGTGCGCGGCACGGTCGGGCACGAGCACCGCGCCGGCGGTGAACAGGCGGTAGCCGAAGGTCACGTCCTCGATGCCCCGCACCCCGAAGGCGGGGTAGCCGCCGCATGCGTGGTAGAGCGCTGCGGGCATCCCGATCGACGAGCCCACGCCGACGCGCCAGAGGTCCGCGCGCGGCTCCCGCAGCTCGTCGGTCTCGGCGAGCATCTCCTCGATCCAGTCGTGGTCCTGCTGCTCGCGGTCGGCGACGAGGGCGCCGAGGCCCTCCCCGGCCGCTGACGCCGAGGTCAGCGCCTCGGCGCTGATGCCCCCGACATCGACGAAGGTGCGGGTGCCGAGCGTCGCGGCGTAGTCGATGACGTGGTGCCAGCGGGCGTGGGCCTCGACGTGCTCAGGGTCGGCGACGATGTCGGCGTCGAGGAACAGCAGGAGCTCACCGGTCGCGGCCTGCGCACCCCGCGCGCGTGCCTGCCCCGCGCCGAAGCCGACCTTCTCGGCAGCGTCGACGCGCAGCGCCTTGATCGCCACCTCCCCGACGCTGGTGGGCACCTCGAGCGACGGCTCGTTGCCGTCGTCGACGACGACGACGTCGAGGAGGTCGGCGGGGTAGGTCTGCGCGCCGAGCGCGGCGAGGGTCAGCGGCAGCTCCTCAGCGGCGTCGTAAGCGGGGATGACGACGCTCACGGTCTTCGAGGGCGTCCACGACCCGAGCTCGGGGACGGGGATGCGGTCCCAGGCGTTCTGCGGGATCGCCGGTTGCGAGGGCGGCGCGGTCATGAAGACGGACGCTAGTGCCTGCCCCGCAGCGGGGCAACGCGAGACAACGGCCGCGCCGTGCTAGCGGTCGAGGAGGGCGCGCAGCTCCGCCTCGACCTCCTCGGTGACCGCACGGCTGCCGCCGATGACGTGCAGCCGCCGGGGTCCGAAGCGCTCGACCGCCTCTGACGTCGCCGGCGAGGCCGTCGTCGGGCTCGTGAGCAGGACCGGGGCGCCGCGGGCGCCGGCGACCGCCGCAGCCGACAGCGCGTCGGCGTACGCCCAGCCGGTGGCGACGAAGACCTCCTCGGGGGCGGGCAGGCGGTCAGCGGCGGCCACCGCCGTGGCGACGCGGTCGGACCCGGCGACCCGCTCGACGTCGCCGAAGGCCGCGAGCGCCTCGGCGACGGTGGGGCCGAGGACCGCCTCGCCGCCGAGCAGGACGACGCGCTCGGGGTCGAGGCGGGCGAGCTCGGTCGCGGTGGCCTCGGGCAGTCGGTCGGCGCGGGCGAGCAGCAGCGGCGCGCCCTCGTGGGCTGCGGGCGGCGCCCCGGCGAGCCCATCGGGGAAGTTCTCGCCCGTGGCGACGTAGACGGTGTCGGCGGAGGGGAACGTCGCGCGCGAGACCGCCGCCGCGGTGGCGTAGCGGTCGTCGCCGAACAGCCGGGTCACCGGGGCGCCGGTCAGCGCCGCGAGCTCCTCGGCGACCGCCTCGCTCGCCGCGCTGGCCCCACCGAGGACGACGACGCGGCCG
>PWFH01000205.1 GCA_003553795.1 Egibacter sp. | reverse complement strand
GCGGACGCCGACGCGCCGACGGCCGTGGGGATCCCGCTCACATGCGGGGCCCCGGTCCTACGGCGTGCCGTGGCACTTCTTGTACTTGCGCCCCGACCCGCACGGGCAGGGGTCGTTGCGGCCGACCTTGTCCTGCTCCCGGCGCACCGTCGTCGTCGCCGACGCGGTGCCCTGCGGCGCGGCGGCCGCGGCGGCGGCCGCCGCCGAGCCCGCTCCGGTGCCGACCTTCGGCGCCGGGCGCGCCGCGGCGGCGCCGACGGGCTGGCGCAGCGCGCCGCCGCCGCTCGGGGCGTTGTACGTCAGCCGGCTGGGGTCGACGCCCTCGGGCTCGTCGGTGGAGCTCACCTCGTCGGCCGCCTCGGGCTCCTCGCTCGGGCGCTCGACGGGGAGGTTGAAGAAGTAGCCGACCGACTCCTCCTTCACCCGCGACATCGTCGCGGCGAAGGCGTCGTAGGCCTCCCGCTGGTACTCCACGAGCGGGTCGCGCTGGCCGACGGCGCGCAGCCCGATGCCGTCACGCAACTGGTCCATCTCATAGAGGTGCTCGCGCCAGAGCCGGTCGACGACCGAGAGGATGACCTTGCGCTCGACCTTGCGCAGCAGCTCGGGGGTGACCTCGGCCTCGCGCTCGGCGTAGCGCGCCTTCGCGTCCTCGATGAGCTCGCCGCGCAGGTCGTCGCGCTCGAGGTCCTCGAGGTCGAGGGCCTCGCGGTCGACGCTGACGGGGTAGAGCCGCTCGAGGGCGGTCCAGAGATCGGCGAGCTCCCACTCCTCGGGGTAGTCGCTCATGATGGTGTGGGCGTCGACGAGGCCGGAGACCGCGTCCTCGATGAACTGCCCGGCGACGGCCTCGACGCGCTCGTCGTCGCCCTCGAGGACGGCGTTGCGCTGGTCGTAGACGATCTTGCGCTGCTCGTTGAGCACGTCGTCGTACTTCAGGACGGTCTTGCGGATCTCGAAGTTGCGCGACTCCACCTGGGTCTGGGCGCGCTGCACCGCCCGGCTCACCATCTTGTGCTCGATCGGCACGTCGTCGGGCAGGTTGAGCCGGTTCATGATCGAGTCGACCGCGCTGGCGTTGAACAGCCGCATGAGGTCGTCCTCGAGGGAGAGGTAGAAGCGCGAGGCGCCCGGCTCCCCCTGCCGCCCGGAGCGCCCGCGCAGCTGGTTGTCGATGCGGCGCGACTCGTGGCGCTCGGTGCCGAGGACGTAGAGCCCGCCGGCGTCGAAGACCTGCTGGCGCTCGACGGCGACCTCCCCGCCGAAGCGTCCGAGGAGCTCCTGGTAGACCCCCTCGAAGGCGTCGACGTCGACGACCTCGCCCTCCTCGCCGCCGCGGCGCGGCTCGCCCGGCCCGCCACCGAGCTGCTTGCGCGTCTCGGCGTCGGCGAGGAACTCCGCGTTGCCGCCGAGCTTGATGTCGACGCCGCGCCCGGCCATGTTCGTCGCGACGGTCACCGCCCCGAGGCGCCCGGCCTGGGCGATGATCTCGGCCTCCTTGAAGTGGTTCTTGGCGTTGAGGACCTCGTGGGGGATGCCCTTGCGGTCGAGCAGGCGGCTGATCTCCTCGGACTTCTCGATCGAGACCGTGCCGACGAGGACGGGCTGGCCGCGCGCGTGGCGCTCGGCGATGTCGTCGGCGGCGGCGCCGAACTTCGACTCGAGGCTCTTGTAGATGTAGTCGCCGTGGTCGGCGCGGGCCACCGGGCGGTTCGTCGGCACCTCGACGACGCCCATGCCGTAGATGTGGGCGAACTCGCCCTCCTCGGTCTTGGCCGTGCCGGTCATCCCCGCGAGGGTCTCGTAGAGCCGGAAGTAGTTCTGCAGCGTCACCGTCGCCAGCGTCTGGTTCTCCGCCTTGACCGCCACACCCTCCTTGGCCTCGATGGCCTGGTGCAGGCCCTCGGAGTAGCGCCGGCCGGAGAGCACGCGCCCGGTGAACTCGTCGACGATGTTGACCTCGCCGTCGCGGACGACGTACTCCTGGTCGCGCCGGAAGAGCTCCTTGGCCTTGATGGCGTTCTGCAGGTGGTGGATGAGCGGGGTGTTCACCGACTCGTAGAGGTTGCCGACGCCGAGGAGCTCCTCGACGCGGGTCACGCCCTCCTCGGTGACCGCGACGGTGCGCTTGGACTCGTCGACCTCGTAGTGGACCTCGGGGGTCAGCCGCGGCACGACGCGCTTGGCGAAGACCTCGTACCACTGCGTCGCGTCGTCGGTGGGCCCGGAGATGATGAGCGGCGTGCGGGCCTCGTCGACGAGGATCGAGTCGACCTCGTCGACGATCGCGTAGTGATGGCCGCGCTGGACCTTCTGCTCGGGGCGCTGGACCATGTGGTCGCGCAGGAAGTCGAAGCCGAACTCGTTGTTCGTGCCGTAGGTGACGTCGGCGGCGTAGGCCGCGCGCTTGTCGGCCTTGCGCATGCCCGTGGCGACGAGCCCGACGTCGAGGCCGAGGAAGCGGTAGATCCGCCCCATCCACTCGGCGTCGCGGGCGGCGAGGTAGGGGTTGACGGTGACGACGTGCACGCCCTGGCCGGCCAGCGCCCGGGTGTAGACCGGCATCGTCGAGGTCAGGGTCTTGCCCTCGCCGGTCTTCATCTCGGCGATGTCGCCGTCGTAGAGGGCGAGCCCGCCCACGACCTGGACGTCGAAGGGGCGCTCGCCGAGGACGCGCTCGGCGGCCTCGCGCACGACGGCGAAGG
Organism: Egibacter sp.; assembly: GCA_003553795.1. Taxonomy (GTDB): domain Bacteria; phylum Actinomycetota; class Nitriliruptoria; order Euzebyales; family Egibacteraceae; genus T1Sed10-49. The sequence continues at coordinate 13,175 of PWFH01000205.1, read as the reverse complement.
CCTCGGGCACGAGGTCGTCGAGCTCGGCGCCGTCGGCGAGCCGGGCGCGGAACTCGTCGGTCTTCGCCGCGAGCTCGCCGTCGGACAGGGCGCCGACCTCCTCGGCGAGGGCGCCGACGTCATCGGCGCGCCCCTCGAGCTGCTTGCGGCGCCGGCCTTCACCGAAGCGAAGGAGCTTCTCGAGTACCACGGATGCCTCCAGGGGACGAACCGGCCGCGTCAGGGATCCCCCAAGTGTAGGGACCGACGGGCTGGCCCACCGCCCCCGTCCACGACCGCCGCGACGCGCCCGCGGGCCGCGCGGTGACCGCGCGCCCGGCGCCGTCGTGGCGCTGCCGCGCGCGCTAGGTGATCTCGAGGAGGTTCTCGCGCACCGCGTAGACGACGGCCTCCATGCGCGAGTGCAGGTGGAGCTTCTCGAGGATGTTGCGCACGTGGTTCTTCACGGTGTTCTCGGCGATGAACAGCTCGCGCGCGATCTCGCGGTTGGGCAGCCCACGGGCGACGAGCGTGAGGACCTCCATCTCGCGGTCGGTGAGCTTGGGCGGCGGCATGCTCTGGGCCTGCTCGTCCTTGCGCGCCATCGACGCGAACTCGGTGATGAGCTTCGAGGCCATCGACGGGGCGATGAGCGACTGCCCGCCGACGACCGCGCGGACCGCGTCGCCGACCTCGTCGATCGACACCTCCTTGAGGAGGTAGCCGTTCGCCCCGGCCTTGATCGCCTCGTAGAGGTCCTCCTCCTCGTCGGACATCGTGAGCATGAGGATCCTCGCGTGCGGCAGCGCGTCGTGGATGGCCCGGGCGGCGTCGATGCCCGAGCGGCGCGGCATGCGCACGTCCATGAGGACGATGTCGGGCATCTCCGCGAGCGCGAGAGCCACGGCCTCCTCGCCGTTGGAGGCCTCGCCGACGACGACGATGTCCTGCTCGTCGGCGAGGACCATCTCGAGTCCGCGGCGGAAGAGCGCGTGGTCATCGGCGAGCAGCGCCCTGATCGGCCCGTCGTGCGGCTGCGGGGACGTCATGCCGGCCTCCAACGCGAACTTCCGATAACAGTGGCGCAGTGTAGCCAAGGGGCTCACGAGGCCGTGGCTCGTTCGGCCCATTCGACGAGGGCCACCTGCCCCGAAAGGACCACGCGTGGCCATCCCGTCGGCGGGGATGGCCACGGCTTGAGCGTGGGGGCTCAGCTCGGCTCGATGAGGCCGAGGTCGCCGTCACGGCGGCGGTAGACGACGTTGCAGCGCCCGGTCGCGGCGTTGGTGAAGAGGAAGAAGTCGTGGCCGAGCAGCTCGAGCTGCAGCGCGGCGTCCTCGGGCAGCAGCTCGGCGACGTCGAACTGCTTGTGGCGCACGATCCGCGGCGCCGGGTCCTCGACGTCGGCCTCCTCGGCGGGCTTGGGCGCGAGCTCGGCGGGGGTCTCGGCGACTGCGGTCCCCCGCGCGGTTGCCCGCTGGCTGCGGTCGACGAGGCGGCTCTTGTAGCGCCGCAGCTGGCGCTCGAAGCGCGCGACGGCGGCGTCGGTGGCCTGACGGTGGTCGGGGCCGACGCCCTGCGCGCGGATGTGGGTGCCCTTCGCGCGCGCGGTGACCTCGACGATCGCCGGCTCGGGGATCCGCGGGTTGGCCTCCTCGCTGAAGACCATCTCGATGCCGTTGAGGCGGTCGAAGAGGCGCGTGGCGTGCTCGACGCGCGCGACGGCGCGGTCCTTGACCCGGTCGGGGACGTCGCAGTTCTTCGCCTTCACGATGATGTCCACGGGCACCTCCATGCTCGACGGCGGATGGGGTCGAGGCCACGACGGCGTGGCCGGGATGTCTCGCGAAGCGACACGCTGGTCCGCAGGGCAACCCGCCGTCGGCCGTCGAGGGCCATCTCCGTCGGGGCGGTTGCCTGCGGCATGCGAACCTTCCCACGTCGCTGTCGTCATCCTACCCCGCCCCTCGGCCGGCAACAGGGGTCGCTGAAGGTCCCGGGCACGACGTAGCCTGCCGGGTGATGCGCCCCGCCCCCGCCGTCGTCGACGACCCCGACCTCGCCGCCTGGCGCGCCGGGTTCGACGACGTCACCCCGATCGCCGAGCTCGTCGCCCGCCGGGAGCAGACCGCCGTCGGCGTCGTCGACCGCATGCGGGTGACCCCCGGGCGCGCGCTCAGCGTGCGCCTCGTCGACGGCTCCGGCGCCCTCGAGGTCGTCTGGACGGGCCGTCAGAGCCTGCCGGGGCTGACCCTCGGCACGGCGCTGCGGGTCACCGCCCTCGTCGTCGTGGAGCGCCCCGGCCACAAGGCGCTGCGCAACCCGGTGTGGGCGCCGGTCGCCGAGCCGTTCGCCTGAGGCGGCGGCGCGCCACCGGCGCGGACCGGCCCGGGGTGGCCGGCCTCAGGTCGCGCGTGGGCCGATGAGGCGCTCGGCGAGCTCGGTCTCGCGGCCCGGCGCGACGAGGGCGAGGACCTCGTCGCCCTCCGACAGCGGCGTCGAGGGCCGGCACGTCACGACGTGGCCCTCCCGCAGGATCGCCACGAGGGTGACGTCGCCGGGCAGCCCGAGGTCCTCGATGCGCTCGCCGACGGCCACCGAGCGCTCGTCGAGGCGCACCTCGATGAGGTCGGCCGCGCCGCGCTCGAGGCTGAAGAGCCGCACGACATCCCCGGCGGAGACCTCCTCCTCGACGAGGGCGGTCAGCAGGTGCGGCGGGCTCACCGCGAGGTCGACGCCCCACGCATCGTCGAAGAGCCAGGCGTTCGTCGCGTGGTTGACCCGGGCGAGCACGCGGGGGACGCCGAACTGCTCCTTGGCGAGGACGCTCACGACGAGGTTGTCCTCGTCGTCGCCGGTCGCGGCGACGACGACGTCGGCCTGCCCGGTGCCGGCGCGGGCGAGCACCGGCGGGGCGCAGGCGTCGCCGCGCAGCGTGACGAGCTGCGGGGCGTAGCGCGCGAGGCGGTCGATGACGCGCTGCTCGCGGTCGCACAGCAGCACGTCGTGGCCGCGGTCGACGAGATCGGTGGAGAGGTAGCGGCCGATGTTGCCGCCCCCGACGACGACGACGCGCACGCTAGGCCCTCCCCGCCGTGGTGGTGAGCGCCGCGCAGTGCGCGCGCGCCTCGTCGAGCCGGTCACGGTCGACGGCGAGGTGCAGGAGGTCGCCGGGGTGGACGAGCGCCCCGCGCTCGGGCACCTCGGTGCGGCCCTCGCGGGTCACGGCGGCCACGGTCCAGCAGCCCGGTCGCGACGCCGCGAGCGCCTCGAGGCCGGCGGCGTCCTCGGGGACCTCACAGGTGATGAGCACGACGTCGCCGGCACCGGTGCCGAGCGCGGCGTCGACGACCTCGGTCGGCGGCAGCAGCGCCCGGCGGACCTCCTCGACGGTCCAGCGCGCCGAGGCGACGGTGACGATGCCGTAGCGCTCGAAGAACGAGGCCCGCTCCGGGTCGTAGATGCGCGCGACGACGCGCTCGACGCCGTAGCGCTCCCGGGCGGTGCGCGCGACGACGACGTTGGAGTTGTCCCCGCTCGTCACGGCGATGAGGGCGTCGGCCTCGGCGATGCCGGCCTCCTCGAGGGTGTGCTGGTCGAAGACGATGCCCCGCAGCAGCCCTCCGCCGTAGCCCTCCTCGAGGCGCTGGAAGGCCGACTCCTCGCGGTCGATGATCACGACGTCGTGGCCCTCGGCGTCGAGGGCGGAGGCCAGCGCGGCGCCGACCCGGCCGCAGCCGGCGACGATGACGTGCAACGCGGGCTCCTTTGCGACGCGGAGGTCGACGACGGGCCTACGATACCGCCCGTCGCGCGGGGACCGACGAGGCCACCGCGCCCTCGTCACGCCCCCACGGTCCACGCCCCCACAGACCACGCCCCCAGGGGTCACGCCCCCACAGACCACGGCCCCACAGACCACGGCCCCAGGGGTCACGCCCCCACAGACCACGGCCCCACAGACCACGGCCCCACAGACCACGGCCCCAAGGACCACACCACGGTCGGGACCCCGCACCGGAGAGGAGGCCACCGCATGCCGGGCCGGCGCACCGCCCTCACCCGCGTGCTGCTGGGTCACGCCGGCGCGCACCGTCCCGCCGAGCTGCGCCCCGCGCCGTGGTGGGTCGCCGCGCCCTCGCTCGGCGCGGTCCCCGTCGCGTTGAGCGCGGTGGCCGCCCACGGGCTGCTCACCGGCCTCGCCGCGGGGCCGCCGGGGCTCGAGGGCCTCGCGCTGCCGCTCGCCCTCGCCCTCGCCGGGCTCGTCGCCGGCGTGAGCGCCGCGCTCGCGCTGCTCGTGCGCGAGCCGGCCCACGGCGGCGCCCACGCGCTCGTCTCGGGTGAGCTCGGCGCGCGCGCGGCGGCGGCCGCCGGGGCCTGCCGGCTGCTGTCGGCCTCCGCGATCGCCGCGGTGGCCGCCGCGGCGGCCGCGCGGCTGCTCGCCCCCTGGCTCGGCCTCGCGCCGGTGCCCCTCGCGCTGGCCCTGCTCGCCGTCGTCGTCGTGTGGCGGCTGCGGCGCAGCCGCGAGCACGAGCCGGTCGCCGTGGCCGCGACGCTGCTCTTCGCCCTCGTCGCGCTCGGCGTGCTCGCCGCCGCCGCGCTCGCCTGCCTGCTCGACGCCGGTGCGTGCCCGCCGCCGGTGCGCTGGTCGCCGCTGGTCGCCGACGGCCCCGCGGGCTGGGTCGCGCTGGCCGGCGCGATGGCTGCGGGCGGCGCGGCGCTCGCCGGCCTCGACGCCGGCGTCGAGCGCGTGCGCTCGGTGCGCTACCCCCAGCGCCGGGGCGTGCACCGCGCCGTCGCGGTCACGACCACCATCGCCGCACTCGTGCTCGTCGGCGTCGCCGCGCTCGGCGCCGGCCGCGCCGAGGAGGGACCGCTCGCCCTCGCGGGGATCGCTGCCCCCTTCGGCCGCCCCATGGCGGCCCTCGTCTCCCTCGCCGCGACCGCAGGGCTGCTCGCCGCGGCGAGCGCAGCGCTGACGACCGCACGACGGGCCGCGGCCCCGCTGGCCAGCGACGCGCTGCTGCCCCGCCAGCTCGTCGCCCACGGCGAGCGGGTGCTCTTCGCCCGCGGTCTCGGCGTCCTCGCGGCGGTCGCCGCCGCCGCGCTGCTCGCGAGCGCCGGGCGCGTCGTCGTCCTCGCAGGCGTCGCCGCCGGGGTCAGCGCGGCCAACCTCGCCTTCACCCTCGCCGCGGCCACCCGCCGGCGCCAGCGCCGCGGCCACCCCGCCCAGGCCGCCCTCGCCGCCGCGGCGGCGGCCGGCACGGGCGGCGTCGCGCTGCTCGCCCTCAGCGCGACCCTCACCGAGGGGGGCTGGGTCCTCGCCCTCGCCGTCGTCGCGCTCGCGCTGGCGATGCCGCGGCTGCGGGCGCACTACGCCGACGTCGCCGCCCGCCTCGCCACGCCGGCCCCGGAAGGGAAGGCGAGGCTCGGCGGCCACCACATCGTGCTGCTGCTCGACCGCATCGACGAGGCCACCGCCCGTGCGCTGTCCTACGTCGAGGCGCTCAACCCCTCCTCGATCGAGGCCGTCGCCGCCCCCCTGGCAGGCACCGACCTGCGCGAGCGCTGGGCCGAGCTCGCCGGCGACCTGCCCCTCGAGGTCCACCAACGGGTGGGCTCGCGCGCCGACGCGCAGGCGATGCGCGCGGCCCTCGCCGCCCGGCGCCAGCGCCACGGCCCGCAGGCGACGGTCACCGCGCTGCTGCCGGAGACGCTGTCGAGCTCATGGGTCGACCAGCTCGCCCGCCACCGCCTCGCGCTGCGCCTCAAGGCCGGCGAGCTCGCCGCCGACGGCATCGTCGTCACCGACCTCACCTCCCCCGAGGGCGGGCCCGGGCCCTACACCCTCGAGGACCCGCGCGAGCACCACGTCCTCATCCTGCTCTCGGGAGTGCACCGCGGCACCGACGCGGCGATGGCCTACGCCACCGCCCTCGGGGCGACGACGGTGCGCGGCCTCGTGCTCGACATCAATCCGCCGGCGGCCGCCCGGGCGCGCGGGCAATGGGAGGCCGCCGGCTACCGCGCCCCGCTCGAGCTCGTCTCCTCCCCCGCCGGGCAGCTCTCGACGAGCCTGCGCGCCTACGTCCGCGAGTTCGCCCCCGACGGGCGGGCGACGTTCGTGACCTGCGTCATCCCCGAGGTCGTCGTCGCCCGGCGCCACCGCCTGCTGCACAACCAGCTCGGGCGCCTGGTCCAGGCCGCGCTGCTCTTCGACCGCGGGGTCGTCACGACGACGGTGCCGACAACCCTGCCGCCGCCCGAGCAGGGGCCGGCGCCACCGCGAGGGTGACGACGAGCACGCGCTCGGCGCCGGCCTCGCGCAGCGCGAGGCCCGCGGCGTGCGCGGTCGCGCCGGTCGTGCGCACGTCGTCGACGACGACGACCCGCCTCGGAGCCTGCCCGCGCGCTGCGAAGGCGCCCCGCGGGCCGGCCCGGCGGCCCACCGCGTCGAGGCTCGTCTGGTCGGGCCCGGCGCGCACCCGCTCGAGCAGCGCGACCGCGCCGGGGCCGGCGAGGCGGCGGGGCACCTCGACGCCGCGTCGCCGCCGCGTCGCCCGCGTGGAGGGCACCCACGTCACCGGCCAGGGCGCCCGCGCCGGCGGCGGCAGGCCGAGCTCGAACCACAGCAGGCGCCCGAGGGGACCCGCTGCGCCGTGGCGCCCGCGGAGCTTGACCGCGAGCACGGCCTCGCGCACGACGCCGTCGTAGGCGTAGGCGCCGGCGGCGGTGACCCCGTCGCCGAGGTCGGCGAACCCGTGGTCAGGCAGCGCGAGGTCGGGCAGCGCCTCGGCGCAGCCCGCGCAGAGACCCCCGGCGGTGGCAGCGTCGCAGGCCGCGCAGGTCGGCGGCAGGAGGAGGTCGAGCACGGCGCGCGCGAGGCCCATCGCCGCACGCTAGCCGGATCCGACGCCGCGCCGCGCCGGCATCGCCGACGGCCTGTGGACGACGGCGGCTCCCGGGGTCGACCGACGACGGCGGGCGGATGCCGGGCGGCCAGCGGTTCCCTAGGATCGGGCGGGGCCTCCGGCGGGTGTGCCGGAGCCACGGGAGGGGACATGGGCGACATCCGACTCGTCGAGGCCGAGACCGACCGGCTCGCGGCGTGGGCGATCGCGACGATGACCGCGCCGGGCAGCACCTTCGAGCGCCGCCGCGCGGTCGCCCGGCGTCTCGGCGCGCACGTCAACCCCGAGACCGGCCTCGCGGAGTTCGGCTTCTGGGCGCCGGAGCTGTCGATCCGCAACGTGCCGCCGACCGACGTCCACCTCGAGGTGCTCACCCCGCTCGAGGACGTCGACCTCACCGAGGCCCGCCAGAGCGTCGTCGTGCGGCGTGAGCGCGTGCCGCTGCGCAAGCAGGACGACCGCGACTACTGGTGGGCCGCGGTCGACGGGCTCGTCGCCGGCACCCGCGAGCGGCTCGGCTCGCTCTACCACCTCGTCTACCGCAACCTCGACGGCAGCGAGCGCATCATCCGCGACCTCCTGCCGTACTCGCTGCCCTACGGCGCCTTCGCCCCCGCCGAGCTCTACGACCTCGACCGCCTCGACCGCGAGCGCGGCGACCGTGCGCACTTCGCGCGCGGAGCGCGCGCCGCCGACGGGATCCTCGAGGTGGGCCCGCCCTCGAGCATCCTCGAGCTGCACATCCCCACGGCGACGACCGGCGGTACCGTCGCCGACCTCGCCCGCGCCTTCGAGCGCGTCGGCGCCAAGGTCGCCGCCGGCGAGCCGCTCACGCCCGCCGAGCAGCTGCTCGCCGGCTACGAGGCGATCCAGCCGCTGCCGGTCGACCCGACGATCGAGCTGCGCGAGGCCCCGCCGGTGACCGAGGCCCTCGGCTTCCGCGTCGACGCGGGCTTCTTCCTCGTCACCGACGTCGTCGACGAGCTCGCCGGCGAGGTCGGGGTGACGCTGAAGCGGCCCGACACCCAGAACTGGGGCTACGACAACGTCATCCTCGGTGCGTCGGCGACGAACCCCGCGCTGCTCGAGACGCTGCGCCCCGACGAGCTCGTCGACCTCGCGACGGCGCTGCACACCTTCCCGACCGGGCCGATCTCGCTCATCTACGACGTCGTCTACGGCCACGCCGACAACCAGGCGACCGAGCTGCTCAACGGGCGCTTCTTCAAGGGCCCGAACATGTACGGCCAGGACCTCAACCACCAGGACCCCACCGTGCGGGCGATGCTCCTCGAGATGCAGCGCCGCAAGGTCAACACCGGCTGCGACGGGGTCCGCGTCGACGGCGCGCAGGACTTCAAGTTCTACGACCCGCGCACCGGCGAGGTCGGCTACGACGACGAGTACCTCGAGGAGATGAGCGGCGTCGTCCAGGAGGTCGCGGGCCAGCGCCGGCGGCTGTGGATGATCTTCGAGGACGGCCGGCCCTGGCCCGAGGAGGGCTGGGAGACCCGGTCGACCTACCGCGACGTCATCGAGCGCCAGCCCGAGGTCTTCCAGTGGGGCCCGCTCATCTTCGCCCACAACACGCCGATGCTCGAGGGCTTCTGGCGCGAGAAGTGGTGGCGGGTGGAGGAGATCGCCCGCCACGGCGACCGCTGGATCTCCGGCTGCGGCAACCACGACACGCTGCGCCGCGGCAACCAGGTCGACCCCGCCGAGGGCGTCAACCGCCGCCTCGGCGACAGCCTGCCCGAGATCCACCACGCCGCCTACGACAACCCCGCGGTCACCCTCCTCGTCTACGGCTTCCTGCCGGGGGTGCCGATGGACTTCCTCAACGCCACCGCCCGCACGCCGTGGGGCTTCGTGCGCAACACCGACGACCGCTACGGCGTGAAGGTCGCCGTCGAGGAGCTCGGCTTCCTCGACTGGCAGGTCGACGAGCCGACCTTCGCCGAGCCCGACGTCTTCGCACGGACGAAGCGCCACGGCTTCGCCTCGCTCGCGGACCTGCGGGCCTTCATGGCCGAGGCCGCCGAGGTCGGCGAGGCGCTCGACCACCACCTCGACGGCATGGCCGCGGCGCTCTCGGCCCGGCTGCCGGGGCTGACCGGCCGCCGCCTCGTCCTGTTCGCCCGGGACTTCCTCGAGGACTGCCACGCCCTCTGCAACGTCGGACGGGCCACGGACTCGCTCGACGCCGAGGTCGTCGGCTTCGACCTCGCCTGCCGGCGGCTGCGCGCCGAGCACCGCTGGCTCGCCGGCAACCTCGGCGAGGGCGACACCCTGTCGCTGGCGCCCTCCGGGCCGTCGCTGGCGTGGGGCACGCGCAGCGCGCCGGACCGCGCCGAGGAGATCGGCCTCTTGGCCAACCTCGAGGGCGAGGACGTCACCGCCGACGTCGCGACCCTGCTCGGCAGGGGCTGGCAGCCGCTGCTGGCCACCCCCGGCCTCGACCCTGACGGGTCGGCGGCCGGCGCGACGACCCTCACCCTGCGCGACGGCGCCGGGGTGCTCCTGACCCGGACGGGACGGTCCGCCTGATGCTCACCGAGTCCATCGCCGCGCTGCGCGCCGGCGACCTCACCGACCCCCACGGCCTGCTCGGCCTCACCGAGGCCGACGGCCAGCCGACCGCGCGGTGCTGGCGGCCTGGCGCCGAGGCGGCGAGCGTCGTGCTGCCCGACGGCACGCGCGTCGACGCCGCGCGCCTCGACGCCGCCGGACTGTTCGCCGCGACGCTGCCGGCGAGGCCCTCCCCCGGCGGCTACCGCTGGCGCGTGGCCTACCCCGACGGGCTCACCGTCGACCTCGCCGACCCCTACGCCTTCGAGGGGCCGCTCGCGCCCTTCGACGCCCACCTCGACGACGGGTCGCGGCCCTGGCAGCGCTACGGCGCGCGGCCGACGACCCTCGACGGGGTCGACGGCGTCGCCTTCGCGGTGTGGGCGCCGGCTGCGAGGGCCGTGCGCGTCGTCGGGACGTTCAACGACTGGGACGGGCGGCTGCACCCGCTGCGCCTCGACCCCGCGAGCGGGGTCTGGGAGGTCTTCGTGCCCGACGTCGCCGACGGCGCGCGCTACAAGTACGAGCTCGTCACCGCCGAGGGCGAGCTCGTCACCCGCGCCGACCCGTGGGCGCTGGCCGCCGACGCCCCGCCGGGCAACGCCAGCCGCGTGCACCGCTCGACGTTCACCTGGCGTGATCACTCCTGGCGGCGCCGCCGCGGCGCCCACAGCCCGGCCGCGGCGCCCTTGAGCGCCTACGAGGTCCACCTGCCGTCGTGGTCGCGGAGGACCGACGGGACGCTGCCGGACTACCGGGCGCTCGCCGAGCCGCTCGCCGACCACCTCGACGCGATCGGGGCGAGCCACGTCGAGTTCCTGCCGCTGGCCGAGCATCCCTTCGACGGCTCCTGGGGCTACCAGGTCACCGGCTACTTCGCCCCGACCGCCCGCCTCGGCGACCCCGACGGGCTGCGCGCGCTCATCGACACCCTCCACCGCCGCGGCTTCGGGGTCATCCTCGACTGGGTGCCGGCGCACTTCCCCCGCGACGAGTGGGCGCTCGCGCGCTTCGACGGCACACCCTGCTACGAGTCCGCCGACCCCGACCACGGCGAGATCCCCGCCTGGGGCACCCTCGTCTTCGACTTCGCCAAGCCCGAGGTGCGCGAGTTCCTCCTGTCGAGCGCGCGCTTCTGGATCGGCGAGCTCCACGCCGACGGGCTGCGCGTCGACGCCGTCGCGCAGATGCTCCACCTCGACCGCGCCGACGGGCAGTCCGGCGCCGGGCAGGACCCCCACGGCGCGGCGTTCGTCCGCGAGCTCACCGAGACCCTGCACGCGGAGTTCCCCGGGGTCTTCCTCGTCGCCGAGGAGTCGACGAGCTGGGCGGGGGTGACGAGCCCCGTCGCCGAGGGCGGCCTCGGCTTCGACCTCAAGTGGAACATGGGCTGGTCGCACGACACCCTCGCCTACGTCGGCACGCCGCCGGCCGAGCGCCCGGCGGTCCACCGCAACCTCACCTTCGGCCTCCTCTACGCCTTCGAGGAGGCCTTCGTCCTCGCGCTGTCCCACGACGACGCTGCGCCCGAGCGCGGCAGCCTGCTCTCGCAGATGGCCGGGCAGGGCGCCGACGCGCTCGCGACGCTGCGCGCCCTCTACGGCTGGACGTGGGCCCACCCCGGCAAGCCCCTGCTCTTCCAGGGCGGCGAGCTCGCGCAGGCCCGGCCCTGGGATCCGCGCGGCTCGCTGGACTGGGCGCTCGCCGACGAGCCCGCCCACGCCGGCGTGCTCACCCTCGTCGGCGACCTCAACGCCGCCTACCGCGAGCGGCCGGCGCTGTGGCAGCGCGACGCCCGCCACGACGGCTTCCGCTGGCTCGACCCCGACAGCGCCGAGGCCTCGGTGCTGTCGTTCATCCGCTGGGCCGATGAGGCCCATCCGCTCATCTGCGTCGCGAACTTCAGCGACGCCGAGCGCGAGGTCCGCGTCGGCCTGCCGTGGCTCGGGCCGTTCCACCGGCTCCTCGACACCGACGACCCGCGCTACGGCGGCGCAGCCCGGGTGCCCGAGCGCGCGGTCGCGGAGGAGCCGACGCCGTGGCAGGACCAGCCCGCCTCCACCCTCGTCCGGCTCGCGCCGCTGTCGACGGTGTGGCTGGCCCCTGGCTAGACTCCCGCGTACCGGATGGGGCCGAGGGGGGACGGCACCGCCCGGCACGCACCCCTTGACAATCCATAGGGTGCGGGGGATCCTATAGTGCTGTAGCGAGGGCTGACGGGTCGCGGTCGGGCGTCAACGGGGATGCTCGAGGTCGTCCTTCGACGGTGCCGTCGACCCGCGAGGGGCGGTGCCATCCATGCGCGGCGGGACGAGGGCGTCGAGCGTCGAGCGCGAGGCGGCTGCCCTCGAGCGCACGAAGCGGCGCGCCTACCCCCCGTTCCTCGTGCTCTTCGCCCTCCTCGTGGGCACGAACTGGCTCATGCGCGAGCCCGACGACGTCGTCGTCACGTTCGTCTACCCGGTCGTGACGCTGGGGATGCTCGCCGCCGTGCCGCTGCTCGCAAGCCGCCGCATCCCCCTGCACCATGGAGAGTTGGCGGTCTTCGTCCTCGCGTCGCTGTTGATCTTCCTGCGCATCGTCGACCTGCTCTTCCGCCCCGAGCTCGGCCCGCAGGTGAAGCTGCTCACCGGGGCGCAGCTGTGGTCGCTCGCGCTGCTGCTCGTCGCGGCGTTCATCATGTTCGAGCACCGCCTCGCCGTGCGCGTCGGCAGCGGGCTCCTCGGGTTCTCGCTCGCGCTCACCCTCGCCGCGCTCGGCCTCGAGGCCTCGCGGGGGCAGCTGACCGGCGAGACGACGCTCTACCTCCTGCGCGCCCACCTCCTGCTCGGTCTCCTGCTCATCCTCGTCTCGGTGGGCACGAGCCTGCGCGAGCAGTACCACCGCGCGATCGAGCGCACCGCGTTGCTCGAGGAGCGGGCACTCACCGACCCGCTGACCGGCGTCGCGAACCGCCACGCCGGTCAGGAGCGACTCGAGGCCGAGGTCACCGACAGCCACCGGCGGGGGCGGCCGTTGTCGGCGGTCATCGTCGACCTCGACCGGTTCAAGGCCATCAACGACACCTACGGCCACGCCACCGGCGACGAGGTGCTCGTCGCAGCCGCGGGGGCGTTCGGGGCAGCCCTGCGCAGCCGCGACTTCGTCGTGCGCTGGGGCGGTGAGGAGTTCCTCGTCGTCCTCCCCGAGACCGCCACCGATGAGGCGATCGCGGTCGCCGAGCGCTGCCGCCGCATGATCGCCGGGCTCAACCCCAAGGGCCTGCGGGTGACCGCGACCTTCGGCGTCGCCGAGCTCACCGAGGACGAGACGGCGGCGAGCCTCCTCCGCCGCGCCGACCTCGGGCTCTACCAGGGCAAGCACGAAGGCCGCGACCGGACCGTCAGCGGCCCGGGCGTGCCATCGCCACGCGAACCGGCGGGCGAAGCGGGCACCTAGGACCGTGGGTCTGGTATCGAGTCGGGGCAGGGGGTTGATGGCTGACGGTCGGTGTTGCGGGGTTCGGCCCCTCGCGCTCGTCTCCCTCGCGTCTCGCGCTCGTCGCCGCCCGCGGGTGGGGATGCGATGGCGTGGGTGTGCGCCCCGGGGGTGGCCGGGGCGCCGTGGAGAGGGGATGGCGGGTCTAGAGGTCGAGGGTGGGCTGGGTCGGTCCGGTTGGCGGGTGGTCGTCGGGGGGTTCGGGTGGCGGTGGCCGCTCGTCGTCGGGGGGTCGGCCGG
>PWFH01000046.1 GCA_003553795.1 Egibacter sp. | reverse complement strand
CTGTTCGTTGGCCTTGCCGAGCGAACCGTGCACCTACGTCGTGACGTGCCAAGTTGGACACAGCCGCGACGGATCAGCGGCGGACCGGCCGCGGCCAGCGGGGCACGCTCGCGGCGTAGCGCTGGTAGGCCGCCCCGAAGCGCTCGTGCAGTCGGGGCTCCTCGTACACCCGGACCCAGGTGTGGAACGCCACAGCCAGGTAGCCGGCGTAGGCAAGCACCGGAAGACTGTTCCACCGCAGGCCCTGACCCACCACCATCGCGATCACCCCCACGTACTGGGGGTTGCGCATCCACCGATACGGGCCGCTGGTGACCAACTCCTCGGTCTCGGCGACCGGCGCCGGCGTGCCGCGCGCGCGAACGAACCGGACGAAGGCGTCGGCGACCAGCGGCAGCCCAGCAGCGCACAGGGCCGAGCCGAGGTGGCGTCGTGCGGGAGGTGCCGGTGGCGTGTCATCCCGTTGCGCCAGCCACCGAGGCAGCACCCCGACGACCGTGGCCGGGACCGTGGCGGCGAACAGGACGGTGCCGATGGCTGCAGCGCCGGTGCGCATCGCGGACCCTCCGTCATCAACGGCGGCTGGGCAAGGTCCGAGGGTCGACGCAGCAGCGTGCTGTGTCCACAGGCGCGGCGCTTCCCCCGCCGCGATGGTCGGAGGCGATCACCCGGTGGCGGTCGGCGGTCGCCTGCATCGTGGCATCAAGGTGACGGCGGCCGGCACGGCAGCAGTGCTCGAACACGACGGCCGCGCACCCGCTGCCGAGCCCGGGGCAGCGGAGAGCCACCCCGTCGGCCGCCACCCGCGCGATCGTCCCGCCACCAGACATGCCGCGCATGAGCGCGTGCCCTTCGGCGACGACGGCGCAACCGCGCTGCGACGAGCGCCGGCAGCGCAGCGCGCGACTCGCCACGGCGGCGGTGGCCCGGACCGGGCAGCTCGGCGCTACGGCGCGTCCTCGGCGCTGCCGGCCCACAGCCTCCACTGCCCCCGGAAGGTGTCGAACTCGTAGGCCACCCCGTCGAGGCGCGCCCGCGCGGTGCGGTCGGTGTCGGCGACGCTCTCGTCGAGGCCGAGCTCGTCGGCGGCGAAGGCCCTCACCTCGTCAGCGTCGCGGCCGCTGGTGGCGTGGATGAGCGCGTAGACCATCGCGAGGTAGTCGACGGCCTCGTCGACCTCGGCGGGCTCGCCGCGCAGCTCCATGCGCGAGAGCACGCCCTCGGGGTGGGCGATGACCTCGATCTCGGCGCCGTCGGGGAAGGCTTGGGTCTCCGCGCCCATGCCGTGGGGCCGCTCGGGCAGGGCCAACGGCTCGAGCTCGTGACCGAAGCCGAGGTCTGCGACGAGGCGGTTCCAGTCCTGGCGGAACTCCTCGGCGGTCACGTCGATGTGGGCGAGCTCCTCCGACCAGTCCGGCGTCTCGCCGGCGCGCTCACCCGGCGGGTCGCCGGTGAGCAGCTCGCGGTCGACCCGCTCGGGGGCCAGTCCTTCGTCACCGGCGACGACGACGATGCCGGCCACGGCCACCACCGCGACCAGGACGAGCACCGCGACCACGACGGCGGTGAGGGACGACCGCGCCCTCCCGCGGCGACGGTGCCGCTCGGTGGAGCGGTCGCCGGCGGCCTCCTCGCCCATCCCCTGCCCCCTCGACGCCCTCGGGCTCTGCCCCCATGAGGATTCCCGCTCGGGCGGCAACGTCGCACCCCTCGGCGGCGGCAAGCTCGCACCATACGCCCACGCAGCCTGCCAGGGACGCAACGTCGACAGTGGCGACCACCCCCTGATGGCCTCGGCGACACTCCGGGGCGCCGCGACCACGAACGCGCGAGACCAGGATGTGTTACCGTGTACCTTGTCGCGAGCACACCCGACGTGGAGTCCTGGGATGGCTGACAGCACCTTTACGTTTCGTGTCGACGAGGAACTCAAGGCCGCGTTCGCCGAGATTGCCGCAGCGCAGGAGCACACGGCCGCGCAACTCCTGCGCGTGCTCATGCGCGATGCGGTGCAGGGCTGGCGTGAATCGCAGGAACACGACACCTGGTTCCGCAACGAGGTCGAGCAGGGGGTCGGTGAGGCCGACGATCCAGCAATTGATCGCCTTCCGCATGACAGGGTGCTCTCGAGCTGGCGGCAACAGCGAGCTGAGTTGGAGCGGCGCGCGGCCGGCCGAACTGCGTGAGGGTCGAATGGCTGCCTGAGGCGCAACGCAGCCTCACGGCGCAGCTGGAATGGATCGCTGAACACCATCCTTGGGCGGCCCTTGATATGGGTGACGCCATTCACGCGGTCGTGGGGCGCCTCGCTGACTACCCAGCGATGGCGCAGTCGGGGCGCGTCCCCGGGACCCGAGAGCTGGCCGTCGTGGGCACCCCCTACATCGTCGTCTACCGCATCGAACCGTCCGCTGTGGTCATCCTTCGTGTCCTGCACGGCGCGCAGCGCTGGCCCCGCGACTGAGCGGCGACCAACCCGCCGCTGCTAACCTCGGAGGCCGGCCCGGTGAACCGGCAGATGGCCGACGTCCTCGCTCGGCCGAATATCGATCCCCTGCGGCTGCACGCGGCAGTACGGTCCAACCTCGCGAGTGCTCTCGAGTTCAAGCCTTGCCGGGTTGGACGGCACGGTGAGGGTCCGCCTGTGCGGGGCCAGCAGGATTGGGGTGGCCTTATCCGGACGCGGGCTACACTGCCGCCGTGGTAGGGGGCTCACCGCAGGAGCGGCTGACATCATCGGCATCGTTCTCGATGCCCAGCCGAAGGGGGCCAATCGCGGTCCTGATGCGGTATGGAGCGTTGCACCACGTCAACCGCGAGCGCGTCGCCAATGCCGCCAGCTGAGGCGATCCCAAGGAATGGATCTGATGGCCGCCGGGGTGTCTATCGAGCGGGCCGCCGCCTGGGGACCTGTCGAGCCCGCACGAACGTCACGAGAACCTTCGTGGCGCGCGTCAACGGCCTGCTGCAACCCGCCCAGGCCGAGTAGCCGCGCGGGACTGCACCGTCGGAGAGTTCGAGCGCACACCGTGCGAAGTGAGGGTCAGCCATGAGCACGCAGCGGAGGGACGAAAGGCTTCGGTGGCGCCTCCTCGCCGCCACCGTGCTCGTGGGGGCGGCAGCCGCTGGCTTCTTCACCTTCTCCGTCACCTACACCGGCAGTGACGTCACCGGACTGCAGAGAGCGCTGCTGACCCTCATGTACGGCGTGCTCTTCGTGGCCAAGCTCTCCGTGCTGGGGTGGACGTTGTGGAAGCTCTACGAGGAGCGAAGCGCCGAAGAGCCACGGACGCTCTACCGCTTGCCCCACGTCGTCATCCTCACCGGCGCCGTCGTGATCCTGGGTGCCCAAGCGGGATCGCTGCTCTCGCCATAGCCCCAAGAGGCCGCGGGTTGCCCGCTGAGCGCGGGCCGGTGGCACGGCGAGGCCGGGACGTTGCGGCCGCGCGGCCAACGACCCGCTCGAGCGGGCCCTCGACGGCCCCGAGGGCCGCCCTCCGCGCTACCGACCAATGGTCGTGGAGCGACGGCGCGAACACGGACCTCGCCCGGTTGGCGTGGGGTTCCCGTCGGGGTCTGATCGTCCTCGGAGACGGGAGGCCCGTGCCCGTCGCCGAGGCGTCGATCGCCATGCCTGCAACCGCAAGCGCGTCGCCACCCTGTCGAGCTTCCACCGTTGAGCGGTCGCCGAGCACCACCTGACACGCAATCCCGCAGAAGGCGCACGCCGGCCCCGCAACCCCACCGTGTCAACCCCACCAGGGGCAGTCCCCGCACCACGTCGTGCCGCCCGGGGGCACCGCGTCGCTCATGGGCGGCTGTTGGGCGGTGAGCGCGAGCTCGGTGCTGTCGACGTCGTGGCGGGGCTGCACTAGCCTCGCCGCATGGTTGGGTCGACTTCGGTCGAGGAGGCCCTTTCGGAGGGGGAACGCGCGCTTGCCCGGGGGGCGTGGGTCGAGGCGCATGGGTGGTTCGACGCCGTGCTCGGGCGTGGGGAGGACCCCGCCGCGCTGGAGGGGCTGAGCTGGGTCCACTGGTGGCAGGGGGACCTCGAGCGGTGCCTCGCGGCGCGCGAGCGCGCCTACCGGGAGCATCGGTCGGCGGGTGACCGGCGCGGGGCGGCGCGCGTCGCGCTGTGGATCGGCGATGACCACCTGTGGTACCGGGGGTCGCCGGCGCTGGCGGAGGGGTGGTTCGCCCGCGCCCGACGCTTGCTCGACGGGCTGGCCGAGTGCCCTGAGCACGGCTGGCTGGCGGTCTTCGACGCCCACGTCGCGCTTGACGGCGGAGACCTCGACGCCGCGCGGACGCTGGCGGTCGAGGCGCAGCGGCTGGGTCGGTCACACGGTGTCGTCGGCCTCGAGATGTTCGGTGTCGCCACCGAGGGGATGGTGCGGCTGGAGCAGGGAGCGCATGCCGCGGGCCTGCGCTGCCTCGATGAGGCGACGGCCGCCGCCCTCGCCGGGGACTACGAGGACCTCGCTCCGGCGGCATGGTCGTGCTGCCTGCTGCTGTCGGCCTGCGAGCAGGTGCGTGACGACGAGCGCGGCGCGCAGTGGTGTCCCGAGATCCTCGCGTTCAGCCGCCGCGTCGGCGCGGAGTTCCTCAGCGGCAACTGCCGGTCCTACCACGGCAGCGTCCTCACGCGCGCGGGGCGCTGGGCAGAGGCCGAGGACGAGCTCGTCGCCGCCGCCGGGCAGCTCGCCGGCGGACCCGCGACGCTGCACCGCGACGCGCTGGCCCGCCTCGGGGAGCTGCGACGCCGGCAGGGACGCCACGAGCAGGCGCGCCGCAGCTTCGAAGGCGCCGGTGAGCAGTGGCGCGCACAGGCCGGCCTCGCGGCGCTGCGCCTTGCCGAGGGCGACGCCGACGGTGCGGCGGAGTCCATCGAGCGGGCGCTGCGCCAACTCGCCCCCGCGAGCCCCCGGCGGGCCGACCCCCTCGAGGTTGGGGTGCGCATCCGTCTGGCGCTCGGGGACCTCGACGCTGCAGCTGGCCACACCGAGACGCTGGCGGCGATGGCCGAGGCGGTGGCCACGCGCCCGCTGCACGCGGCCGCCCTGCTCTGTGAGGCCCGCGTGGCCGTCGCCTCCGAGGACGTCCACGCGGCGATCAGGCACTACGCCGACGCCGTGGCGACGTTCGAGCGCTCGGGCGCCCCGTTCGAGGCCGCACAGGCGCGCCTGGAGATGGCCGCAGCGCTCGCAGCTGCCGCGCGGGTGCGCCTCGCGCAGGAGGAGGCGCGCAGGGCCCGGGCGGCGCTGGAGGAGCTCGGCGCCGCATCGGAGGTCGATCGGGCCGCCGCGCTGTTGGCCGGTCTGGCCGGCGACGACCCGGCGTCGACGTCAGGCCCGCTGACGCCGCGGCAGGTCGAGGTCCTGCGGCTAGCGGCCGAGGGGCACACCGAGCGCGAGATCGCCGAGCGTCTCGTGCTGAGCGAGCACACCGTGCACCGTCACCTCGCCAACATCTACACGCGGCTGGGCTGCTCCTCCCGCGCCGCCGCGGTGTCGCAGGCCAGCCGCCTCGGCCTGCTGTAGCGCCGCGGTGGCCCGATCGGGCCATGACCGCCGACGGGCGAGGTTGGCCCGCACAGGCGAAGCCTCCCGGTGACACCGCGATCGACACTGCCGTCGCTCCCGTCAGCAAGGAGGACGCGATGCAGCAGCTCGATGACGTCAAGGCCGCCGCCCGGTCGGTGTGGGCGCGGGGCGACTACGACGCGATGATGCGAACCGAAGGCCTCTACGCGGTCGGCGCGCAGCTCGTGCGCCACCTCGGGGTCGACCCCGGCGAGCAGGTCGTCGACGTGGCCTGCGGGACCGGCAACGCCGCCATCCCCGCCGCTCGGGCAGGCGCCCAGGTCACCGGCGTCGACCTCGCCCCGGAGATGCTCGCGGTCGCCCGCGCCCGCGCCGCCGACGCCGGTGTCACCGTCGAGTGGATCGAAGGCGACGCCGAGGACCTGCCCCTGCCCGACGGCCACGCCAACGTCGCGCTGTCGACCTTCGGGTGCATGTTCGCGCCGCGCCACGACATCGTCGCCTCAGAGCTCGCCCGCCTGCTCGCGCCGGGCGGCCGGCTCGGGCTGTGCGCCTGGACACCCGATGGGGTGTTCGGTGAGTTCTTCCGCATCGTCGCCGCCTACCTGCCCCCCGACCCGGAGTTCGTCGACCCGCCGCTGGCCTGGGGCGACGAGGCCCATGTCCGCGACCGGTTCGCCGGCACCGGCCTGACCCTCGACTTCGAGCGACGCGTCTGGCGGATCACCCACGACTCCGTCGAGGCCGCGGTCGCCTGCTACACCGACAACCTCGGCCCCGTCACCCAGGCCCGCGAGCTCGCCGCCGCCGAGGGCCGCTGGCCGACGCTACGCGCCGAGCTCGCCGAGCTGTTCGCCCGCCATGCCGATGACGACGGCCACGTGGTCCTCCCCGCCGAATACCTCCTGGCCACCGGGCGACGCGGCTGACCCGGGTCGCTGGCGCGCGCTCGCAACCGGCTCGGGCTGCGAGACCACCGAACCGGTCACCCGGGGTTCCCCGGCGCGGGCGGTCAGGCCAGCAGGCGGTCCAGCCAGGACTTCCAGGCGTGCTCGGCGCTGGCACGGTCGATGTCGGTGTAGATGTAGTGGCCGACGGCGATCGGCATCCCCATGCGCGCCAGGCTGTGGAACCGGTACAGCGCGTCGCTGGCGCGCACGGCGAGGAAGTCCTCGCCCGGCTGGACGTAGTCGACGACACCCTCGATCGATGACAACCCTTCGGGCGTGAGGCGCACCGGCTCCCCCAGCTCGACCGGCCCGGTCAGCCCGAGCCCCTGCTGCAGCACCGTCCAGGCCTCGCTCGTCGCCGCGGCCGGGGGCGCCTGGGCTTCGACATACGTCGCCGCGCAGCCGGGGAAGTACGTGAGGTACTGCCCCAACGTGTGCAGGTAGAGGTCCCAGCCGTCGCTCGTGAGCGCCTCGTAGTCGAACTCGGCCTCCCAGTCGTCGCCGAGGAAACCGCTGTGGACGAACCGGAGCACGGTGGCGCTGCCGTCACGGGCCTCGAGGAGGTACTCGAAGGCGTGGAAGGCGCCGTTGGGGCCTTCGGGGGTGCGCACGGCCAGGCGCATGGGCGGGTCACGGTCCACGGCGAGGCCTTCGTGGGAGGCGTACGGGTCCGGGGACCATGCCGCC
The DNA here is from genome assembly GCA_003553795.1 of Egibacter sp. Taxonomy (GTDB): domain Bacteria; phylum Actinomycetota; class Nitriliruptoria; order Euzebyales; family Egibacteraceae; genus T1Sed10-49. Next base: position 8,703 of record PWFH01000046.1, on the reverse strand, counting down.
TGCCCCTCGGGGGTGGCGATCGCCTGCCACACCTGTTGCTGCGTGGCCTCCAGCACGACCTCCTTGCGGATCTCGAAGCTGTTCGACATCACCGACTCCCTCAGTCGTTGGTTCCACCTGGCTGAGCATCGTCCGACTCGCCTGTGACGGTCGGATGCACCGCCGCTGAGGTCGCGCGGACGGCGCCGGCGACGGTCGCGGCGTGGCCCTTGGTGACCTTGGCCAGGACGCTCGCGCGCGACACGGGCTGTGCAGCGTGTCCAGCCCGCGCGGGTGGGCACTCGGGCCACCGCGGCCTTCCCACCCCTCGTGGGCGTCGGAGACCATGAGCCGGACTCCGGTCAGCCCGCGGTTGCGGGGCGAGCACGCAAGCGCAGCCGGCCAAGCCTCCTCTTCTGAGTCCCCGACGGTGCGCCAGCGGTACCCGCCGCGCGTCAAGCGTCGTTGTCGACACTCCTGTCATCTGCGCGGTCCCCCACGTCCGTCTCGCCGGTGCGTCGACGAGCACGTCCGACTCCGACGGTGACGGGACGGTCGCGATGGCGGCCTGCACGGAGGCGTCCGCGCCCGAGTCGGGCAGCGCGGGGGTGAGGGGACGCCGGTTCGCCAACCCCGACAAGCGCCCCTCACCCGGCCAGAGCCGACCTGAGCGACCGACCCTGAGCCTTCCGCGAGCTACCGCACTCTCATGGCGATGTTCGAGATGAGGAACTCCGCCTCCGACTCCCAACTGCCATCCAGCGTGCTCTTGAGCTCCTCGAACATCTCCTCCGCCAACTCGTCCTGCTGCTCGACGGTCAGGAACATGGGCCCGCTTCCGCCCCCTGCTCCCTCCCTCCTTCGTCGCTCGTCCTCCAGTTCCCTCCACTTCTCGTAGAGCCACTTGGCCGTGCGGTAGATCTCGGTCCTGTGTCTCCACAGCCCCCTTCTGACTCCACCCCTATTGATGTCAATGTCGATCTTCTCGAGATCGACGATGCCACCCCTCTTCTCGAATTCGTACGAGATGCGGTCATTGGCCCTGGCGCGACGACGGCGTGAGATGTAGCCGTTATTGTCCTCGTCTCCGACCACGATGATCGTGTCGCCCTCGCGCTCGATCTGCACGGGCTTGACGTTGAAACGATATTCAGCGAAGCGTACGTCCCGAACCTCAGGCCCTCGCAAAGCCGCGTTGACGGCTCTGTCAAACTCACGTCTATCGACTGGCATAGCGAAATACACCCCCCTGATGGCCGTGACAAACTCGTGGCGAACGCGGTGCCACGAATACTCGGCCTCGTTCACCTTGCATGGGTCCGTATCTGGTGTCAATACACGTCTTCAAATCCTCGTGCGCTCAACTCACCCGACGACGTATGCGTACATTCACAAATTCCAACGCTCACTAACGAGGCTCTTCGCCTCAACGTGGAAGAGTGGGCGTGAGCGACAGACGAGTGCAGTTCCTCTACGTACGGCCACGCCAGCGACGTTGTGCACACTCCCAGGGCCAAGCGAAGAGCGAGGCCGGCCGTCGGGCCAACACCCGGCGTTGGCCGTTGGTGGTTGTCACCGGTGACCACGGAGTCCGAGGCGATCGAGGGCTGAGCCTGGATCCACCGCGCGGTGGGCGGGGTGAGGTGAGGGGTTGAGGTTGCCCTGAACGTGCTTCCCGACCTCCGATGACGATTGTCGGGGTGGGGCACCGCCCGGGCCGCAAGGCCGCCACTGGTGCACGCGATGCTCGACGGAGCCGACGGCAGCGACGATGGCGGCCTTGCTGCGCGAGGGGGGCGACCGGGCGGATCGTCGGTCACGATGCGCTCGCCCCCTCGACGGTGGGGACGTGTGCGGGGGTGTTCACGTTGGGGCATGTCCGCCAACTTGGGCTGAGACCGATGGCGTTCGACCGACGCCTGCGGCAAGCGTGGGCGCGACCGGAGCGCGCACTCACGCCCCCGGCTCGGGTGGTTGGGCTGCGGCATCCTGCGGCGGACCCTGGGGCTCCTCCGGCACGCTGATCCAGGCACTGAGGCAGGCGATGAACCCTGGCGAGCCGGGCACGAACAACAGCAAGAGCGCGATGATGCGCACGCGTCACGGGTCGACGGCGAAGTGCTCGGCGATGCCGCCGCAGAAGCCCGCGATCTCCCGCTCCCCGCGCGGGCGGTGGAGGCGCTTGGGAGCGTCCGGGTGCGGGGGGCTGCCCAGCCATCGCCGACCGCCTTTGGATCGGTTCCGCCGGTCCCCCGCGGGCTCGCGACCCGGAGGGCGACGAGCGCCCTTTGCCGTTCGCTCCCCGGCGGGCACCCGGCAGCGTGCCCGCCGCACCCGAAACCGGGCTCAGGCCCCGTTTCCGCCGCTCGGGGCGTGCCCTTCGCAGGCGTCGAAGAACGCGGCCAGCCTCGCCCGCAGCCCGGCGAATGCCGAGGCCGAGGGAATGTGCCCGCTGCCGGGGAGCAACTCGGCGCCGACGAGGTTGGGCAGCACCGCACGCGCGCGGGCCACGACCGCTGCGCCCGGGAAGAGCACGTCGTGCTCGGCGGCGATGACGAGCACGGGGGCATCGAGCGCCGCGAGCTCCTCGGCGGTGCGGGGTCGCGGCATGCCGGTGGCGAGCCGTACATGATCGAACACCGCCCCGACAGCGTCGAGCACGTCGTCGTCGATGCGAGGGTCGGTGAACAGCGGGCGGACCGCGCGGACGAGGCGCGGGCGGCTCGGTCGCAGCCGGTAGGCGACCATCGGGCCGGCAAGACGGCTGAGCATGCTCGTCATCGCCGGCTTGGCGAGGCCCGCGGGCATGACGAGCGCCGCCCGGTCGAGGCGGTGCGGCGCCGTGGCGGCCGTCGCCAGGACGATGCCAGCGCCGAACGAGGGCCCGAGCATCGCGGGGCGGTCGAGCTCGCAGGCGTCGAGGACGTCGACGAGCCACCTGCCGTAGCTGTCGTCGCGTGGCGACAGCCGGGTCTGGGCGCTCTTGCCCGGGTGGCCGACGGTGTCGGGGGCGTAGACCCGGTGGCGACGCAAGCTCGGCGCGAACCACCGCAGCGACATCGGGCCGGGGAAGTTGCCACCGCTGAGCACGACCAACGGCGGCGCCTCGGCCGGCCCCGTCACGAGCAGGTGGGTCGTCCCGAACCGCGTCGGGACCCACCGCTCCTCGACCGCAGCCGGCAGGCTCGCGACGGCCGTGTTGTAGACCCCCTCGACCACCCGCTGGCCTTCAGGAGAGCGGTAGATGCTCCGCGCCACGTCCCACCCCCTCGCCGCCGCCTTGCCCGCGCGCCCGTCGACCACGGCGGGACCGAGCCCACCGGCTGCGTGCCTTGCGTACCGGCGGCTCTGACGCTACCGCCTCCGCGGCCGCCGCGCGCGCACCGCGAGGACCACGGCCGAGGACGACCCGCGGCTGGCTGGACGCAACCTGGTGCCGGCGGCGGTGCGCCGGCCGGGGAGTGGGCAACCTCATGGTGTGGAGGGGTTGGTCCCGACCGGGGCTGACGCCGAGCTTGACCTCGGCCTTGGTGAGGCCCGTCGGCCCAGCGCAGCCCCCGGCGACCGCGTCGTGCGGCCGCCGCCCCGAGGACTGCGGGGGTGCGCGATGAAGCTCGAGGTGCGCGAGGTCCGAGGCGACGTGGCGGAGGGCTACGGCAAGGTCGCGGACGCCTTCGCCCGCAACTTCACCGAGCACGGCGAGATCGGCGCGGCCTGCGCGGTCTACCGCGACGGACGTCGGGTCGTCGACCTGTGGGGCGGGTACCGGGACGGCCGGATCCAGGCGCCTTGGATGCGGGACACGCTGGCGTTCTGGGCCTCGTCGACCAAGGGCATGGCCGCCACCGCCGTGCTGCTGGCCGCTTCGCGCGGCCTGTTCGACCTCGACGAGCCGGTGGCTCGCTGGTGGCCGGAGTTCGCCAAGCACGGCAAGGAGGGGATCACCGTCCGCCACCTGTTGTCGCACCGGGCGGGGCTGGCGGCGCTCGACCGGCAGATCGACTACGCCACCGTGGCCGACCCTGAGGCGCTCGAGGAGGTCTTGGCGGCCCAGCGACCCTGGTGGCAGCCGGGACGACGCCACGGCTACCACAGCACCACCTTCGGCTGGTGCGAGAGCATGCTGCTGCGCCGCGTCGACCCCGAGGGCCGTACCCTCGGGCGCTACTTCGCCGACGAGGTCGCCGCCCCGCTGGCGGCGGAGTTCTACCTCGGGCTGCCCGATGAGATCCCCGGCGACCGGGTCGCGGCCAGGCACATCGCCTTCGTCCACCGGCCCACGTTCGGGTGGCGGCTCGTGGCCAACATGTGCAACCCGCGCAGCTTGCTGATGCGGTCAGGGCGCGACCTGCCACCGCCCAGGGGCGGCACGCTCCGGGAGTACGTCCGCCTCGAGATCCCTGCCGCCAGCGGCATCGGCCAGGCGCGCGCCGTGGCGCGGGTCTACGGCGCGCTGGCAACCGGCGGCACCGAGCTCGGCATGCACCCGGTCATCATGCGCGAGCTCGCCGCACCGGCCACGCCGCCGCCCGAAGGGTTCCGCGACGCCGTCCTCGGCGTCGACGTGGCCCGCACCCTGGGGTTCGTCAAGCCCCTCAAGGGCTCGTGGTTCGGCAGCCCCGCCGGTAGGGCCTTCGGGCATGACGGCGCCGGCGGTTCCGGCGGCTTCGCCGACCCCGACGTCGGCGTTGGGTTCGCCTACGCCCCGAACCGCATGCGACCCTGGCACCTGCGCACGCACGACGACCCGCGCAAGAGCGCGCTCATCAACGCCCTCTACGAGGCGCTCTGAGACCGCGGCGAGCCCGAGGCCGCGGCCAGGGACGGACCCGCGCCGCGCGAGCGCCGGAGACGTGCCGCACCGCCCGACCGGACCTCACCGGGGGACCTGGACAATCCGCCCCCCACCGGGGGACACTCACGACCTCACGGTGGCGGGCTCGACACTGCGACAGCGAGAGGTGGTGGCGGTGTCCGGAGGCATGCAGGACCGCCGACCGAGCGCAAGGTCAGCGGAGACGACGGGGTCGCGGTTGCAGGCACTCGTGGACCGCACCGTGGACAAGCGTGGGCTCGCCCACGCGATCCTCGGTCTGGCCTACCGTGACGGCTCCGAGCCGTTGATCGTGGCGGCCGGCGAGGCCCGACCGGGCGAGCCGATGCGTCCCGACACGCCGTTCTTCATCGCGAGCATCACGAAGCGGTTCATCGCGACGCTCGCGCTGCAGGCCCACGAACGCGGCGAGCTCGCCCTCGACGACCCGATCACCACGCTGCTGCCACGCGAGCTCACCGACGGGCTGCACGTGCACAAGGGCGTCGACCACACGGCGGCCATCACCGTGCACCACCTGCTGACCCATACCTCGGGGTTGGCCGACTACTTCGACAAGCCCCAGCGCGGGGCGAGCCTCTACGAGCAGCTGGCGCGCGGCGAGGACCGCTCGTGGAGCCTGGCCGACGTGGTCCGCTGGGTGCGCGAGGACCACCGCCCGCACTTCCCGCCCCAGGACCTCTCGGCCCCTCGCCAGCGCGCCCGGTACTCCGACACCGGCTTCCAGCTGCTCATTGCCGCCCTCGAGCACACGACCGGCCGGTCCTTCGCCGAGCTGCTGCACGATCGCATCCTCGAGCCCGTCGGGATGGCACACACCTGGCTGCCCAGCCGCTCCGAGCCGGCGGCCGAGGCACCCGAGCCGGCCCTGATCCACACCGGCCGCCGTCCGCTCGAGCTCCCGCAGTTGATCGAGTCGAGCAACGACCTCATCAGCACCGCCGCCGACCTCATCCGGTTCCAGGCTGCGCTCGACCGCGGCGCGCTGTTCGCCGAGCCGGCGACAGCGCAGCGGCTCACCGAACGCTCGAACCTCCTGCGCAACATGCCCCCCAACCGCTACGGGGTGGGGACGTGGCTCTTCCGGGTCAACCGGCTGGTCGCACCGGGCCGCAAGCCGCTGACCCTGCTCGGCCACGCCGGGGCCACCGGCACCTGGCTGTTCACCTGCCCCGAGCTCGACGTCCACCTCGTCGGCGCGGTCGACCAGGCCAAGGGCCAGCGCATCCCGTTCGGGATCATGCTGCAGATGCTGCGGGTCGTCGCCGCCACGTGAGCGCAGTCCGGTCGCGGTCATCGCGGCGCCGGCCCGTGCCGCGGCTCCGTCGGATCGGCGAGCACCGTCGCCGGGTGGTGGCGCCCGACCGGGAGGGGCGCTGAGCAGGCGAACGGCCTGCGATCGACGCGGGATGCCGGCGAGCGGGGGCTCCGCCCCGCCCGAAGCACGCGGCACGGCCCGGACTCGGGCTGCTCAGTTCCCTGCGACGTCTGCGAGCTGCGGGCCGAAGAACTCGACGAGCTCGTCGACGAGTTTCTCCGGCTGGGCCGGCATGCACGAGTGGCCGGCCCCCGACACCTCCCGGGTCCGGGCGTCGGCGACGTGCTCGGCGACGTGACGCACGCCCTCGAGGAACCAACGCCTCGTGGTCTCCGACCCCTGCAGGAGCAGCACCGGCGCCACGATCGATGCCAGCTCCGACGGGTCGGTCGGGCTCGATCCACCCGACGCACCGAGCTGCTCGAGCTGGCCGAGGAGCACCGGGACGTAGCGTCCGGCCGCCTCGAGGTAGCCCGACGCTTCCAACGCGGCCAGCTCCTCCGCGCTCGCCCAGTCGGCCATCCAGTCGCGTGCCGCCTCAGTCAGCCTGCCCTGCTCTGCCAGGCCCGCCATGTGCGCGACAGCAGCCTCGAAGCGTGTGGCGTCCTCCGCGTCCATCTGCTCGACGACGACCGGCTCGTGCACCTCCTAGCGCGTCTTGAGACCACGAAGCCGGCGCGGCGCGTCCTGGCCCGACGCCGCAGGGAGACGACCGTGGACGCCGACGCCGTCGCGACGCAGCCCTGGACCGAGCAGGAGAACCGTCGGGCCGGCACGCCGCTGCGCAACCAGCACGGACGGCGCACGACCAGCTACCGCGTCGCCTACCTCGTCGGGGCCCTTTGCCGGCGGCAACTGACTCCCGCCCTCCGCTGCGGCGACGTGGGGTTGCTGGCCGACGATGAGCGTTCGTCGCCGGGCGGCGCCGGACTCGTCGATCACCATCCCGCCGCACGCCCAGACACCCGGCCACGGCTGCGAGCTCCGACCGTCACGACCAGCTGCCTGACGGCCTCGGTGATCGTCCGGGGCGTGTGCTGATCCATGCCCAAGACCACGATGCCGTCGTGACGCTTGCTGGTTCCGGCGACTACCCCTCGGCCAGCAGCAGGATGGTCTCGAGATCGGTGAGTCCGCTCGCCAGGGATGCCTGACGTCGGTCGAGCGTGGCCAGGGGCAGCCCGTGGCCCCGGCAGGTCATGGCGATGAGGAAAGCGTGGACGTTGCCGCCGAGGTTCAGCCCACGACCTGCCCGCAACGCCTCGGCGTAGGCCGACGCTGCGGTGGCTGCCACACGCCTCTCTGAGCTCCAGGGGCCCAGGGTCTGTGCGACCGTGGCCGCGTCGAAGTTCCAAGGCGCACGACGCAGCGCCGCCCAGGTCTTGGCGACCACGATCCCCGGCCCCTGACCGCGAGCGGACTCGACCACATGGGGGCGGGCCACGGCGTGCAACTCGTGGTTGCGGACCAGGCCCGCGACCATGACCGAGGTGTCGATCACTCGCGATCTCGCTGGGCGTGCATCGCCTCGACCGTGGTGGCGTTGCTCACGGTGTCGAGTTCGTCGACGGTGACCAGCGGGAGTCCGCTGTCATCCACGGTGACGGTGGCACGGCGGCGACGTTCCAGCAGGACGCCCTCGGGTGTCGACACGAGCTCGAGCGCGCCGCGGCCGGACAGGCCGAGACGTTCACGTTCGGCCTGGGGGATGACGACGCGACCCTGGGGATCCACCTTGACGGTGATGGCCATGACGCACCCAACCCGGATACCACCGGCATGGTGCCACCCAGATGGCAGCGGTCCTCGCCCGGCGGCGGGACTCGGTCCCTGCCCCTGTTCGACCGGGGATAGGCCTCCGCGGGCACCGCACCGCCGGCACTGCGGCCCAACCACCATCGCGCGTGACACGGCACGCGGTGAAGCGGTCGAGCGCCGCGCTGCCGAACTCGCGACCGCGGGGGTCGGCGATGCTGCACCGTGCGCTGTGGAGCCTGCAGCCGAGGCTGACGAGCACCATCGGGCGCCGCGGCAGCGAGGACGGGGAGCTGCTCGGCGGGAGGCGCCCCTGCGCCACTCGCCCCGGGCGTGGCAGGCTACGGCAGCTGCTCCGGCGCCGGCGTCGGTGCCCACACGACCTCGAACCGCTCGCACACCACCGCGAGGTCAGGCGTGAACGCCATGCCGAGCGCGTCGCATGTCGCGCCGAGCGCGTCGCGGTGGACCTCGCGCCAGTGACCGAGGGAACGGTCCCCCTCCCCCTCGACCCACGCGAACTCGGCATCCACGTCATCGAAGCGACGAACGTCCACGCGCGTGGTCTCGATCACGCACACGGGGTCGCCGGCTCCGTCAAGGATGACCGAACGGTCACCGGCGGAGGGCTGCGGCTCCCCCTCGGCCTCGTACTCCGCAAGCAGCGAGGTCGTCGCCCGCTTGCGTCCCGCGAGCACGAGCGCGGCGAGTTCGTCGGCGGTCTCCGCGTCGAGTCCGAACGCGAACGACTCCCGCGGAGGGGGCATGCCGGTGGCATGCGCATAGGCCCGTAGGAACGCCTCCACAGCCCTCCCCG
>PWFH01000120.1 GCA_003553795.1 Egibacter sp. | reverse complement strand
GCCGCGGCCATCTGCACGTTCCACTCGACGATCTGGCTGCCCGAGAGGTTCTGCAGCGCGACCATGACCGGGCGCTGCCCCGCGCTCGTGATCGTCACCGCCCAGAGGAACTCGTTCCAGATCTGGGTGAACTGCCAGATGCCGACGACGACGAACCCGGGCAGCGACAGCGGCAGCGCGACCCGCCGGTAGACCCCGAGGAAGTTCGCGCCGTCGACCTCGGCGGCCTCGATGACGTCGGAGGGGATGCGGGCGTAGAAGTTGCGGAAGATCAGGGTGGTGATCGGGATTCCGTAGATGACGTGGGTGATGACGAGCCCGGCGATGGAGTTGTAGAGGCCGATGCTCTGCAGCGTCACGACGAGGGGGATGAGCACGATCTGGTAGGGGATGAACATCCCGAGCAGCAGGAAGTTGAAGACGTACTCCGAGCCCCGGAAGCGCCAGCGGCTGAAGACGTAGCCGTTGATCGAGCCGACGAAGGCCGACAGCAGCGTCGCGGGGATCGCGAGCGTGAAGCTGTTGACGAGGTAGGGCCGCAGCGTCGCCCACGCCGAGTCCCACGCGGCGAAGGACAGCTCGGTCGGCAGCATCCACATGCGGCTGATGAGCGCCTCGGCCGGGGGCTTGAGGCTCGTGATGACCATGAGGTAGAGCGGCACGAGCATCGCCGCGCCGAACAGGGCGAGCAGCCCGTAGAGCGGGATGCGGGCCAGCACGCGGCTACTCACGAGCGCCCTCCTCGGTCTTGTTGCGAGCCCACACCGCCGGCGCCATGAGGGCGACGACGAGGATGAGCAGCACGACCGAGATCGCCGCGCCGCGGGCGAACTGGTTCGCGCGGAACGTCGCCTCGTACATGTAGACCGCGGGCACGTCGGTGACGTAGCCGGTGCCCGAGCCGGTCATGACGAAGATGAGGTCGAAGGTCTTCAGCGAGATGTGCCCGAGCACGATGACGATCGTGATCGTCATCGGTCGCAGCAGGGGCAGGATGACCCGCCGGTAGATGTCGAGCTCGGTCGCGCCGTCGACGCGCGCGGCCTCGCGCAGGTCCTCGCTGACCCCTTGCAGGCCCGCGAGGTAGATCGCCATCGCGAAGCCCGACATCTGCCAGCCCGCGGCCAGGACGACCGCGACGAGCGCGACGGGGATCGCGACCTCGATCTGGCCCCACTGCCATCCGGGGATGATCTCGGTGCTCACGTACCACATCGGGAGGTTCTCGACCCCGAGCTGGTCGAGGAGGATGTTGACGCCGGCGCTGGGGTTGAGCAGCCACTGCCAGACGACGCCGGTGACGACGAAGGAGATCGCGAGGGGGAAGAGGAAGAGGTTGCGCCAGATCGGCTGCCCCCACGGCTGGCGGTCGAGGAGGATCGCGAGCAGCAGACCCACGAGCGCGCACATGCCCACGAAGAGGATCGTGAAGACGATGACGTTGCGCAGCCCGGAGAGGAAGCGGAAGTCGCTGAGCAGCCGGGTGTACTCGGTGAAGCCCCGGTAGCTCATGTCCTGGACGAACGTCGTCCAGTTGCTCACCGACACCCAGCCCGTCCAGGCGATGAAGCCGTAGACGAAGACGCCGATGGCGATGACCGAGGGCAGGAGCAGCAGCAGCGGCATCGCCCGCTCGACGCCCTTGGGCGTGTGCCGCCTCTTGCGGCCGACGGGGGCGCGCTCGAGCGCGGACTCCTTATGGCCTTCGACCGGGAGCTGGGGCGTGACCTCGACGCTCACCTCGACGCCTCCTCATCGTGCCGCGCGCCGCCGCTGTCGAGCGCCGCGTGGTCGTGCGGGGGCGGCTGCCGGCCGGCCTGGGACCGACCGGCAGCCGCGGGGTGACTCAGCGCAGGTAGTCGTTGGCTGCCTGCTCGAGGGCGGTCACGGCCGCGTCGGCGTCACGGCGGGACATGAACTCCACGACCACGGTCATGGACTCCTCGGTGAAGTTCGGCGGCGCCGCGCTGTTGTGGGCGAGCGACGGGACGAGGACGTCGTCCTGGAAGTCCTCGTAGGTGCTCTGGCCGTACTCGTTGAAGACCTCGACGTCGACGTCGGTGCGCGCCGCGATCGAGCCCTTGAGCGGGTTGAAGACCTCCTGGCCCTCGTCCGAGCCGAGGACGCGGAGCCAGTCGATCGTGCCCTCGCGGTTCGGGGCGCCCTCGGGCAGGCCGAAGGTGTCGACGACGGTGATGAAGTGCCCGCCGGTGTTCGGCGTGGCCACCCAGCCGAAGTCGACGTTCGGCTCGAGCTCGAGGTCGGTGGCGAAGTAGCCGGCGGCCCAGTCGCCCATGATGTTCATCGCGGCGTCGCCCTCGGCGACGAGCTGCGCGGCGTCCTGCCAGTTGCGGGCCGCGTGGTCCTCGTTGATGTAGCCGAGCATCGTGTCGAGCGTCTCGAAGGACTCGACGACCTCGGGGCTCTCCCAGTCGGCGTCGCCGGCGAAGAGGTCGTTGTACATCTCCGGCCCGACCGCGCCGAGCAGGACGGTCTCCCAGGTGTGCAGCAGCGTCCAGCTCTCGTTGTCACCAAGGGCCAGCGGCGTGACCCCGGCGGCCTCGAGCTCATCGGCGACCTCGACGAAGTCGTCGAAGGTCTCGGGCGGCTCGAGCCCGTTGTCCTCGAAGGCGGCGACGTTGGTGAACATCACGTTCGAGCGGTGCACGTTGACCGGCACCGAGTAGATGTTGCCCTCCTCGTCGGTCGTGAGGTCAAGCAGGGTCTCGGGGAAGACGTCCCACCAGCCCTCCTCGTCGTAGAGGAAGTTCAGCGGCTCCATCGCGTCGGCGGCGACCCACTGGTCGAGCAGGGCCCGGCCCGCGTGGATCTGGAACGTCCCCGGCGGGTCACCAGCCTGCATACGGCTCGTGAGCACGGCCTGGGCGTCGGTGCCGGCACCACCGGCGACCGCGGAGTTCACGACCTCGTACTCGGGGTGGCGCTCCTCGAAGATGTCGATGAGCGCGAGCAGCCCCGCCTCCTCGCCGGCACCGGTCCACCAGCTGAAGATCTCGACGGCGTCGTCGGGGATCGTGTCGGGGTCCTCGGGGTCGACGGCGTCGTCGTCGACCTCGTCGTCATCGTCGTCGACGGCCTCGTCGGTGTCGTCGTCCTCGAGGTCGGCGATGGGATCGTCGGCCTCGTCCTCGGCGCACGCGGCCATGAGGAGGACGAGCACTCCGAAGAGTGCGAGCAAGCTCTTGCGCATCGGCTCTCTCCTTGCCCGCATCCGCGGGCGTCACCACCGCTTGATGTTCGGATGCGTTTGGCTCGACGGTCTGCTGCGGTGACGAGCAGAGCGGCGAGATTGCCTGGCGTAAGGGGTCAAGATACACCACGACCGGACTCGTAGACAAGGGGTCTTCCGTCGGACCAGCCGTGTGAACATGTGCGAATCCTTGAGCTTCATGTGAGAGGCCGGGCAGGCTCCGCCCGCGCCCTCCGGATCGAGTGGGCCCCGCTGGTGCATGAGCCCGCGACCGGCGGGGAAGGGTCCGGATTTCCGTGACGTTGATCGACCGAGCACCCGACGAGAGGGATGCCGCATGGCGACCGTGCCGATGTCCGTGGACGAGCTGCAGGAGCACGTGGAGGACGGCAGCATCCTCCTGCTCGACTTCTGGGCCGACTGGTGTGCCCCCTGCCACCAGTTCGCCCCCATCTACGAGGAGGCGAGCGAGCGCCACGACGACGTGACGT
>PWFH01000194.1 GCA_003553795.1 Egibacter sp. | reverse complement strand
CTCGGTGACCCGGTCGTCCCGGTCGGTGGCGGCGACGCTCGTCGCGTTGCGCAGACAGGCCGGGTAGGCGATCCCCGTCTTGTCGTAGTCGTTGCCGGTCCCGCCGACGACGCTGACGCCGGCGGCGTCGAGGCGGTCGACGGCCTCGCTCCAGTCGGGGAACGTGGCGTCGCAGGGCACGCCGTAGGAGCCCTGGCCCAGGGAGAGGTTCACCGCGGCGACCTGCCGCATCGCTGCCTGTGCGCGCACCCACTCGAGGGCGCGCAAGCTGTCCCTCGGCCAGATCGCGACCTCGCCGCCCGCATTGGAGGCGACCTGCACCGCGAGGATGTCCGCACCCGGGGCCATGCCGCGGGCGGCGGACCCGGAGGTCGTCGAGGCGGCCGCGCCCGCGGCGGTCGCGGCGACGTGGGTGCCGTGCCCGCAGTGGCGCTCATTGAAGGTGCAGGGGGCGGCTGCACCGGTGCCGTGCTGCTCCGTCGAGCCGTCGGGGCACTCGCCGCTGTCGGAGAAGCAGGCCTCGGCGACGACCCGGCCGCGCAGCGCGGGGTGGTCGCGCTCGACGCCGCTGTCGACGACGGCGACGGCCCACCCCCGACCGTCGAGGCCGGCGTCGATGACGCGGTCCCCGCCGACGGCCGGCACCGACTCGCTGAGGAGGAGCTCCAGGGGCTCCTCGACGGTCACGCTCGCGACCGAGGCAGGTCCTCGATCGCCTCGACCGACTCCGGCGGTGCGCTCACCGCGAGCAGGGCCAGCGTCTCGAAGCGGCCGTCGACGTCGACGTCGGCAAAGGCCGCGTCGAGGTCCGCGGCGGCGGCGGTCTGCGCCGCCTCGAGCGCGTCGAAGGCCGCGTCGTCCTCGCCGGCGGACAGCCCCAGAGGCGGGGGCTCGACGTCGGCGAGCTCGACGAGGAGGCGGACGCGACCGTCCTCCCCGGTCGGGACGGCACCGTCGCCGGGCGGTGCGGCCGCCAGGAGCAGGAGCGTGGCGCCCGCCAGCAGCGCCGAGATCATGAGTCGTCGCGCTCGAGATGCCCTCGCCATGGCCCCGCCGTTCCCTCAGCCACCGATGTCACCCGGTATGCCATCACTGTCCGGGTGTCACGATCCCGCTGGGAAGATGCGTTCGGCCCTGCCGGGCGGGCTGTCCGACCCCCGACGGCCGCGTCAGCGTCGTGCGTTGGGCAGGCTCACTCGAGGAGATCCATGAGGCGGGTGAGGAAGGTCGCCATCTCCGCGCGGGTGACGGCATCGCCGGGGCAGTACGTCGTGCCGTCGCCGCAGCCGGTCGTGATCTCGGCTGCGGCGATCGCGCCGATCGCGCCGGCGTGGGCGCTGTCACCGACGTCGCTGAACCCGTGGTCGTCGACGGGCCCGAAGCCCGCGAGGCGGCTCAGGAACGTCGCCATCTCCGCGCGGGTGACGTCCTCGGTCGGGCGGAACGTGCCGTCGGCATAGCCGGTGCTGATCCCCTCGTCGGCGATCGCGCCGATGGCGCCGGCGTGGGCGCTGCCGCCGACGTCGCTGAAGCCGTGGTCGTCGACGGGCCCGAAGCCCGCGAGGCGGCTCAGGAACGTCGCCATCTCCCCGCGGGTGACGTCGTCGTCGGGGCAGTAGGCCGAGCCGTCGCCGCAGCCCGCGGTGATGCCGGCCTCGGCGATCGCGTAGATGGCCTCCTCGTGGGTGCTGCCCACGGTGACGTCCCGGAAGGTGATCTCGGGTTCGGGCTCGGGCTCCGGTTCGGGCTCGGGCTCCTCGGTGGGGTCCTCCGGCAGCGTCTCGTCGTCGGGTGGCTGCGGCGGCGGGTCGACGTCGAGGGCTGCGGTGCGCTCGGCGACCCACTCCCGCAGCTCGGGCAGACGCTCGTAGAAGGCGCGTCCCGGGCAGGCCGTCGCGCCGACGTCGCGGTGGCCGACGACCGGGTCGAGGACGACCTCCTCGCCTCGGGCATGGGTGCCCGAGCCGCCACTGACGACGGTTGTGGGCTCGCTCGGGTCGATGTCGTGGAGGGCGAGCTTCCAGGCCACCGCGTCGGCGACCGCCTCGCGGGCAGCCCACCGCGGCGCCCACTCGCCGTCGTAGTTGCCGAGCACGCTGATGCCGAACGAGCCGGTGTTGAACCCGCGGGCGTGCGCGCCGGCGACGGGCTGGTCGATCCCCCCGGCACGGCCCTCGTAGAGGTTGCCCCAGTGGTCGACGAGCATGTTGTAGCCGATGTCGTTCCAGCCGAGCGTCTGGGTGTGGTAGTGGTAGATCCCGCGCACGATGCCGGGCGCCTGCGCCTCGGTGTAGTCGCTCGAGCCGGCGGTGTGGTGGACGACCGCGAGGCTCAGGTCCTCGGCGTAGCGCGGCTCGCCGTTGCGCAGCGACTCGTCGGCGCCCCACTCCTCACGGGTGATGACGTCGGGCGCGGCGTCGTCGGCCTGGGCGGCCGGCAGCGACAGCGAGAGCGACGACAGCGTCGCGCCGAGGGTCGAGAGGACCCGCTGCGGCGCGCTGCGATGGTGCCCGGAGGAGTCGAGCAGCCGCACCTCGAGGTCGGCGACGTCGGAGCCCTCGGGCAGGAGCACCTCGAGGTGGTCGGCCTCGCCGACCCACGCGGCCTCGGTCCAGGAGCCGTAGACCTCGACGTCGCCCTCGGCGCCGAGGTCCGGGCCCTCGTCGTCGCCGTCGAGCGCGTCGAGGGTGAGCCAGTCGCTCCAGTCGCGCCCGTCGGCGGAGGCGCGGAAGGTGACATCGACGCCGTCGGGGTGGGCGAAGGCGACCATGTCGAAGGTCATCGGTGCCTCGACCGGCTGGGACCGGGAGGGCACCGCATCGTCGGCGCCGAGCAGCCCCAGTCGCTGCGCGTCCCCGCTCGCCGCGGCCGGCAGGCCCTCGAGTGAGTCCTCGACGGTGGGGTGCACCGCCGGTCCCGCGCTCACCGGCAGGGCCGCGAGCAGGAGGAGGCCGACGAGCGCGCCGAGGCCGGGGAGCGCGACGGCGCGCGCCGCAGCCGGCCGCGGCCGGGTCGATCGATCGACCATCTGCTCCCTCACTCTCCTGGTCGCGTGCGTGCCCCACGTGGCCTCGGGGCAGGCGCACGCACCGCCACCCTCATGCTCGTCGACGAACCGTGCCAAATTCTGAAGCCCAAGGCACGGATTCGCGACGACAGTCTTGCCGCGCACCTGGCCATTCGGAGGAGCGCGCCGTCGCGGGCTCGCGCCCCGGTCCCCCTCGCGCTGCTCAGAAGGCGATCGTCGAGGGCGGCTCGATGCGGGGGTCCCAGGCGCGCGGCTCCGAGGCGAGGCGGTGCAGCAACGCCACGCTCTGCGCGCGGGTGACCTCCGCCGATGGGCTGAAGCGTCCGGGTGCCGTGCCGGTCGTGATCTCGTGGCGGGCCGCCCAGGCCACGGCGTCGGCGTAGAAGCGGTCGCCCGCGACGTCGAAGAACCCGTGACTCGTCTCGGTCGGCAGCGCGCCGGCCATCCGCCAGAGGAACGTCACCATCTGGGCGCGATCGAGGGCCTCGCGGGGAGCGAACGTGCTCGTCGAGGTGCCACGGGCGATGTCGGCCTCGGCGAGCCAGGCCACCGCCTCAGCGTAGTAGGCGTCGTCGGCGACGTCGTCGAACGGCGCGTCGCCCCTCGGTGAGGGCGCGTCCATCATGCGCCAGAGCAGCGCGGCCATCTGTCCCCGCGTGAGCGTGGCCCGTGGGTCGAAGCGCTCCG
>PWFH01000101.1 GCA_003553795.1 Egibacter sp. | reverse complement strand
GTCGTGGTCGTCGTGGCCGTGGTCGTCGTGGTCGTCGTGGTCGTCGTGGCCGTGGTCGTCGTGGCCGTGGTCGTCGTCGTGGCTGTGGCCGGCCCAGTCGAGCAGGGTCTGCTCACCGACGATGTCGACGAAGGAGACGACCTCGCCCTCCGCGGCCTCGACGGCCATCTCCACCTGGGGCTGGTAGTCGATCGCGCCCATGTAGAGGACGACGTCATTCGTCTCGAGGCGCTCGCGGCCCCGCGGCGACAGCTCGATGTCATGGGCGTCCTCACCCTGATCGGTGAGCAAGTGGACGTCCGCGGCGGGCGCGACCTGCTCGGCGACCCAGGCGAGGGGGTAGACGGATGCGACGGCGCTCAGCCCCTCACCGGCGGAGATGTCGTCGGCGTCCGCGTCAGCGTCCTCGTCGGCGTCCTCGTGGTCGTCCTCGGCAGGCTCGTCGGCTGCGGCGGGCTCCTCGTCGGTGGCCTCCTCGGCGTCCTCGGCGCAGGCGGCGACGAGCAGGGCGAGGACGGCGAACAAGGCCAGCAGGCGGTAGGGGCGGGGCATGTGCGGGCTCCTCGGGTGCGGGGTGGCGACGGACACGTTACAGAGTCTGATAACCGTTGTCATGATGGCACGCATGCCTCGTGATGGCAACCGATGTCAGGTAACGGGAGCGCCTGTGGGCCTTGCGTCATCCCGGAGGGGTCGCGTACGCTTTCACAACTATGCAAGTGAGCGATCGTGATGAGGGCGGGGCCGGCGCGACGGTCCAGACGACCGCCCGCGACGGTGCCCCGCATGCGCACGGCGACGAGGCGATCGTCGCGCCCGACCCCGATGCGGTCGCGGAGGCCGCGGGGCTGTTCCGCGCCGCGGGCGACCCTGAGCGGCTGCGGCTGCTCGCGATGCTCTCCGGCGGGGAGCGCTGCGTGAGCGAGCTCGCCGAGGCGCTCGGCGCCGGCATGCCGGCGGTGTCGCAGCGCCTGCGGGTGCTGCGCACCGAGGGGCTCGTGAGCCGGCGGCGCGAGGGCAAGCACGCCTTCTACCGCCTCGCCGACGAGCACGTCGCCGACCTCATCGACAGCGCGCTCGCCCATGCCGCCGAGCCCGACGACCGACGACACCGAGGAGCACACCGATGACCGAGCACGCCGTCCACACCGACCACGCGCACGTCCACGGGCCGGACTGCGGCCACGAGGCCATCGTCCACGACGACCACACCGACTACCTCCACGAGGGCCACCTGCACCACGTCCACGGGGACCACGTCGACGAGCACGTCGTCGAGGTCGCCGGGCCCAACGCCGACGACTGCACCCCCGGGCACGAGTGCGCCGATCACGGGCAGGCCCACGTGCACGGGCCCGACTGCGGGCACGACGAGGTCCCGCACGGTGAGCACACCGACTACCTTGCCGGTGGCCACCTCCACCACCCGCACGGCGAGCACTGTGACGACCACGGCCCGCTCGTCACGGTCTAGCGAGACCCGCCACGCCCGGACCGCGGCGCGTCCCCGCAGCGCGGGGGCGCGCCGCGTCGTCGTCGACGCTCAGACCTTGCCGTAGGTCGGCACCGTTGCGCCCGAGACCACCCAGGCCTCGTCGCTGGCCAACCAGGTGATGACCTTCGCGATCGCCTCGGGCGGGGTCCAGCGGTCGTGGTCGGCGTTCGGCATCGCCGCACGGTTGCCGGGGGTGTCGATCATCGCCGGCAGGACGGCGTTGGCGGTGCGGTTGGAGCCGTGGAGCTCGGCGGCGAGCGTGCCGACGAGGGAGGTCACGCCGGCCTTCGACGCCGCGTAGGCGGCCTCGCCCGCGCCGGGACGCACGGCCTGGCGGGCACCGACGAGCACGACGCGGCCGCCGTCGGCGCCCATGTGGCGCAGGCCCTCGCGCGCGACGACCGCGGCGGTGCGCAGGTTGAGCCGCAGCATGCGGTCGAGCAGGGTGAGGTCGTCGAGGTCGACGAGGTGCGTGCCGCCGGCGTAGCCGCCGACCGTCGAGCAGGCGAGCCACAGCGGCCCCCAGTCGGCCTCGAGGACGTCGAGCAGGGCGGCGACCTGGTCGGCGTCGGTGACATCGCACTTCGACAGACGCAGCCGCTGGTCGTCGAGGGCCTCGGGGTGCGCCTCGCGCAGCCCCTCGGCCTCCTCCTCGACGACCCACGGCACCGCGACGCGGTAGCCGTCGGCGAGCAGCTCGCCGACGACGGCGCGGCCCAGCGCGCCACCGCCACCGGCCACGAGCGCGGTTCGTGGCGGGGTCTCGGTCATGAGGCTCTCCTCCGTCATGCAGCTGGGGGTCGTTGGTCCGGGTCCCGAGGGACCACAGGGACCGTCATCGTGCCCGGCCTCGTCACCTTCACGCCTCGACCCGCTAGGGTGCGCCTCGGTAGAAGCGGTCCGCAGCCCGCACGATCGCTTGACGGACCGAACGTGAGGAGCCACTTATGGTCTACATCATCGCTGAGCCCTGCATCGACGTGAAGGACCGCGCCTGCGTCGACGAGTGCCCGGTCGACTGCATCTACGAGGGCCCGCGGATGCTCTACATCCAGCCCGACGAGTGCATCGACTGCGCGGCCTGCGAGCCGGTGTGCCCCGTCGAGGCCATCGCCTACGAGGACGACCTGCCCGAGATGTGGGCGGAGTTCGAGGCCATCAACCGCGAGTGGTTCGAGGACTCGGTCACCGGACTCGGCAGCCCCGGCGGCGCGGCGACCGTCGGCCCGCAGGAGATCGACCACCCGAAGGTCGCCGCCTGGGAGGCCTAGCCTGAGCGGTCCCGCCGGCGACGCCGCGCACTCCGCCGGCGGGCCCCGCCCGCTCACGCCCGACTACGACGGTGCGTGGGTCGGGGCCGTGCTGCCAGCGCTGCTCGGCCACGGCCCCCGTGACGTCCTCCCCACCGCCGTCGCGCGCGCACGCCAGGTCGTCCTCCTCGTACTCGACGGCCTCGGCTGGCACCTCCTCGGCGAGCACGCCGCCGACGCGCCGACCCTCGCCGCGCTCGAGGGCGGCCCCGTCACCACGGTCGCGCCGAGCACGACCGCGGCGGCGCTCACCTCGATCACGACCGGGGTGCCCCCGGCCCGCCACGGCGTGGCCGGCTACCGCTTCCGCTACGGCGGCGAGGTCCTCAACGCCCTGCGCTGGCGCCTCGACGGACGCGGCTCGGCGCCCGACCCCGTCGAGGTGCAGGCCGTGCCCCCCTTCGCCGGGGCGGCGCTGCCGGTGGTCTCCCGCGCGGAGTTCACCGACACCGGCTTCACGAAGGCCCACCTGCGCGGCGCGGACCTGCGGGGCTGGCAGACGAGCGCGACGATCGCGACGCACTGCCGCGCCCTGCTCAGCGACGGCCATCCCGTCGTCTACGCCTACTACGACGGCGTCGACAAGGTCGCCCACGCCCATGGGCTCGCCACGCCGTTCCTGCGCGACGAGGTCGCCGCGACCGACCGCCTCGTCGCCGACCTCCTCGCGGCCCTGCCCGCCGGCGCCGCGCTGCTCGTCACCGCCGACCACGGCCAGGTCCAGGTCGGGCCGGCCGGCCAGCGCTCGCTTGCCGAGGTCGACGGACTCGTCGACCGCTACAGCGGGGAGGGCCGCTTCCGCTCGCTGCACGCGCGCGGCGGCGCCGCGGTCGAGCTCCTCGAGGCCACCCGCGAGCGCTTCGGCGGCGAGGCCTGGGTGCGCTCGCGCGCCGAGGTCGTCGAGGAGGGCTGGCTCGGACCGGCGATGAGCGCGGTCATGGCCGGGCGCCTCGGCGACGTCGTCCTCGCCCCGCACGAGCCCGTGGCCTTCGCCGACCCCGGCTACCGCGTCGAGCAGCGCCTCGAGTCGATGCACGGCAGCCTCACGCCCGAGGAGATCCTCGTCCCCCTGCTCGCGGGCGCGCCTTGAGCCCCCGCTCGTCGCGGCGCGCGGGCTCGCGCCCGGGACCCCGCCTTCAGGGCGCGAGGCGCTCGACGCGCCAGCGCCCCCCGTCGCGGCGGTAGCGCAGCCGGTCGTGCAGGCGCGCGGTGCGGCCCTGCCACACCTCCACCTCCCGGGGGGAGAGGCGGAAGCCGCCCCACCAGGCCGGACGGGGGACGGCCGCGTCGGCGAAGCGCTCGGTCGCCGCGGCGAGGGCGGCGTCGAGCTCGCCGCGACCGGCCACCGGGCGGCTCTGCGGGCTCGCCCACGCGGCGAGCTGGCTGCCGCGCGGCCGGGAGGCGAAGTAGGCGTCGGCCTCGGCCTGCCCGATCGGTGCGACGCTGCCGCGCACGATGATCTGGCGCTGCAGCGGCGTCCAGCAGAACACCGCCGCCGCGCGTGGGTTCTCGCCGAGCTCGCGGGCCTTGCGGCTCTCGAGGTTGGTGTAGAAGTCGACGCCGCCGCCCTCGAGGCCCTTGCAGAGCACGGTGCGGGCGCTCGGCTCGCCGTCGGCCCCCGCGGTGGCCAGGGTCATCGCGGTGGGGTCGGCGAGCCCCGCCTCGACGGCCTCGGCGATCCAGCGCTCGAGCTGGTCGAGGGGGTCGGCGGCGACGTCGCCCTCATCGAGGCTGCCGGCGCGGTACTCCTCACGCAGCGCCGCGAGGTCGACGCGCTCCTGGCGGGGCTCGGGGCGCTCTGGCATGGCCGTATCGTGCCACCGGGGGTGCCCGCGCGCTGCTGGTCAGCGCGGGGCGTATCCTCCGTCGCGGCCGACCCCCCGACAGTGCGGAGCCGTATGGTCAGCGAGGAGCTCGCAGCGAGGGTGCGAGCCTGGATCGAGGACGACCCCGACCCGGTGACGCGCGCCGAGCTCGTCGCGCTGCTCGACGCCGGCGACGAGGCCGGCCTCGCCGCGGCGTTCGCTGCCCCGCTGGCCTTCGGCACCGCCGGCATCCGCGGCCCACTCGGTCCCGGACCGGCGCGGATGAACCGCCTCGTCGTGCGCGCGACGACCGCGGGTCTCGCCGCGCGGCTCGCCGAGGAGGGCCCGCTCGAGGCCCAGCTCGTCGTCGTCGGCCGCGACGCCCGGCACGGCTCGGCGGCGTTCCTCGCCGAGACCGTCGGCGTGCTCGCCGCCGCCGGGCTGCGCGTCATGGCCTGGCCCGAGCCGGTGCCGACCCCGCTGCTCGCCTTCGCGGTGCGCCACCTCGGCGCCGCCGCGGGGGTGCAGATCACCGCGAGCCACAACTCGCCGCAGGACAACGGCTACAAGGTCTTCTGGCGCGGCGGGGCGCAGATCGTCGACCCCCTCGACGTCGAGATCGCCGCGCACATCGCCGCGGTCGACCGTCCCGGGCGCGTGCCTGTCGCCGACGCCGCGGAGGCGCCTGCGCCCCCCGCCGAGGTCGGCGAGGCCTACCGGCGCGCCTGCCTCGCCCTGCCGCGCTACCCCCGCCATCGCGACCTCCGGATCGCCTATACCCCGCTGCACGGCGTCGCCGGGCAGGAGGTCGTCGGGCTGCTCGCCGACGCGGGCTTCGTCGACGTCGCGCTCGTCGACGCCCAGCACGAGCCCGACCCGGACTTCTCCACGGTGCGGTTCCCCAACCCCGAGGAGCCGGGCGCGCTCGACCTCGCCCTCGCCCGCGCCGAGGAGACCCGGGCCGACCTCGTGCTCGCCAACGACCCCGACGGCGACCGGGTCGCCGCGGCGCTGCCCTCCCAGGGCGGCTGGCGGGTGCTCACCGGCGACGAGCTCGGCTGCGTGCTCGCCGAGCACCTCCTCGCGACCGGACCCGACGACCCCGACCGCATCGTCGCGCGCACCGTCGTCTCGAGTCAGCTGCTCGACCGCATCGCCGAGCACCACGGGGTGCGCCACCTCGCCACCCTCACGGGCTTCAAGTGGATGGCCAAGGCCATCGCCGACCTCGAGCCCGAGGGCGCCTGGCCGGTGCTCGCCTACGAGCAGGCGCTCGGGGTCATGGTCGGCGGCGCGGTGCGCGACAAGGACGGCATCTCCGCGGCGCTCGTCATCGCCGACTTCGCCGCAGGCCTCGCCGCGGCCGGGCGCACCCTCGGCGACGCCGTGGACGACCTCGCCCGCCGCCACGGGGTGCACCGCACCGCCGGGCGCTCGGTGCGCCTCGAGGGGGAGGCCGGACAGCGCCTCGTGCACGACGCCCTCGCGCGGCTGCGCGCCGCACCCCCGGCGACCCTCGCCGGCGTCGACGTCGCCGCGATCGCCGACCACGCCAGCGGGCGGCGCACCCACGCCGACGGGCGGGTGAGCGCGGTCGGCACGCCGCCGCAGGAGCTCATCGGCGTCGAGCTCGCCGACGGCTCGAAGGCACAGGTGCGCCCGAGCGGCACCGAGCCGCTGCTCAAGTGCTACCTCGAGATCGTCGAGCCCGTCGAGGGTGACCTTGACCCTGCCGGCGCGCGCGCCGACGCCCGCGTGGAGCGCCTCGCGGCCGACTTCCTCACCGCGCTGGGCCTGCCGCCCGACGCCTGAGCCGCCCCGACCCCTGAGCGGCGCGACCCCTCAGCAGGGCGACCCCTCAGCAGGGCGACCCCTCAGCAGGGCGACCCCGGGGCACACCTCTACAGCGGCAGGCGCGGGGCGTCGTCGTCGCCGTCGAGGACGCGCACCCGCACGCCGCAGGCGAGCAGGAACGTGCGGACGGCCTCCCAGCCCTCGTAGCGCCCGCCGCGGGCGACGACCTCGCCGACCCCGGCGTTGGCGATGAGCTTCGCGCAGCCGAAGCACGGCGCGGCGGTGCTGTAGAGCGAGGCGCCGTCGCGGTCGGTGGGGGCGCTGAAGAGCAGGGCGTTGGCCTCGGCGTGGATCGCGACGCAGTCGTCGTAGGCCGACGGTGCCCCGGTCGGCTCGGTCGAGGCCCCGCGCGGGCACGCGCCGGCGTCGCAGTGGCCGTAGCCCGAGGGCGGGCCGTTGTAGCCGGTCGCTCGGATGTGCCGGCCGGCGACGAGGACCGCGCCGACCTTGCGGCGCACGCAGTTCGAGCGGCTCGCCGCCGCCTCGGCGAGGTCGAGGAAGTAGTCGTCCCAGGACTGACGTGGCACCTGCGGCTCCCGGCTCGGCGCTGCCCGCCCACAGCCTAGGGGACCGCGCTCGGCGCTGGGGTTGGGCGCCGGGCGGGGTCAGTCGAGCCCGCGCAGGGCCACGGTCGGCTGGCGCAGCCCGAGGATCGCCTCGGTGGCGCGCATCGCGCGCACCGTCGCGGCGGTGTCGTGGACCCGGACGAGGCGGGCGCCGGCCTGCACCGACAGCGCCGCGCAGGCCAGCGACGCCTCGAGGCGCTCCTCGGCGCCGAGGCCGCCGAGGGCCTCGCCGAGGAAGTCCTTGCGCGAGAGCGCGACGAGGACGGGGTAGCCCAGCGCGGCGAGTTCGCCGAGGCGGCGGGTGACCTCGAGGGACTGGAACGTCGTCTTGCCGAAGTCGTGGCCGGGATCGACGATGATCCGCTCGGCGGGAACGCCCCGGCGCTGGGCCTCGGCGGCCAGCGCCGCGCAGGTCCGCACGACGTCGGTCGTGCAGTCGGGGTCGTAGGCCGGGCGGAACGGCCGGGTGCGCGGCGGGCCTCCGGGGTGCATGACGACGAGGGCGCTGCCCGGTCGCGCGGCGACGACGTCGGCGACCTCGGGCTCGACCATCCCCGAGACGTCGTTGACGACGTCGGCGCCGGCGTCGAGCGCGGCGGCGGCGACCGCGGCCCGGAAGGTGTCGACCGAGACCGGGCAGTCGCTGTGGCGGCGGAAGGCCTCGACGAAGGGCACGATCCGGTCGAGCTCCTCGGCCAGGGGGACGTTCTCGCCCGGGGCGGCCTTGACCCCGCCGACGTCGACGAGGTCGGCGCCCTCGTCGACCTGCGCGAGCGCGTGCTCGACCGCCGCGGACAGCGCGAAGGTCCGCCCCCGGTCATAGAAGGAGTCCGGGGTGCGGTTGACGATCGCCATGACCGCGACCTCGCGGCCGAAGTCGAACGTGCGCGAGCCCACCTGCATCCGCTGCTCCCATCGCCTCGCCTGATCGGGCCCCTGCCCGGCGGCCATCGTAGGGCGCCCCTCCACGGCGGGACCGGCGAGCCCGGCGCCGGTCCGCGTCATCGTCGCGGCCTGCGCGCCGACGTCCATCGCCGGTGCGGTGGCGTCCACAGCGCGCCCGTGAGGTGGCCTCGGCGGGGGCACGCGTCGCTATCCTGCGGGTCCAGCGTTCGAGGAGCGGTCGTGAGCGACGAGCACGAGGGCGATCCACCGCCGCGCGGCGAGGCGGTGCCACCACCACCGCCACCGCCTCCGCCGCCCCCGTCGTCGGGTCCGCCGCCCGGCAGCGCGCCGCCGCCGGCAGGGCCGCCGCCCGGGAGCGCACCGCCGCCGGCAGGGCCGCCGCCGGGGAGCGCGCCGCCGCCGGCAGGGCCGCCGCCCGGCAGCGCACCGCCGCCGGCCCCCGGGGCCTGGGCGCCCCCGCCACGCCAGCCCGCTGCGCCGCCCGGCCCGGCCGTGGCCGTGGGCGTGCTGCGCCCGCTCGGCCTCGGCGACGTCCTCGACGGGATGTTCCGCCTCTTCCTGCGCCACTGGCGCGCCTACCTCCTCGCGCTCGGCGCGGTGCTCGTGCCGGTGACGCTGCTCACGACGTGGCTGCAGCAGGACCTCGTCGTCGGCGCCGGCCTGCTCGAGATCCTCGACGACCCACTCGCCGCGCAGGAGGCCGCTGCCGCCGACCCTCTCGTCGTCGACCTCGTCGCGGGCTTCGGGGGCCAGCTCGCCGTCAACCTCCTCGTCTCGCCGCTCATCGCCGGCATCGCCACGGTGCTCGCCGTGCGCGGGTTCCTTGGCGAGGAGGTCAGCGCCTCGGGGGCGCTGGCGACCGCCGGCGGGCGCTACCTCGCGCTCATCGCCGCGAACCTCGTCACCGTCGCCGCGGTCGGCGCGACCGGTCTCATCATCGCCCTGCCGATCCTCCTGCTCGTCTTCGCCGTTGGCGCCGAGGGCCTCGGCATCGTCGTCGCCGTCCTGCTCGGCCTGCCGGTCGCCGGCCTCGCGATGCTCACCGTCTACGTCCTCCTGCTCGTGGCGGTGCCGGCGATCATCGTCGAGCGCGCCGGGCCGCTGGCCGCGCTCGGCCGGTCGATCGCGCTCGTCCGGCGCCGCTTCTGGCCGGTGCTCGGCACGTGGCTACTCGTCTGGTTCATCGCCGCGGTGATCGCCAACGTCTTCGTCTGGCCGTTCACGCTGCCCGCGACGCTCTTCGGCGGCACGACCGCGCTCGTGGCCACCGCGCTCGGCGGCATCGTCGGTGGCCTGCTCGCCGCGCCCCTCGTGCCCAACGCCCTCGCGCTCGTCTACTACGACCTGCGGGTACGCACCGAGGCTCTCGACCTCGAGGCGATGGCGGCCGCGCTCGAGCACGGCGAGGAGGCCGGCCCTGCCTGAGCTGCCGACCCCCGAGGTGCCGGCGTCGGAGGTCGACGACGTCGTGCGGCAGGTCCTCGCCCAGGACGTCTACGACGAGCTGCGGCCGGGCCTGCTCGACCGGGTGCTCGGCCTCGTCCTCGACGGCGTCGGCCGTCTCGTCGACCTCATCGAGGGCGCCGGGGCGGCCGGTCCGCTCGGCCTCGTCGTGCTCGTGCTCGCGGTGCTCGTCGCCGGCGTGCTCATCGGCCGCGGCGTGCGGCGGGTCTCCCGCAGTCCCGCTGCCGGCGAGCCCACCGTCGACGTCGCCGGGCGCAGCGCCGCGGACTGGCTCGCCGACGCCGCCGCCGCCGAGGCACGCGGCGACCGGCGCGAGGCCCTGCGCTGCCGCTACCGCGCGCTCGTCGCCGAGTTCGCCGCCGCCGGGTTCGTCGAGGAGCTTCCTGGGCGCACGACCGGGGAGGTCCGCGCGGAGGTCAGCGCCGCGGTGCCCGACGCCGCCGAGGCCTTCGGGCAGGCCACTGACGCCTTCGAGCGCGCCTGGTACGCCCGCGGTCGGGTCGACGCCGATGATCTCGCCGCGGCGGCCGAGGCGATCACGCGGACCCGGCGCGCGGCCGGCCTCGGCAGGGTCCCCGCGTGAGGGTGCGCCTGCGCCGCCGCTGGCGGAGGATCGCCGCCGCGCTCGCCCTGCTCGGTGGGCTGCTCGCCGTCGGGCTGCTGGCCGCCGGGCAGCCCCGTGAGGGCCTGCCGCTCGAGCCCGACTCGATCGCCGCCGACGGCACCCGCGCGCTCGTCGAGGTGCTCGAGGGCGTCGGCGCCGACGTCGTCGTCGACGCCGCGGTGCCCGAGACCGCCGACAGCGTCCTCGTCCTCGTCGACAACCTCAGCGACGAGCGCCGCGCCGACGTCCTCGAGCACGTCGAGGCCGGGGCCACCCTCCTGCTCGTCGACCCCGCGAGCGAGCTCGCGCCCGAGCTGGTCGGCCAGACCGGCTTCGGCTTCCTCGACACACCGCTGTCGCGGGCCTGCGACGTCGACGCGCTCGCCGACGTCGACCGGGTCCGCCCCGGCGACGCGCCGACCTTCGCCGTGCCCGACGACGGGGTGGGCTGCTTCCTCCGCGGGCAGGGTGCCTGGCTCGTCGCCGAGCCGCGCGGGCAGGGCGCCGTCGTGACGACCGGCGGTCCCCGCTGGCTCACCAACCAGAGCGTCGGCGAGGCCGACCACGCGCGCCTCGCCGCAGCGCTGCTCGCCCCCCAACGCGACGCGACCGTCGCGGTGCTGCCGCCGCGGCTGCTCGCCGAGGGCGAGGGCTTCGACAGCCCCCTCGAGCTCGTGAGCCCCGGGGTCTGGGCGGCACTGGCCCAGCTCGCGATCGCCGGCGCCCTGCTCGCATGGTGGCGGGGCCGGCGGCTCGGCGAGCCCGTCGTCGAGCCGCAGCCGGTCGCGCTGCCCGGCTCCGAGCTCACCCTCGCCCTCGGCGAGCTCCACGCCAGCCGCGGCGACGCCGCCTACGCCGGCGAGGTGCTGCGCGCGCACGCCCGACGCGACCTCGCCCGGCGCCTCGGTCTGCCCTCAGACGCTGAGCCCGACCGGCTCGCCGAGGCGGCCCAGCGGGCCGGCGCGCCTGCCGACGACGTCGCGGTGACGCTGCTCGACCCGCCGCCGGGCGACGACGACGGCGTCCTCGCCCTGGCCCGTGCCGCCGAGCGGGTCACCGCCGCGCTCTCACCCGACGCCGCCGCCACGACCGAGACGAGCCCGGGAGCCCCGCCACCGGGCGCCGCCCCGACCACTGCTGACCGAGGAGCCCGCCGTGTCTGAGGACCCCGCCCGCCCCGCCGTCGACCTCGCCGCCGCCCACGCGCCGATCGCCGCGGTGCGCGCCGAGATCGCCAAGGCCGTCGTTGGCCAGGACGGGGTGGTCACCGGCCTGCTCGCCGCGCTGCTCGTCCGCGGCCACGTCCTGCTCGAGGGGGTGCCGGGCACCGCGAAGACCCTGCTCGTGAAGTCCGTCGCCGCCGCCCTCGACCTCGCGAGCGCCCGGGTGCAGTTCACCCCCGACCTCATGCCCTCCGACGTCACCGGTCAGACCGTCTACCTCCAGGAGACCGGCGCTTTCGAGTTCCGTGAGGGCCCGGTGTTCACGAACTTCCTCCTCGCCGACGAGATCAACCGGACCCCGCCCAAGACCCAGGCGGCGCTGCTCGAGGCGATGGAGGAGCGCCAGGTCACCGTCGAGGGTCGCGCGCGGCGTCTGCCCGAGCCCTTCGGCGTCGTGGCCACGCAGAACCCCATCGAGTACGAGGGCACCTACCCGCTGCCCGAGGCCCAGCTCGACCGCTTCCTGTTCAAGCTCACCGTCGGCTACCCCGATGTCGCCCAGGAGCGCGACGTCCTCGCCCGCCACCACGCCGGCATGGACCCCCACGACCTCGCCGCGCTCGGGCTCACCGCGGTGGCCACGCCCGACGACCTCCTCGCCGCCCGCCGCGCCGTCGACGCCGTCGAGGTCGACGACCGGGTGCTCGCCTACCTCGTCGACCTCGCGCGGGCCACCCGCGAGTCGCCCTCGGTCGTGCTCGGGGTCAGTCCCCGCGGGGCGACGATGCTCCTGCGCGCCGCGAAGGCCTGGGCGTTCCTCTCCGAGCGTCCCTTCGTCACCCCCGACGAGGTCAAGGCCGTCGCGCTGCCGACGCTGCGCCACCGTCTGCAGCTGCGCCCGGAGGTCGAGCTCGAGGGCGGCACCGCCGACGGGGTGCTGCGCGGGCTCCTCGACGCCGTCGCCGTGCCCCGCTAGCGCCGATGGCCACCGACGCGAGGCCGCTGACCGCGCGGCTGCCCGCCCCGACCTGGCGCCTCGGCGCGCTCGCGGCCGCGTTGAGTCCGCTGGCCTGGGCGCTGCCGCTCTCGGCGGTGGCCGCGCCGAGCCTGCTCACCGCGCTCGTCCTCGCCCTCGCAGCCCTCGACGTCGCGCTCGCTCCCGCCCCGGCCCGCCTCACCGTCGAGCGGGAGCTGCCCGGCGCGGTCTCACTCGACGGTGAGGGCGTCGTGCGCTGGCGCGTGGCCAACCCGACCGGGCGGCGGCTGCGGGTCGCCCTCGCCGACGACCTCGCCCCCTCCCTCGGCGCGGAGACCCGCCGCGCCCGCGTCGTCGTGCCCCCGCGCGGGCGGGCAAGCCGCGCGACGACGATCCGCCCGACCCGCCGAGGCCGCTTCAGCCCCCGCGTCGTGACGCTGCGCGTCGAGGGGCCGCTGCGCCTGGCCGCCCGCCAGGACGTTCTCGCAGTGCCCGGCAGCCTGCGGGTGCTGCCGCGCTTCCGCTCCCGGGAGGAGGCCGAGCTGCGCCTCGACCGCGCGCAGGTCCTCCAGGCGGGGCTGCGCCTGGCCCAGGGCCAGGGCGGCGGCACGGAGTTCGACCGCCTGCGGGAGTACGAGGTCGACGACGAGTTCCGCCACATCGACTGGGCGGCGACCGCACGAGCCGGCAAGGCGATCGTGCGGACCTACCGCGCCGAGCGCAACCAGACCGTGCTCGTGCTCCTCGACAGCGGGCGCACGATGGCCGGGCAGGTCGCCCTCGAGGGCGGGCGCGCCCGGTCGGGCTACGCCGACGCCTCCTGGACGGTGCCCCGCCTCGACCACGCGATGGACGCGGCGATGGCGCTCACCGTCGTCGCGACCCGCCTCGGTGATGCCACCGGTCTCGTCGCCTTCGCCGACGGCGTGCGTGCGGTCGTGCCGCCACGCGGCAAGCCCGCCCAGCTCGGCCGGATCACCGAGGCGCTCGCGCCGATCGAGCCGGTGCTCGCCGAGAGCGACTACCGGCAGGCCTTCGGCGAGACCCTCACGCGCTTCCGCCGCCGCGCGCTGCTCGTCGTGCTCACCGAGCTCAGCCCCGAGCCGATGGCCGAGACGCTGCTGCCGGCGCTGCCGCTCGTGCTGCGCGACCACCTCGTCATCGTCGCCGGCATCCGCGACCCCGAGGTCGACCGCTGGGCCTCAGGGGTGCCTGAGGACGCCGAGGCGGCCTACCGCAAGGCCTCGGCCGCGGCGGCCCTGGAGCGCCGCTCCCAGGCCGCCGCGAGGCTGCGGGGCCTCGGCGCCACGGTCATCGACGAGCCGCCGGCGCGGCTGCCCGGCGCGCTCGCCGACGCCTACCTCGACGTCAAGGCGACCGGGCGGCTCTAGGCGCCCTGGCCTCGAGGCGCCGCAGCGTCGGCGGGGCTCGGCGCGGTGGCCCAGCCCCGGTCGGCCTGCTCGCCGAGCGCGCCGGTCAGCCCCGCCGCGGTGGCACGACGGCCGTAGACGACGACGTAGCCGAGGAAGGCGACCTCGGCGGCCACGCCGATGCCGACGCGCACCGCGGTGGGCAGCGCCGAGCCGGTCACGAAGCCCTCGATGAGCCCGGCGAGGAGGAACACGACGGTGAGCCCCGCGAGGATCGCGATCGCGCGGCGGCCCTCCTCGCGCAGCGCCGCGCCGCGGCGACGGTCGCCCGGCGCGATGAGCGTCCAGCCGACCCGCAGCCCCGCCCCGCCGGCGAGGAAGACCGCGGTGAGCTCGAGCAGGCCATGGGGGATGATCAGCCCCCAGAACCGTGCCTGCTCGCCCGCGGCGATGAAGAAGCCGAGGGCCATCCCGACGTTGAGCCCGTTGAAGGCCATGACGAAGACCGTCGGCGCGGCGAGCAGCCCTCCGCCGGCGAAGGCGAGGATCGCGACCTGGATGTTGTTGACGGTGACCTCGGTCGCGAACTGCGCGGAGGGGTCCGAGGAGTAGTACGCCTCGAAGTCCTCGGTGACGTAGGCCTCGCGCACCGCCGCCGGCGCGGTCGCCTCGAGCGCGGCCTCCGACGTGCCGATCCACAGCGCCGCGGCGGCGGCGGGCAGGAGGAAGAGCAGCGTCGCGGCGACGTGGAACGCGCGGGTGTGCCACACCGCGGCGGGGAAGGTCTCGAGGGCGAAGCGCGACAGCGACCGCCACGAGCCCCCGCGGGTGCCGTAGAGCAGCGCCGAGGCGCGTGCGACGAGCGCGGAGAGCTCGGCGACGAGCGCCCGGTCGCCGAAGCGGGTGCGGGCGATCGAGAGGTGCGTCGCGGCGCGCTGGTAGCGCACCGCGAGCTCCTCGAGCTCCTCGGCCGAAAGCCGCGCGGGGCTGCGGCCGGCCTTGTCGAGCAGCGCGCCGAGGCGCTGCCACTCCTCGCGGTGGCTGGTGATGAAGCCGTCGATGTCCACCCTTGGCAGGATAGGGTTCGGAGGCAAGCGAGGAGACCCTGGTGCCCACAGCCGAGCAACGCGGCGTCGTCACGCCCGAGGCGGTACGTCTCGACTTCGAGGAAGCCACCGTCGGCACCCGCGCGGTGGCGATCCTCATCGACTGGGCGATCCAGGCGATCGTCCTCGTGACGCTGCTGTTCGCCGCGACGTTCCTCCTCGGGGCGATCGGCCAGGTCGGCGGAGCCGCCGCGGTCATCGTCGCGCTGCTCCTGCTCACCTTCGCGGTCACCTTCGGCTACCCCATCGGCTTCGAGGTCGCCTGGCGCGGCCGCACCCCCGGCAAGGCGGCGATGGGCCTGCGGGTCGTCACCGTCGAGGGCGCCCCGGTGGGCTTCCGCCACGCCGCGATCCGCGCGGCACTCGGCCTCGTCGACTTCGCGCTGACCTCCGGCTTCGCCGCGGTCATCACCGCGCTCGTCTCCCAACGCTCCCAGCGTCTCGGCGACCATGTCGCCGGCACGGTGGTGGTGCGCGAGCGCGTCGCAGGCGGTGCCGCCGAGGCGATCGCCTTCACGGTGCCCGCCGGTGCCGAGGCCTACGCCGCGACGATCGACGTCAGCGGCGTGCGCGAGGAGGACTACCGCACCGTCCGCGAGTTCCTCATGCGCGCCGAGGGCCTGCCGCCGGAGCGCCGCGCCGCGCTCGCCGAGCGCCTCGCGACCTCACTCGCCGGCCGGCTCGCCCACCAGCCACCGCCGGGCACCCACCCCGAGACGTTCCTGCGCTGCCTCGCCGCGCGCTACCAGGCCCGGGGCAACGCGGTCAACGGTGCCGTCGTGGCCGCGGCCTCCCCGGCTCGCGCTCCTGACCCGGTCGCGTCCGCAGCGGCCCCCGGGGCGGCCCCGGTCGCGCCGCGGGGCTCCCCGGCGGCGTCGACACCGGCCTCGGCCCCGCCGCCCTCCCAGCCGTCGCCACCGCCGCCGCCCGTCCAGGGGACGCCACCGACCTCGGAGGACGCAGATGCGGACCGTGGGGAGGAGGACACCACGCCGGCGGGCCGTCGCGCCGGGGGCTTCACCGCCCCGAGTTGAGGTGCCGCCCGGGGTTTCGTCAGGCCGGGTTGAGCCGCCGCGTGGCAGCTCGTTTGCCGCCTCGTGCTCGCATTGCCGTCCGCGGGTGTGGAGTGTGATGGCGTGGGTGTGCGCCCCGGGGGTCGCCGGGGCGCAGCGAGGGGGCTGGGGGTTCTAGAGGTCGAGGGTGGGCTGCACGGGCGGTGGGGGCTGGTCGGGTGGTCGGCTGGGCGGGTCGGCTCCCGAGGGTCGGCCTCGGCTGGGCGGGTCGCCTCCGGAGGGTCGGCTGGGCGGGTCGCTGCCGGGGGGTTTGCCTCCGCTGGCGCCGTC
>PWFH01000150.1 GCA_003553795.1 Egibacter sp. | reverse complement strand
TCCTTGATGAGGCGGTGGTAGCGCGGCCTGACGTCCTTGCGGTCGAGGTAGCGCAGGACCCGCGCCTTGAGCGCGCCGCTGCCCTTGCCGTGGATGATCTCGAGCTCGGTGACCTTGCGCCGCTCGGCCTCGTCGAGCGACGCAGCGAGCGCGGCGTCGATCCGGTCGCCCTTGTCGCGGATCGGATGGAGATCGAGGGTGAGCTTGCGCGAGGACATCGTGACCTCCCCGGGGCGTCGCAGGATAGGGTGCCAGCCGCGCGGGTCGGCGCAACGACGGCCGACGGCGACGGCCGACGGCGACAGCGACAACGGCCGACGGCGGCGACGACGGCCAAGGGCCGACCAAGGCCGACAAAGGACGAACCGACGGGAGGGCGTCATGGCCGGAAGCCGCATGCTCGGACTGCTCCTCATCGTGCTCGGGGCGGCGCTGCTGCTCGTGCTCACGACCGGGGTCGGCGGGGAGGTCCTCGTCGGCCTGCTCGGCGTCGGCTTCCTCGCCGCCTACGCCGTCACGCGCACCTACGGCCTGCTCGTGCCCGGGGGCATCCTCACCGGACTCGGCTCGGGGATCGTCATCGCGAGCCGCGGGGGCCCCGACGAGGCCGTCGTGCTCGGCCTCGGCCTGGGCTTCGTCGCGATCGCCGTCGTCAGCGTGCTCGTCGACACGACGTGGCCGGGCTGGTGGTGGCCACTCATCCCCGGAGGCGTGCTCACCGTCGTCGGCGCCTCGGGGCTGACGGGCCTCGAGGACCTCCCCGCCTACCTCGTGCCGGCGGCGCTCATCCTCCTCGGCCTTGCGCTGCTGGTGCGTCGGGGCGGCCGGGACTCCTCGGCGGAGGAGCCCTCAGCGGAAGACTGACCCCGAGGCCGCGCGGCGCCGTTCGCGCAAGGCGGCCAGCACCGCCTCGGAGCGGCCGTGCACGGCATCGAGGGTGGCGTCGGCCCCGCCGTCGGTGACCGTGCCGAGGAGCTCACGGGCGGCGG
Source organism: Egibacter sp. (assembly GCA_003553795.1). Lineage (GTDB taxonomy): Bacteria > Actinomycetota > Nitriliruptoria > Euzebyales > Egibacteraceae > T1Sed10-49. The sequence continues at coordinate 2,728 of PWFH01000150.1, read as the reverse complement.
CGTGCACCGCCTCGTGCTCGGCGGCGACCGAGGGGAGCTCCCCGGCGGCCTCGGCCAGCCACTGCGTGAGACCACAGGACCCGGCGTCGAGCGGCGGGGCCGGCTCCCCCGCCCCCTTGACGTGGGCGGTGAGGGCGTGGAGCCAGGCGTGGTGCTCGAACGCGGCGTGGAGCTCGGGCAGGCGCTCGGAGGGCAGCGACTCGGCCTCACGCCAGGACGCCGGTGGGGACCAGTCGGCGCGCCAGGCCGCCACCGCAGCGGCGGGCATCGGCTTGGCGATCCCGAATCCCTGGCCGGCGCCGCAGCCCAGCTCGCGGAGCAGTTCCCCGTGAAGGTCGGTCTCGATGCCCTCGGCGATGACGACGCAGCCGAAGCTCGACGCGAGCCCGATGATGCTGCTGATGATGAGCGCGTGTTCGGGGTCGACGAGCAGGTCGATGACGAAACTGCGGTCGATCTTGAGGTAGTGGGCACGGAGGCGCTTGAGCAGGGTCAGCGAGGAGTAGCCGGTGCCGAAGTCGTCGAGCGCGGTCTGCACGCCGAGCCCGTCGAGCCGCGCGACGACCTCGGCGACGTGCTCGAGGTCGGCGAGCACCCCGGTCTCGAGGATCTCGACGACGAGCTGCTCGGCGCGCACCTCCGGGCGCGCGGCAAGGTGGCCCTCGAGACGCTCGACGAAGCCGGGGTCGTGCAGCTGGGTGGTGTCGACGTTGACCGACACGACGGTCTCGAGGCCCTGCCGGTTCCAGACGGCCAGCTGCTCGAGGGCCTCGCCGATGACCCAGTCCCCGAAGTCCACCGCGAGGGGGTCGCCCTCGAGCCACGGGACGAACGCCGCCGGCGCGAGCAGTCCGCGCTCGGGGTGCTGCCAGCGCGCGAGCGACTCGAACCCTTGGAGCTCACCGGTGGCGAGGTCGACCTGCGGCTGGTAGTGCAGGACGAACTCGTGCGCCTCCAGGCCCGCGCGCACCTCCTCGAGGCAGCTGTAGCGCGCACGGCTGTCCTCGTCGTCGGCGAGGTCGAAGACGTGGTAGCGGTCCTTGCCTGCGACCTTCGCGTGGTAGACCGCCTGGTCGGCCTGGCGCAGCAGATGCTCGGCGTCGACCTCCCGGGGCTGGGGGTGCACGGTCACGCCGATGCTCGCGCTCACCGCGAGGCTGCGGCCGGTCACCGCGATCGGCTCGGCGACGGTCCCCTTGAGCCGCTCGACGCAGCCGTGGAGGTGATCGTCGAGGGAATCCAGGGGGAAGACGACGGCGAACTCGTCGCCGCCGAGGCGGGCGACGTCTGCGGGGTCGTCGACGAGGGAGCGCAGCCGTCGGGCGAGCTCGACGAGGACCGCGTTGCCGGCCCCGTGCCCGTACCACTCGTTGGTCGCGTGGAACCCGTCAAGGTCGAGGATCGCGAGGACGAGCCCGTCACTTGCCGTCACCCTCTCGCGCACCCGCTCGGCGAAGCGCTCGCGGGTGGGCAGCCCGGTGAGCCCGTGGTGCTGGGTGAGGAAGTCGAGCTCCTCGGGGCGGACGTGCTCGGTGGACGTCTCGAGGACCATCCCACAGACGAGCTCGGGTGCGCCTGAGGGCGTCCAGCCCATCACCCGCCCCCGATCGCGCACAAAGGCCCAACGGCCCTCACGGTTGCGGATGCAGTACTCCACCTCGTAGCGCTCGGCCTCGCCGGCAAGCAGTCGCGAGAGCGCCCGGCGCACACCCGGGGCGTCGTCGGGGTGCAGCCACGACAGCCACTCGGCCGCCGTGGCGGCTCCTCGCGCCCTGCGAGGTCGGCGATCATCGCCTGCCAACGGTCGTCGGCCTCGACCTCGTCGCTGGGCACGTGCCACCGCCAGCCGGCGGCCTTGGCGGCGTCGAGGGTGTCCTCGAGCTGCGCCTTCTCCGCGGCGAGCAGCGCGGCGTGCTCCTTCTCCCGGGCGATGTCGAGGGCGGTGCCCACGAGACGGGACCCGGCGCCGTCCTCATGCTCGTGCTCGCCGCGCACCCGGACCCAGCGCGTCTCGCCGTCGAGGACGATGTGGTGCTCGATCTCAAGACTCCCGAGCTCGGCGGCGCGCGACGACGCGGGTACCACCCAGTCGCGGTCCTCGGGATGGAGGCTCTCGAAGAGGACCCCGTTCGTGGGCTGCGCGTCGCCGGCGTCGTCGAGGCCATACCTCCGGACGGTCTGCGCGGAGGGCTCGAGGACGCAGGTCACGGGGTCAGAGGCCCAACTGCCGACGCCGGCGACCTGTTGCGCCCGGGCCAGGGCGGCCTCCGAGCGGGCGAGGCGCCGCCGGTCCTCCTCGCGCTCGGTGGTGTCGCGGGCGATGCCGAGCACCCCGAGCAGCGACCCGTCGGTGTCGTACATCGGCGTCTTGATCGTCTCGAGCAGCACCGCACGCCCGTCGAGGTAGCGCACCCACTCCTCGTGGGGGTAGGGGCCCCCGAGCTCGATGGCGTAGCGGTCGCTCGCCCGCACCTGCGAGGCGAACTCCGCGGGGCAGACGTCCTCGTCGGGCCGTCCGACGACGGCCTCGGCCGGTTTGCCAAAGAGCTCCTCGACCCTGGGGTTGATCGCGAGGTAGCGGCCCTCGGGGCTCTTGAGGAAGGCCAGGTCCGGCAGGGTCGAGAAGGGCATCGCAAGCCGGGCGTCAGCCCGTACGCCCTCGCCGTCGGCGGGGCTGCGCCGCGCGCGCATGTCGCGCACGACCTGGCCGAGGTCGAGCCCGCGGGCG
>PWFH01000147.1 GCA_003553795.1 Egibacter sp. | reverse complement strand
CGCTGAGCGCCCCAGGGCCGCCGTAGACGACGACCTCATCGTGGAGGTGCTCGTCGTCGGCGGGCCCGCTGCGGTCAGCGACGAGGTCGCCGAGCTCGTGCGCGTCCTCGCCGGCAGCGTCGACCGCGTCGCCGGTCCGACCCGCTACGCCACCGCGGTGGCCGTCGCCGAGCACTTCGACCGGCTCGGCGGCCCGGTCGCCCTCGCCGACGGCGGCGGCTTCGTCGACGCGCTCGCCGGCGGGCCGCACGCTGCGGCCCACGGGCTGCCGCTGCTGCTCGCGGGGCCGCACGACCTGCCCGCCGGCGCCGGCCACCTCCACGAGGACGCCGTCGTCTACGGCGGGCCCGGGGCGCTCAGCGACGACGTCGTCGAGGCCCTCCACGTCGCGCGCATGAGCCAGGGCTCACCGAGGGTCACGGGGGTCGACCCAGGCGACGGCGCGACGGTGACGTCGCTGCCGCGGATCAGCGCGACCTACGACGAGGCGATCGACCCTCGCCACTCGACGCTCTACGTCACCCTCGACGGCACGGAGCTGCGGGGAAGCCGCAGCCTCTCCGAGGATGGCCGCACCATCCGCTTCGAGCCCTCGTCGCTGTCGGGCCTCGCGTTCGGGCGCACCTACGACCTCGAGGTCTCGGCGGCCGCCTCGACGGGCGACGGCACGTTCCGCCACCACGCGTGGTCGTTCACCTACCGCACCCCCGTCGAGCTCGGGCCCGGCGACCGTGGCGATGACGTGCGGACGCTCCAGCGGGACCTGCGCGACGCGGGCTACTGGCTGCCGGGCATCACCGGCTCCTACGACACGGCCACACGCAACGCCGTCATCGCCTTCCAGAAGGCCAAGGGGCTGCCGCGCAACGGTGAGATCGACGAGCGGGCGTGGCGGACGCTGCAGGAGCGCCCCGCCCCGCCCTCACCGCGGTCCTCCAGCGGTCGGGTCCTCGAGATCGACCTGCGCCGCGACCTGCTCACGATCGCCATCGACGGTCGCGCCCGCTGGGCCTTCCACGTCTCGACCGGCCGCAGCCCCGGCTTCGCGACCACGCCGGGCCGGCACCGCATCACCCGGCAGATCGACGGCTACCGCCACGCCCCGCTCGGCACGCTCTACCGCCCGAAGTACTTCCACGGCGGCATCGCGATCCACGGCTACCCGAGCGTGCCGACCTACTCGGCGTCGTCGGGCTGCGTGCGCATCCCCAACCGCTCGATGGACTTCCTCTGGAGCTCCGGGCTCGCGCCGGTCGGCACACCGGTGTGGGTCTACCCCCACGACCACTACCGCTGAGCGCAGCGCGGCGCAGGGCCGGTGCGAAGGGCGCCGGCGGCGCGGCGACGTCCCGGCCACCGCGCCGCCGGGTCGGGTCAGTCGACCTCGCCGGTCGGGTCGTCGGCGAGGTCGAAGCCGAGCAGCGCCTCGATCTCGGCCTCGAGCCCGTCGGGGATGGCCGCGGAGCCGCCGATGAGGTAGGCGACCTCGACCGAGTCGAGCCCCTCGAGGTAGGCCTCGAGCGCGTCGCTGAGCGGGTCGTCGACGAGCAGGACCGGGGCGCCGAGCGCGCCGGCGAACGCCGCGGCCGAGACCGCGTCGGCGAAGGTCGACCCCGTCGCGAAGACGAGGGTGGCGGGGTCGTCGTAGCGCGCCTCGGCCAGCGCCACCGACGTCGCGTAGCGGTCGGCCCCGGCGATGCGCTCGACGTCGACGCCGAGTCCCGCGACCGCGTCGACGACGGCCTCGGCAAGGGCGGCCTCGCCGCCGACGGCGAGGACCTCCAGGCCGGGCTCGCGCTCGGCGGCCTCGGCGAGGAACGCCTCGACGCGGGGATCGAGCCCGTCGCCATCGGTGAGCAGCACCGGCGCGGCGACGCTGGCGGCATAGGCGCCGCCGGCGAGGGCGTCGGCGAAGTCGTGGCTTGAGGCGAGCACGACCTCGTCGACGGCCACGCCGCTGGCGACGAGGAACTCAGCGACGGCGATCGCGGTAGCGACCCGGTCCTCGCCGTCGACGCGCTCGACGTCGTAGCCGGCGTCGACGAGGGCGTCGACGACCGCCTCGCCGATCGCCGCCGTGCCACCGAGGACGTAGACGGTGCCGTCGTCGCCGAGCGCGCGGGCGATCTCGGCGATGACGGTCTCGCAGAGCTCGGCGGCGTCGGTGAGCAGCACCGGCCCCTGCGCCTCGATGGCCAGCGGCGCGGAGGCGAGCGCGTCGGCGAAGTCGTCGGCGCGGGCGATGAGCACCGCCTCGGCTGAGCCGTCCTCGGGGAAGCCCTCCATCGAGACCTCCGCGGCGGTGCCCTTGCGGTCGTCGCCCTCGAGGCGTGCCGAGCCGGCGCCGACCTCGATGTCGAGCTCCTCGGTGACCGTCGGGCCGCCGTCGACGGGCTCAGCGGTGACGGTGAGGGTGTAGGCGCCGGCCTCGGCGTAGGTGTGCTGAGCGAGGGCCGCGCCGTGGCCACCACGCGGATCCTGCCGCGTCGGGCGCATCGGCTGCTCGCCGGAGCCGTCGCCGAAGTCGATGGTGAACGTCACCGCGAGCGGACGGCCTGGTGTCCCGCCCGGCGGGCCGTGGGGGCCGCGGGAGGCGGCCTCGGCGGCCTCCCCGGCATCGCTGTCGCGCGGCCAACGCTCACCGTAGCCGGCCTGCACGAGGACCGAGCGTCCTGGAGCCACGACCCTCGGGCGCACCGTGAGGAAGAGGTCCTCGGCCTCCTCCGTCTCGTCCTCGGTGGTGCCGTCGGTCGGCTGCGCCTCGTCGGTGTCGTCGTCGACGGCAACGTCCTGCCCGATGGTGGCGGGCTCGCCGGCCAGGGCGGGCAGGGCGCCAAGGGTCAGCAGGAGCGTGAGGGTGAGCGCGAGCGTGCGGCGCGCGCGGGTGACGAGGGGTGCGTCCATGGCCGGACCTTCCGGTGAAGGGTGCGACGACTGCTAGACCGAATGAGCTACGCCTCCTAGTCATTCGGCGCTGGTCGTCGCCACCTTGAGCGCCGCGTCGATGTGGTGCGCCGCACACGGCCCGAGCGGCGCCACGTGGCTCCCGACCCGCCGGCGGCGTGGGATCCGTCTTGTCCGGTTGTTACGCTCTCATTCTGCCCACCCTGATATATACGGGATGTCACACTCACGTGCCATGCTGCTCGGTGTCGGGACCGGGCTGACGACGCTCCATCGCCGTCCGCGGCGGGCCGGGTGGCCGATCTGGAGGTGCCGACGGCGCTGAGGCGCGAAATGGGGGGGTCGCGGACTGCTGCTTGAGATATAAGCGTTCGTAGGGGAACATGTGTACGATATGCGCATGAAGTTGTCGGAGTGGGCGCGTCAGCAGGGCATCCATTACACGACCGCGTGGCGGTGGTGGCGTCAGGGCACGCTGCCGGTGCCCGCCCACCAGACCGCTTCGGGCACGATCCTGGTTGACGCTGGACCTGAGTCCACCTCGGGTCGGGTGGTCGTGGACGCGAGGGTGTCCTCCCACGACCAGCGCGCCGACCTTGACCGGCAGGTCGCCGAGGCCACCCGAGGGGCGGTCGCGGCGGGACTCGCCGCCGGTGAGGTCGTCACCGAGGTCGGCTCAGGCATGAACGGGCGCCGTCTCGGGGCTCACGCGGCTGCTCTCCGACCCGGACGTGTCCACGATCGTTGTCACTGACCGGGACCGTCTCGCCCGCTTCGGCGTCTGCCACCTCGAGGCGGTGCTGGCAGCACACGGGCGAGACGTCATGGTCATT
>PWFH01000121.1 GCA_003553795.1 Egibacter sp. | reverse complement strand
GGTGCTGTCGCCGCTGCGTTGTCGAATACATGTTCGAAGTATGCGGTGGGTGTGGGGGTGTTGTCAAGGGTTTTTCGTGGATCGTGTGAATTTCTTCGATGGCCGCTTGCGCGCTGCCGATCCGGCGGCGTACACCGCGCCGGCGCCCGCCCCAATGCCCCCGCCGCGATGCCGCCACTTCGAGGCCTCGGCCGTGCCTCCGCCGCAGCGACTCGCCGGGCTCACCTCGGGGGCCGCACTGGAGGCCCCCTCGGGCGCGTCGTCGCAGCGAGGGTCCCTGCCCCGATCGTCGCGCGGTCGCCCCGACCCTTGGCGATCGGCATGCTGGAGCTCGCCGCTGGTCGAGGCCATCCGGGTGCTCGCGTGGCAGGCGCCGCTCGCGCGCGCATGCGAGGATCGGGGCCCCATCTCGGAGACGGACCGCTATGACGGAGGAGCAGTCACACCCCATCCGTGCTGTCGCGCTCGACGTCGACGGCACGCTCGCCGGCACCGACCACAAGGTGAGTCCGCGGGCCATCGCCGCCCTCTCTGCGCTCGAGCGGGCGGGCGTTGCCGTCATCATCGTGACGGGTCGCACGGTGGGTGCGACGAGGCGCATCGTCGCGGAGGCGGGCTTGAGGACGCCCTTCATCGCGTGCACGGGCGCGGTCATCGAGGACCCCGCTACCGGTGAGCGGCTCCGTGAGCAGGCGCTCGACCCTGACCTCGTTCAGCGCATCCTCGAGGTGGCGCAAGCCCGGGACCTCGTCGCAACGCTGTGGACCCCCGAGGCGATGTACGCCGAGGAGCGGGATGCCAACATCGAGCTACTCGAGGCGCTCAACGACGAGCGGGTGCGACTCGGACCGCTTGCGCCGGTGCTCGAGTGGCCCGTGGTGAAGATCATCGTCGCGGCCGAGCCGGAGCGGCTCGACGCCGCGGCCGACGAGCTGCGCGAAGAGCTCCCCGAGCTCGTTCGCTCGCTCGACACGTTCCTCGAGACCGCGATCGAGGGCGATGGCAAGGCGGGGGCGTTGCGCCTCGTCCTCGACCGGCTCGGCATCCCGCCCGAGGCTTGCGCCGGCGCCGGCGACGCGGACACCGACGCCGAATGGCTCGAGATGGTCGGCTTGCCGGTCGCGGTGGAGAACGCCAGACCCTCGGTGCACGCGGTGTCCGAGCGCGTCATCGGTCACCATGCCGACGATGCCGTCGCGGGCTTCCTCGAGGAGCTTCTCGCGCGTCGTCGCGAAGAGCTCGGCGACCCGATGGCGTGACGGCGGGTGGCCCGGCCGGCGCCGAGCCGCGCCGGGGCGGTCAGGCCACGTCGTGCCCGGCGACCTCGCGGACGACCTCGACGAGGCGGTCCATGTCGTGCGGTGCGAAGACACGGCAGCCGGAGAGCTCGCGGGCGTAGGTCGCGGCGACGTCCCTCGGCGCCTCCACGACGACGTCGACCTCGGGGTAGGAGCGCCGCAGCTGGTGGAGGACCTCACGGCTGGAGGGGTCGCTGAGCTCGAGGTCGTGGACGACGATGTCGGCGTCGTCGAGCAGCGAGCAGCCGGTGCCGTCGACCGCCGGGCACATGCCCCCTGGCAGCGAGGCGGGGCCGGCGCAGTAGGTCACGTCGAACCCGGCCTGGGACAGCGCGGCGACCTGCGCCTCACCGGCGCGTCGGTCGCTGTTCTCCACGAGCACGCGGGTGGCCGGTGGTGCCGTCTCCTCGCTCATGCTGGTCTCCTCCTCGAGGGCCGCACCTCCTCGGGCCCCGGGGCGCCAACTCTGCCGCGCTCCCGGAGCGCCGGGAAGGACGAACGACCCCCTGGCCCGCGGTCGCCCGGCGAGGGCTGGCCCGGGCCGTTCGGCGGGGCCGAGGCCGCCGTGCCGGCGGCTGGCCACGGGTGACGCCTCCGGGGTCACCCCGACCGGCCGGGCCCGCTGCCGTCGTCCTCGCGCAGCCCGTCGATGAGCAGCATGCTGGCGGTGAAGCCGTGGAGGAACGTCTGCGACCCGACCGGGCCGATCTCGCCGGCGGCGAGCATGCCGGCGAGCGCCGGTCCACCGAGGGTCTCGTGCACGAGGCCCGCGTCGTGGTCGGGCAGGTCGAAGAGGCCGGTGCCGCGCCCGTTGCACGTGAAGAGCAGCGCGGCGCGCGGCCGGCCCGCGCTCGCGGCATCAGCGAGCAGCGACCTCAGGTCCTCGTCGGCGCTGTCGGCATCGCGCACGTGGAACTGCACCGTCTGGCCGACCTCGACCTGCTCGTCGACGAGGATCGCCGTGCTGCCCTCCGGCGAGCCGAGCACCGAGCGGATGAGGAAGTCACCGTGGCCGAAGTCCTCGCGGTACTCGTCGATGACGACACCGAGGTGCACGCCGGCACCGAGCCGCTCGCGGTCCTCGGGCGAGGCGTCGGCGTAGACCTCGCGCAGCCGGGTCAGCGCCGGGGACCCGCCGAGCTCCTCGAGCAGGGTCATCCGTGCCCGGGTCACGGTGAAGCCCTGCCCCACCGGGCGGCAGCCCTGGCTGACGAGGGTCCGCACCCGCACTCCACCGATGGCGACCGCGACGGCGCCGCTGTCCTCGACGGCGTCGTCGATGAGCAGCCGGTTGCCGCCCGGCTCGCCCGCGCCGCTGGCGAGCGCGCCGGTCACGACCATGGCGGGACGGCGCTCGTCGAGCCACTCGAGCAGCGGCGCGGCCGGGGTCGTGAACGGGTCGGCGAGGACGACCATCGCCTCGGCCGAGGCCGGCGGCGCCGGCCACAGCCCCGCGGCGGCCAGCGTCGAGGGGTCGGCGAGGCCCGACTCGCTCGGTGGGTGGTAGCGCAGCGTCCGGACCTCGGTGCCGGGCAGGCTCGCTGCCCACACCGACAGCGCCGGGTCGTCCTCGATCTCCCGGCCGCCGGCGACGACGCCCCCCGCGGTGGTGCCGAGGAGGTGGGCCGGCCCGAGGCTCGCCCGCAGCCGCTCGCTCACGACCTCCGCCGCCTCGGCGTGGCTGGGGCTGAGGAAGGCCAGCAGCAGCGTCGGTGTGGCCTCGCCGAGCCCCGCGCGCAGCGTGCCGGCGACCTCGTCGACGGCGGACCGCGGGTCGGCGGCCCGCGAGGAGGCCACCGCGAAGCGCGCCTCAGCCATCGCCGACCTCGACGATGCGCAGGGCCGCGGCGCCGGCCGCGTCGGAGGCGGCGAGGTCGACCTCGGCGGTGATCGCCCAGTCGTGGTCGCCGGCGGGGTCGTCGAGGATCTGGCGCACCTGCCAGCGCTCGGCGCCCTCGTCGATGACGAGCCGCTGCGGGCCGCGGGCGTCGGCGCCGGTGCCGATCTCGTCGTGCAGGGCGAAGTACGGGGCGAGGGCGGCCTCCCACGCCTCCGCGGTCCAGCCGTCGTCGCCGTCGAGCTCGCCGAGCTCGGGCCAGCGCCGACGTGCGGCGAGCTCGACGCGTCGGAACAGCGCGTTGCGCACGAGGACACGGAACGCGCGGCGGTTCGCCGTCACCGGCGGCGGGCCCTCGTCGACCTCCTCGGGCGCCTCCGGCGGGCGCTCGTCGGCGTCGAGCAGGGCCTCCCACTCCTCGAGCAGGCTCTGGTCGGTCTGGCGCACCGTCTCGCCGAGCCAGGCCTCGAGATCGGCGAGCTCCTCGGTCTTGGCCTCCTCGGGCACGGTCTGGCGCAGGGCCTTGTAGGCGTCGGCGAGGTAGCGCAGGACGAGGCCCTCGGAGCGGGCGAGGTCGTAGGCGCCGACGTACTCCGGGAAGGTCATCGCGCGCTCGGCCATGTCGCGCGCGACCGACTTCGGTGACAGCGCTGCGGGCGAGACCCAGGGGTGGCCTTGGCGGTAGAGCTCGAAGGCGCCCCAGAGGAGGTCCTCGAGCGGCTTGGGATAGGTGACGTCCTCGAGGAGCTCCATGCGCTCCTCGTAGTCGATGCCGTCGGCCTTCATCCGCGCGACCGCCTCGCCGCGGGCGCGGTACTGCTGGGCCATGAGGATCTGACGGGGGTCGTCGAGCGTCGCCTCGATGACCGAGACGACGTCGAGGTGGTAGGAGGCCTCGGCGGGGTCGAGCAGGTCGAGGACCGACAGCGCGAACGTCGACAGCGGCTGGTTGAGCGCGAAGCGCTCGTCGAGGTCGAAGGTCAGCCGCACGGTGCGCCCGTCCTCGTCGGCCTCGTCGAGGCGCTCGACGACCCCGGCGGTGAGCAGCTCGCGGTAGAGCGAGATCGCCTTGCGGATGTGCCGGCGCTGGGCCGGACGGTCCTCGTGGTTGTCGGTGAGGAGGTAGCGCATCGCCTCGAAGGCGTCGCCGGGGCGCTCGATGACCTGCAGGAGCATCGCGTGGGTGACCGAGAAGCTCGACGTCAGCGTCTCGGGCTCGGCGGCGACGAGCTTGTCGAAGGTCGCCTGGCCCCAGCTCACCGCCCCCTCGGGCGGCTTCTTGCGCTGCACCTTGCGGCGCTTCTTCGGGTCCGCGCCGGCCTTGGCGAGCTTCTTCTCGTTCTCGACGACGTGCTCGGGCGCCTGCGCGACGACGGTGCCGGCGCGGTCGTAGCCCGCGCGGCCCGCCCGTCCGGCGATCTGGTGGAACTCCCGGGCCTTGAGCAGGCGGGTGCGCGAGCCGTCGAACTTCGCGAGGCCGGTGAAGAGCACGGTGCGGATCGGCACGTTGATGCCGACCCCGAGGGTGTCGGTGCCGCAGATGACCTTGAGCAGGCCCGCCTGGCTCAGGCGCTCGACGAGGCGGCGGTACTTCGGCAGCAGGCCGGCGTGGTGGACGCCGATGCCGTGGCGCACGAGGCGCGAGAGCGTCTTGCCGAAGCCGGCGGTGAAGCGGAACCCGCCGATGAGCTCGGCGATCTCGTCCTTCTCCTCGCGGGTGCACACGTTGACGCTCATGAGGGCCTGGGCGCGCTCGAGCGCGGAGGCCTGGGTGAAGTGCACGACGTAGATCGGTGCCTTGCCCTCGGCGAGCAGCCCCTCGATCGTCTCGTGGACCGGCGTCGTGACGTAGCGGTGCTCGAGCGGGACGGGGCGCTCGGCGGAGGCCACGACCGCGGTGTCGCGGCCGGTGCGCCGCTCGAGGTCGTCGACGAAGCGGTCGACGTCGCCGAGCGTGGCCGACATGAGGAGGAACTGCGCGTCCTCGAGCTCGAGGAGCGGCACCTGCCAGGCCCAGCCGCGGTCCGGCTCGGCGTAGAAGTGGAACTCGTCCATGACGACCTGCCCGACGTCGGCGTCGGGCCCCTCGCGCAGCGCGATGTTCGCGAGGATCTCCGCGGTGCAGCAGACGATCGGTGCGGAGGCGTTCACGGCGGCGTCGCCGGTCATGAGCCCGACGTTGCTCGCGCCGAAGACCTCGGTGAGGGCGAAGAACTTCTCGGAGACGAGCGCCTTGATCGGCGCGGTGTAGAACGTCCGCTCCCCGCGGGCCAGCGCGGCGAAGTGCGCCCCGGTCGCGACGAGGCTCTTGCCCGAGCCCGTCGGCGTCGAGAGGATGACGTTCGCGCCCGAGACGAGCTCGATGAGCGCCTCCTCCTGGGTGGGGTAGAGCGTGAGGCCCTGGCCCTCGGCCCACGAGACGAAGGCGTCGAGGAGGAGGTCGGGTTCGTCCCCCTCGGGCAGGAGGTCGACGAGGGGGGACGGCGCGAGGTCGGTGGGAGGGCTCATCGCCTCCCATGGTCGCAGTCTCGGCGACGAACGCGAGCCTCCGTGCGGCCGGGGCGGCCCGGGACCGTCGGCAGGCAGCCTGGGTACCCTGCGCCGACGGCGGGTCGGACCGCCGAGCCGATGCGCCGTTGACGGAGGAGGCCATGGCCACCGCCGGGGACCTCGAGGGCTCGGGCCTGCTCGCGATCGACCTCGGCCTGCGGACCGGCATCGCGCGCTTCGGCGCCGACGGGCGCCTCGTCGCCTACCGCTCCCAGCACTTCGGCTCCCGCGCGGCGCTGCGCCGCGGCGCCCTGCGGGTGCTGCGCGAGTGGGGCCTGCCGACCGTGCTCGTCCTCGAGGGCGGCAGCTACGCCGAGGCGTGGCAGCGCGCCGCGGGCCGCGTCGACGTCGCGGTGCGCACGACGACCGCGGAGGTGTGGCGTGAGCGCCTGCTCACCCCCGCCCAACGGCGCGACGCCGTGCGGGCGAAGGCCGCCGCGGAGCGCCACGCCCGGGAGGTCATCGCCGCAGCTGGGCTGCCGCGCCCGCACAGCCTGCGCCACGACGCGGCCGAGGCGATCTGCCTCGGCGACTGGGCGGTGGCCGAGGGCCTCGGCTGAGCGCGCGGCTGGGCTGAGCGCGCGGCTGGGCTGAGCGCGCGGCTGGGCTGAGCGCGCGGCTGGGCTGAGCGCGCGGCTGGGTCGTGACCGGCCGCGGCCGGCGGGCCTCGTGCTGTCCACAGGCCACGGCCCGCGGGCGCGCCGTGCGGGCCGGTCGTGTCGCACCCCTGGCGGAGGCTCGACCCGACCGATCCCGCCGGGCTCGGCTGACCGAGGAGGACCCCATGGACGGCATCGACGACCGCGCCCTCACCCACACGCTGCGCGACGTGAAGGCCTTCATCCTGGAGCGCGCCCGGCTCATCGAGCGCGTCGAGCGGCTCGTGACCCTTCGCGAGCACGATCCCGCGCGCTGGGCGCGCGAGGGAGTCGAGGCCCTCGCCGAGCAGCTGCGCGCTGACGAGCAGCCGCCGGTCGCCGTCGCGCTGCTGCAGGCCGGCCCGACCGCGCAGGGCGCCAGCGGGCCCCTCGGCGGCCTGATTCTCGAGCAGGACCTCTGCGAGCCGTCGGCGTGGTTCATCGACCGGATCGCCGCGCAGGCCGAGGGCTTGCCCGAGCCCTCGGTCCTGCTCGCAGTGCCCGACGCCCGTCCTGCCGGCGTGGCGCTGGGTGAGTACAACGTCCTCAACCTCCCGCCCGGCGCCGAGGTCGGGAGGGCCCACTGGTACGCCGAGCTGCGCTGCCCGGGCGCCTCGCTCGCGCTCGCGGGGGTCATCGACCTCGCCGGGGAGGAGCCGGCGACGGCCAGCGGCGCGCTCGCCCCCTCCGAGGCCGGCCCGCTCGGCCGGGCCCTGCGGGGTCACCCCGGCCGCGAGCGCTACCCGCTGGACGCCGATGCGGGCCGGCGCATCGCCGAGCGGTGGTGGTCCGGGACCGACGACGGGGGCTGAGTCGACGACGTACGCAGCCGGTGGGGTCGCGCCAAGGGTCTCACTGAGGCACCCAATTGACAGCCCAGTGGGTCCCGCGCTACACCACCGGCATGAGCGCATCAGCCGCACTGCTCGCGCTCCGTGAGGAGCTGTCGGGCCGCCGGGGGGAGGGCCTCCACGAGGCCCACACGAACGAGGCGTTCCGTGGACTGCTCCAGCGCATCGTGACCCTCGCCTACGAGCCGGGACGGCTGCTCACCGAGCGCGAGATCATGGGCGACCTCGACGTGACGAGGGCGCCGCTGCGGCTCGCCGTCGCCCACCTCTCCGACCTCGGCCTCATCCAGCCGCTGCCGCGCAAGGGCCTGCTCGTCGCACCGATCGACGCCTTCGAGGTCGGGCCGATCTACGACGCCCGAGCGGCGATCGAGGCGAAGGTCGCGCGGCTCGCGGCGACGAAGGCCAGCGCAGAGGAGATCGAGGTGCTGCAGGCCCACGACGAGGCCCACCTCGACCATGGCGACCCGGCGGATGTCGCGGCGTCCTTCCTCGCGCACGACCAGGCGGTGCACCTCGCCCTCGCCGCGGCCGCGCACAACCGCTATCTCGAGCACGCCCTCGTGCGCATCCTGCCGTCGAGCGCGCGGATGTGGCACTGGGTGTACTCCCGTCTCGGGCCTGACGCGCAGACGATGTTCCCGCATCGCGGGATCGTCGCCGCCGTCGCCGAGGGTGATCCCGATGGCGCGGAGGCCGCGGTCCACGCACATCTCGACCAGAGTCGACAGGTGCTCATGAAGGTCGTCACCGACCGAATGGAGGACGGGCGAGGCTGACCCGTCTCAGGTGAATGAAAGGACTTGGCCATGCTCAAGAGATCCCGCTTGCTCCTGCTGCTCGCGCTGCTCGCCGCGCTCGCGCTCGTCGTCGCGGCCTGCGCGGAGGACGAGGCCGCTGAGGAGCCCGACGAGGACACCGACGACGAGGTCATCGACGACGAGGACGAGGCCGACGACGACGATGACGAGGCGGCGACGGGGGACGTCGACGCGATCACCGTCGGCGCCCTCTTCCCGCAGTCCGGTGACCTGGCCTTCGGCGCCGCCGACGCGCTCGAGGGCGTCGAGGTGGCCGTGGAGATGTTCAACGAGCGCGGCGAGCACGGTGTCGAGGTCGAGCTCGTGACCGCCGACGCCCCCGACCCCTCGGGTGGCACCGCCGGGGTGCGCCAGCTCATCACCCAGGACGGCGTCGACGCGGTCATCGGCACGTACGCCTCGGCCATCGCCTCCGCCGCGGTGCCGGCCGCGGAGCGGCTCGACACGCTCTACGTGGAGACGACGGCCTTCGCCGAGGCGATCACTGACGGGCCGCAGAACGTCCTGCGCACGACGATCTCCTCGGGCGATCTCGGCGCCTACGCCTCCGACTTCATCCTCACCGGCCTCGCCGACGAGCTCGACGTCGCTGAGGACGACATGCGCGTCGCCGTCGTCTACACCGACGACGAGTTCGGCACGTCGATCGCCGACGCTGCCCTCGACCGCTTCGCCGACTCGGGCGCCGAGCTCGTCGTCGAGGAGAGCTACCCGGCCGCCACGACGAGCGACCTCTCCTCGGTCCTGCTGCAGATCCAGCAGACCGAGCCGCACGCGGTCGTCCACGTCGCCCAGGTGCCCGACGGCGTGCTCTTCTGGCGCCAGGCGCAGCAGCTCGACGTGAACATGCCAGCCGTCGTCGGCGCCGGTGGGGGCTACGGGCAGGTCGAGTTCGCCGAGCCGCTCGGCGAGAACGCCGACGGCATCTTCAACATCGTCCCGCCGACGTCGGGCTCGATCAACGTCGACTCGCTGAGCGACGAGGCGCAGGGCCTGCTCGCCGACATGCAGGAGAAGCTCGACGAGAAGGGCTATGAGCAGGGCAACTACACCGACTGGGCCTTCATGGGCACGTGGGTGTTCCTCAACGAGGTCGTGCCCAACGCCGCGTCCGCCGACGTCGACGGCTTCATCGACGCGGCGCAGGGCGTCGCGGTCGACCCGCTCGACTCCATCACCGGGTTCGGCTTCGAGTTCGCCGGCCCCGACGCCGACAACGCCGGGCAGAACATCCTCGCCAACCCCGTCGTCCAGCAGTGGCAGGGCGGGGAGCTCGTCGTCACCTACCCCGAGGAGCTCGCGGTGAGCGAGTTCGTCAACGTTCCCCTGCCGGACTGGGACGAGCGTGACGAGGAGATCCAGGAGCTCGAGGACGAGGAGGAGGACGAGTAGGCCCTGCCAGCCCGGGTCGTCGTCTCGGACCCCCCGCCCGAGGCGGCGACCCGACCCTGCGCGCGCCGGCGCCGTCGCGTGAGTCGCGCAGTCCGCGCAGGGCTGTCGGCGCCGAGCGCGCCGTGACCTGTCGGCCCCACCGAACCGTCCGCCCATCCCAAGCGTCGAGAGGGCGTGCCCTTGGACCTCACGCTGCAGATCCTCACGTCGGGCCTGCTGCTCGGCGGCCTCTACGCGCTGCTCGCCGTCGGGCTCACGCTCATCTTCGGGGTGCTGCGCGTCGTGAACTTCGCGCACGCGGAGTTCATGATGCTCGGGATGTTCGGCGCCTACTGGCTGTGGGCGCTCTGGGGCATCGACCCCTACCTCTCGATCTTCATCGTCGTCCCCGGCGTCTTCCTCCTCGGGGTCCTCACCGACCGCCTCGTCATCCAGCGCAGCATCGGCGCGCCCGAGGTCACCGTGGTCTTCGCCACGCTCGGCGTGTCGATCTTCCTGCAGAACGCCGCGCTCACCGCGTGGTCGGCCGACATCCGCTCGGTGACGACGCCCTACGGGTCGGCGGTGGTCGAGCTCGGCAGTGTGCGGATCAGCGTGCCGATGCTCGTCTCCTTCGTCGTCGCCCTCGCCTTCGCAACGGGGCTCTGGCTCTTCCTCAACCGGACGATGTTCGGCAAGGCGATCCAGGCGGTCGCGCAGAACCGCGATGCCGCGGCACTCATGGGCATCGACGTGGGGCGCGTCTACCTCGTGACCTACTCGGTGGCGGTCGCTGCGGCCGGCGCGATGGGCGTGCTCATCGCCCCGCTGTTCTCCGTCTACCCGCGGGTGGGCCTGTCCTACATCGTCACGGTGTTCGTCATCGTCGTCCTCGGCGGTCTCGGCTCGGTGGTCGGTGCGGTCATCGCCGCCCTGCTCGTGGGCGTCATCGAATCGGTCGTCGGCTTCCTGCTCGGCACCGCATGGGCTGAGCTCGCCTACTTCCTCGTCTTCCTCGCCGTGCTCGTCGTGCGCCCCCAGGGGCTGCTGGGTCGACGTGGGGCGGAGGTCTACCAATGAGCGGCGCGACGCCGTCGACGGCGAGGCGGGCCGTGCGGGCCGTCGGGCTCGTCCTGCTGCTCGCGCTCCTGCTCGCGGTGCCGGCGCTCCTCGACAGCGCCTACTGGCTCGACCTCGCGGTGATGGTCCTCGTCTGGGCGGCGCTCGCGAGCGCCTGGAACATCTCCGCCGGCTACGCCGGGGGTCTCTCGCTCGGTCATGCGGCCTTCTTCGGCGTCGGTGCCTACACCGCGGTGCTGCTCTTCAACGAGCTCGGCGTGAGCCCATGGCTCGGGATGCTCGTCGGGGCGGTGCTCGCCGGGCTCCTCGGCGCCCTGCTCGGCGTCATCAC
This sequence comes from Egibacter sp., assembly GCA_003553795.1. Taxonomy (GTDB): domain Bacteria; phylum Actinomycetota; class Nitriliruptoria; order Euzebyales; family Egibacteraceae; genus T1Sed10-49. The sequence continues at coordinate 5,315 of PWFH01000121.1, read as the reverse complement.
GTTCCGTCTCAAGGGCCCGTTCTTCGTCCTGGCGACGCTGGCCTTCGGCTTCGTCGTCCACATCCTCGCGGTGAACTGGCGCGGGCTCACGCGCGGCGCGGCCGGCCTGACGCTGCCGTTCGACGGTGGCCCTCAGAACATGCTCTTCGCCGACCTCTCGACGTACTGGTACGTCGGCCTCGGGCTCGTGGCCCTCGTGCTCGGCGTCTCGCTGTGGATCGAGCGCTCGCGCCTCGGCTACTACCTCGTCGCGCTGCGCGAGGACGAGGACGCCGCGCGCTCCCTCGGGGTGCGCGTCGTCGGCTGCAAGGTCATCGCCGCGGCGATCTCCGCAGCGCTGACCGCGGTGGCCGGGACGTTCTACGCGACGTTCATCCAGTACATCGACCCGGCGAGCACGACGCAGTTCGAGCTGTCGGTGCAGATCGCGCTCGTCGCGATCGTCGGTGGGATGGGCACCGCCCTCGGTCCGCTGCTCGGGGCCGTCATCGTCATCCCGCTCGGTGAGGTGCTGCGGGCCTCGCTCGGGGGCGGGCCCGCGCTCGCCGTCTACGGTCTGCTGCTCGTCGTCATCGTCCTGACCGCACCCAACGGCCTCATCGCGGGATTGCGCCGCGTCGGTCGCCGGGTCGGCGTGGCCACGGGGGTGGTGCGCTGATGCTCGGGATCGAGCACGTCACCGTCGACTTCGACGGGCTGCGCGCCGTCGACGACGTCTCCTTCGAGGTCGCCGAGGGACAGGTCGTCGGTCTCATCGGGCCGAATGGCGCGGGCAAGACGACGCTCTTCAACGTCGTCTCCGGCCTCGTCATCCCCACGCGCGGCCGGGTGCGCCTCGCCGGCGAGGACGTCGCGCGCCTCGGGCCCGCCGAGCGCAGCCGACGCGGTCTCGGCCGCACCTTCCAGGTCGTCAAGCCCTTCGGCGGCCTCTCGGTGCTCGACAACGTCGTCGTCGGGGCGCTCACGAGGGGCCAGCGCGTCGGTGAGGCACGCGAGACCGCCGCGGGCATCCTCACGCGCCTCGGGCTCGAGCGCTTCGCCACGACGACGGCGCGGAGCCTGCCGCTCGCGCTGCGCAAGCGGCTCGAGGTCGCGCGGGCGCTGTCGACCGGCGCACGGCTCCTCCTGCTCGACGAGATCATGGGTGGCCTCAACCCGACGGAGGTCAACGAGACCCTCGACCTGCTCGAGAGCCTGCGCGCGGAGGGCCTGACCTTCCTCGTCATCGAGCACAACATGCACGCGATCATGCGCGTCGCCGAGCACGTCGTCGTCATCAACCAGGGGGTGCGCATCGCCGAGGGCACGCCCGAGGAGGTCACCCAGCACCCCGAGGTCGTCGCCGCCTACCTGGGGGAGCCGCATGAGTCTGCTTGAGATCGAGGGGCTGCGCGTGTCCTACGGGGACATGCTCGCGCTCGACGACGTCGCCCTCGAGGTCGGCGCCGAGGAGACCGTGACGGTCCTCGGGGCCAACGCCGCCGGCAAGACGACCCTGCTGCGGGCGCTCTCCGGGCTCGTGCCCACTCAGGAGGGCAGCATCGTCTTCGACGGTGAGGCGATCGACGGCCTCCCGCCCCACGACCGCGTCGAGCGTGGTCTCGTCCAGGTGCCCGAGGGCCGGATGGTCTTCCCGTTCCTCAACGTCGAGGACAACCTGCGCCTCGGCGCCTACGGCAAGCGCGCGCGAGAGGAGCTCGAGGCGACCTTCGACCGGGTCCTCACGCTCTTCCCCCGGCTGGCGGAGCGGCGAGCGCAGCTCGCGGGCTCGCTGTCGGGCGGGGAGCAGCAGATGCTCGCGCTCGGTCGTGGCCTCATGGCCCGCCCGAGACTGCTCATGCTCGACGAGCCCTCCCTCGGGCTCGCGCCGAGGCTCGTCAGCGAGGTCATGGAGCGCGTCGCGGCGATCCGCGCCGACCGGGTCACCGTGCTCATCGTCGAGCAGAACGTCGCGCAGACCCTGCGGCTCGCCGACCGTGGCTACGTGCTCGAGAACGGCCGGCTCGCGCTGTCGGGCACCGCCGAGGAGCTCGCCGCCTCCGACGAGGTCCGCCGGGCCTACCTCGGCATGTGAACGTGCTGTCCACCGGCGCAGACGCGGTCTGCGCACGACAGGAGGGAGAGGGATGACCGAGAAGAGGATCTACTGCGCCCTCGGCGTCCACGTCGACGCCGTGGCCGGATGGCTGGGCTCCTACGGCGGTGAGGACTCGCCGATGGACATCTCGCGTGGGATGTTCGCCGGCGAGGTCGGCATCCCCCGCCTGCTCGAGCTCTTCCGCCGCTACGAGCTGCCGAGCACCTGGTTCATGCCCGGCCACTCCATCGAGACCTTCCCGGCCCAGACCGAGCAGGTCGTCGCCGCGGGCCACGAGGTGGGCCTCCACGGCTACACCCACGAGAACCCCCTCAACCTCTCCCGCGATCAGGAGCAGGCGATCCTCCACCGCTGCATCGAGCTCATCGAGCAGTACGCGGGGCGCCGTCCCACCGGCTACGTCGCGCCGTGGTGGGAGGTCTCGGAGACCTCGGTGGAGCTGCTCCTCGACGCGGGCATCCGCTACGACAACAGCCTCATGCACGACGACCACACCCCCTACTACGTGCGCGTCGGCGACCGCTGGACGAAGATCGACTACGCCCAGCCGGCCGAGACGTGGATGCGCCCCCTCGAGCGCGGGACGACGGTCACCGACCTCGTCGAGATCCCCGCGAGCTGGTACCTCGACGACCTGCCGCCGATGATGTTCATCAAGGCCAACCCCAACAGCCACGGCTTCGTGAGCCCGCGGGACCTCGGTCAGCTGTGGCAGGACCAGTTCGACTGGGTGCACCGCGAGATGGACTACGCCGTCTACCCGCTCACGGTCCACCCCGACGTCAGCGGCCGGCCGCAGAACCTCCTCATGCTCGAGCGGCTCATCGAGCACATCAACGGCCACGACGGCGTCGTCTGGGCGACGTTCGAGGACATCGCCGCCGACTTCGCGCGCCGCTTCCCGCGAGGATGACCGTGGAGGCGGGTGCGACGGCGTCGCGGGCCCGTCCCGCCAACGTCGTCGTGCTCGCCTGCGGCGGCACGATCGCGACCGTGCCCGTCGACGGCGAGGCGATCCTCAAGGGCGCCGAGGAGCTCCTCGCTGGCGTGCCCGCCCTCGACGACCTCGCTCGCGTCAGCCCCCGGGACGTCCTGCGCCTGCCCAGCCACCTCATGGGCCTCGACGACCTCGCCACGGTCGCGAGGGCGGCGTGCGAGGCCGCCGCCGAGCCCAGCGTCGACGGTGTCGTCGTCACCCACGGCACCGACGTCCTCGAGGAGGTCGCCTACCTCACCGACCTCTGGCACGACGGCGAGGCGCCGATCGTGTTCACCGGCGCCCAGCGCGACGCCGCCGACCCGGCGGGGGACGGACCCGGCAACGTGCGCGACGCCGTCCGGGTCGCCGCGGACCCCCGGGCACGCGGCCTCGGGGTCCTCGTCACCTTCGCGTCGGTCGTCCTGCCCGCCGACGCGGTGCGCAAGGTCCACACCGTCGCACCGACGGCCTTCGCCGCGCCACGCGGCCGCCTCGGCGCGCTCACGAGCACGCTCCTCCGGCTCGACGCCGAGCGGTCACGCCCGGCGCCGCTGCCGCCGGCCCCGCTGTCCTGGCCCGTCGAGCTCATCGCGCTCACCGCCGGTGGCGGTCGCGCGCTCGTCGACGCGGCCCTCGACGCCGGGGCTCAGGGCCTCGTGCTCGACGCCTTCGGCGCGGGCACCGCCCCCGGCGAGGTCGTCGACGCGGTCGCCGAGGCGACCGCCCGTGGCGTGCTCGTCGTCGTGACCTCCCGCTGCGAGCACGGTGGCGTCTGGCCCCAGCCAGGGCGGGGCGCCGGGGCGGACCTCGCCGCGGCTGGAGCCCGGCTGGCCGGTGACCTCGACGGCATCCGGGCCCGCATGCTCCTGCTCGCCGTGCTCGCCGCGACCGGTGGGAGCGCCGACGCCGCCGCGGCGCTGCTCGCTGCGCGCCTGCCCGCGGCGGGTCACTGAGGTCGCGCGTTGCCGCCCGGCTCGGCATGCGCGTCGGCCGGTGGGGGAGTCGACCGCGGCTGAGTCGGCGTGGCGGCGCCGAGCTCGACGAGGGCGTCGCGCGGCGTGGTCATGTGACGCCGGGCCCAGTCGCGGACGTCCTCCTCCTGGGTGAAGACGACGACCTGACGCTCCTCGGCCAGACCGTGGAGCAGCGCGAGCAGCTCGACGGTGCGCGCGGCGTCGGCGTGGGCGGTGGGCTCGTCGAGCAGCAGCGGGATCGGCTCCCCGGTCGTCGAGAGGTGCTCGGCGATCGCCACGCGCAACAGGAGGTGAACCTGCTCGGCGGTGCCGTGTGAGAGCGCGGCGGCCTCACGCCAGCGGCCCCCAGGTCCGCGCACGCGCACCGCGAGGCTCGACGGGTCGACGGCGACCTCGTCGTAGCGCCCGCCGGTCACCGCCGCGAGACGGGGGGCGACCGAGGCCGACAGGCGCGGCGCGATGTCCCGGTGCACCTCCTCCCGGGCGGTCTCGAGGAAGGCCGCGGTGCGGTCGAGCGTCGCGGCGAGCCCCTCGACCCGCGCCCGCTCGCCGCGTGCGGCGGCGAGGGCCTCCTCCGCTCCGGCGACATCGGGGTCGCCGCCAGCGGCGAGCGCGCCCTCGACCCGGGCGAGGCGTGCACGGGCCTCGGCGAGGTCGCGGTCGGCTGTGCGCCGCTGGCGCTCCCGCGCCGTGCGCGCCGCCTGCTCGCCGGCGCGGCGCGCGGCCCGCTCGCGCCGCCAGCCCACGAGCGCCTCGGCCTGGGCCGCCGGGGCGCGCCCGACGCCGACGCCGACGGCCCCGGCGGCGTCGCGGACCGCCTCCTCGGCCTCGGCCCGCTGGCGCCGCTGCGCCGCCGCCTGCGCCTCGAGCGCCGCTCGGGCGTCGCGGCGTGCGCGCAGCGCCTGCGCGCGGGCGAAGCGGCGGTGGGCCTCCTCGGCCTCGGCGGCGGCGTCGCGCTCGAGCTCGGCGATCAGCTGGGTGCGATCCATGCCGGCAGCATAACAAACAAAAGACAAAGACGAGTTTGCTTGCCGTGCGAAGGTGCGTCGTCTGTACGCTGGCTGTCGCCGCGATGGCATCCAGGACGAGGGCCAGCAGCACCCGCGCAGTCGCGCGGAGGTCACCACCGAGCCCACCGCGGAAGTCCCGCCCCCGTAGCTCAGGGGAGAGAGCAGCGGTCTCCTAAACCGCGTGCGCAGGTTCGAGTCCTGCCGGGGGCACGTGCCGGGGGCACGTCATAGCGTCTCGTCACGCCGCGCCGCGG
>PWFH01000181.1 GCA_003553795.1 Egibacter sp. | reverse complement strand
GCGACACGCGAACGCCTCGACGGCCTCGGCGACGCCGACGTGGCCAGCGAGGACCTGTTGATCGAGATCCTCGACGGGCTCGAGATGCAGCTGTGGATGTTCTCCGCCCAGCAGGCCTGAGGCTCCCAGCGCTCACGTCGGCGCGCGGTCACCAGGAGGCCGCGCGCTGATGGTCCTCATCGACGACACCCCGACGCGCCGGCGGTCAGGCTCCCACTGACCTCACGCCGATCGGGCCGCCGCCAACGGTGGCGTCGTCGCCCCGATCTGGCCCGGCCACTGCCGGCCCGATCGGGGCCACGGCCACCAGCCCTCGATGCTCCCGAGGTGTGTGTCGTCTCACATGTCCGACGCTGGACCCACCAAGACGCGCCCATGCGGACACCCGCCGGCGTCGTGGCGCGCGACGGCGGCGGCGGTCCTCACATGGGCAGCCTCGACCGATCCGAGCCGACGGGTCCATGGTGGTCGGATCAAGGGCAGCGATCGGATCCCTTCCGGACGGCGGCCCCACTCAGCCCGGTGGATGCTCCGGCTCGGCCGGCTCGGCCGGCTCGGCCGGCTCCGGCGGCTCGGCCGGCTCGGCCGGCTCCGGCGGCTCGGCCGGCTCCGGCGGCTCCGGCGGCTCCGGAGGATCCCGCTCGATCGCCAGCGCGATCTGTGTCACCTCGCCATCGGGTGGCGGCGGATCCGGTTGGGCCGCGGCCGGCACCTGGTCGGAGGCCATCGTCGCGGGGGCGTCCGTCCGCTCACCCGGAGGAACGGTGTCATCGGTGCGGCGCACGTAGGTGACGCTGTCACCCTCGATCACCAGCAGGATGTCGTCGTTGGCGTCGAAGCGGCGGTGATGGCGCCGGCACAGCAGCGCGGCGTTGGCGGGGGAGAGGATCCCACCCTTGCGGAAGGCGGTGTGGCCGTGTGCCACGTCGCACCAGGACGGTGGCGCATCGCAACCGGCCCAGGTGCAGCCGCCGTCGCGGGCGAGCAACGCCCGCCACAGGCCCTGGGGCACGGTCCTGACAGCCTCGGACGCCTCGATGGGCGTGCCGGCGGCGTCCCGGACGAGCCGGCTCACCGTGCAGTCCGATAGCAGGTGCTGCAGGGACGACATCGTGAGGGGCTGGCCCGAGTGTCCGAACCTGGCGGTGCCGTCGCCGCGGAGGAGGTCAGCCTCCTCGACGATCACGAGGAGGTGGGGTCGGACACCGTGCTGGGTGGGGGCTTCGCCGGCCCGGAGCGCGACCTCGCAGAGCTGTTCGAAGGCGTCCGCGTTGCGCTGCTCCGGTGTGCGGTGCTCACCGGGCGCGTCAGGTGTCCTGAAGGCGTGGATGGCGGTCCGAGCGGCTTCGGCAGCCGTGCCGTACAGCAGGCCGGAGAAGGCGAAGCCGCCGTCAGCGGTGTCGGCCATCCTGACGGCGCGACGCAGCTGCTGACGCTGCTCGGCCTTCGCGGCGCTGCCCGGGGCTTCCTTGCCCAGGAGCTCGCGGGCGGCGCGTCCGAAGGCGTTGGGATCGCGGTCCTCCGCGAGGGAGAGCAGCCGCGCCTCGACCACCTCGCGGCGTTCCGGGGACACGTGCTGGAGCGTGTCACCGATGATCCGCGCGTGCTCGGCTCCGAGGTGACCCTCCCGGAAGGCGGCACCGGTCGCCGCATGGTCGGCGGCGGCACGACCTGCCTCCGCGGCACGCTTGGCGTCGGAGCGGGAGAGTCGGTTCTGTTCGGCGTTGCGCCGGCGCTGCTCGTCACGGGCACCGGCCATCTGGTGGCTGGGTGCCTGCTGGACGGCGCGCCGCTCGAGGTCGGCGAAGGCCCGGGCCCGGGCGGCGTCGAGCTGGGTCATCGGACGCCGCAGGCCCTCGACCAGACCCTCCAGCTCGGCGTGGGTCAGGGCATCGGTGTCGAGCGCCGCGACCCGAGCTGCCGTGGCCGCCAGCTCAGTGACCGCGGCCTGCGCGTCGGCACCGGCGTCCGGCTCACCGTGGTTGGCCGCCGCGTGGTAGGGCGCGGCGGGCTCGGCGGCGAATGTCGGCACCGAGCCGGCCCGAGTGGTCCGGGGCGACGACGTCAGCGGCGTGGGTGACGATCGGCGCAGCGGCGATGGCGGCGAGGTGGTGCGCGAGCCTGTCGCCGCTGCGCCGCGCTCCAGGACCCGTCGGTCGGCTGGCCGATCCCACGAGCGAGGGGAGCGGCTGAGGCGTGTCGCGGGCGTCGTCATCGCCGCACCCTCCTTCCGTCAGCTGTGGTGGTCGGGTCGAGCCGGGTGTGCTCCGATCAGGCCGGAGCTGTGACCGAGGATGCGCGGAGGATCGGAGCGAGAGCCGACCCGCCGGGACCTCATGCCATGACCCGATAGTAGTCGAACATACGTTCGAGACAAGCGCGACCGCGCCGCCTGTGGACGACGTTGCCCGACGTCATCGTGGTTGACCCCCGGTTGACCCCCGGCTGACCCCCGGCTGCCCCCCGGTTGACCCCCGGCTGACACACCAGGTCGGCGCGACCGGGAGCCACAGAGCGGTCACCATCCTCCCGGCGACGGTCTGCAGCCGGTTGGTCAGCGCGGCTGGCAGTGGACCGACCGGCGATCACGGCGTGCGGCGCGCGTGCAGCTGTCGGCCCTCAGGCGGGAACTCAGCGCGACGTGCCTCAGCTGCGAGGGTCCGGTTGAACCCGGGGCGCATCGGCGCCGTCGTCGCGATCCGCGAGGCCCGGCGGGGCGATCTCCTGTCCCTCGGGTGGGCCCAAGGGGCCGTCGACGCCGGGTCCGCGGCGGCCGGGACGATCGTCGGTGTCGGTCGTCGAGCCGGCGTCCGTAGCCCCGTCGTCGACCGTGTCGGTCGCGGAGTCGCCATCGGCTTCAGCGGCGCCCGTCTCGGGATCGCTGTCCGCTGCACGGCCCGGTGCTGGAGGTTGGTTCTGCTGCCCGGGCGGCTGCTCCGGCCGCTGATCTGCGCCGGGAGCTTCCTCGCGGCGGTCCTGGCCGGTTCGGTCCGGATCCTGACCGGGAGCGCGCTCAAGGCCGGGGGCAGCGTCGCGACCGGGTGCCTGCTCCAGGCCCGGGGCCGTTTCGCGTCCAGGCGTGGCGTCGCGGCCCGGTGTCCCGTCCTGGCCCGGTGCGACCTCGAGACCCGGAGCGTCGACCCCCTCGACGGGTGAGCCCGGGGCCCGGTCATCGGGGTGTGGCAGGTCGATCGAGACCCGTTCAGCGAGGTCGGCGACGAAGGCCTGCGCGGGATCCGGGAGGTTGTCGGTCGCCGCCATGGACCCCGTGGTGACCGCGATCGCGGCAGCGATCGCGGCGATCAGCTTGGTCCCCGCTGCTACGCCGCCGGCGCCGGCCCCGACCGCGGTCCCCGCGGCGAACACGCCGGTCGTAGCTGCGGCACCGACGGTGAGCCCCGCACCGCCGGCCCCGAGCCCCGCACCTACTGCCCCTGCCCCGCTCACACCGCCGCCCAGGGCTGCACCGGCGCCACTCCCCGCGGTGGCTGCCGATGCTTCAGTGGCGGCGGCCGCGGCCCCGGCGCCCGCGACCCCGGCGGCCCCCGCCGCCCCGGTCGCGCCGGCCAGGGTGAGGATCGAGCGCAGGTGGCGCCGACTGACGTGCTGGGGGACCGCCTTGACCACGTCCCCACGTGCGGTCAGCAGCAGACCCGCGAGCTCGTCGTCCCCGAGCTCGCGGGCCAGCTGCTGCCGGCGGTCACCCTGCATCGTGTCGTCCATCCCGGTCAGCAAGCGTGCGCGGCCACGATGAGGACACGGGTGG
>PWFH01000159.1 GCA_003553795.1 Egibacter sp. | reverse complement strand
TCGGTCAGCAATCCGACGGTGACCTCGCCGAGCTCGCCGGCGCGCTCGAGGATGTTGATGTGGCCCGGGTGGATGAGGTCGGCGCTCATGCCGACGTAGACGGTCGGGGCGGAGGTCATCGGGGCATTCCCTCGGTCGCGCGAACAGGGCACGCCGTAGCGTAGGCCACGAAGACCAGCGTTGTCGCGCGGCGCCGGGCCCACTCGGACAAGCCGCGGCATTGATCAGCGGGCCCCTCCGGTATGCCGTTACGGCGCTACCTCCGACCCGCCGTCGTCGACGTCGGTGAGGGCCTGGGCGAGCAGCGCGGCGGCCGAGGCCGGCAGCGCCTCCTCGTCGCCGACGAGGAAGCCGTCGGCCCACCGGTGGGCGTGCGACCGCAGCAGCGCGTCGATCGCGGGGTCGGTGCCCTGCGGCGGGGATAGCACGAGCGCACCCTGCTGCGCCGAGGCCAGCGGTGCGGCGAGCAGGACGTCGCTGAGCGCCTCCCCGGAGGCGACGACGGGCGGCACCGCCTCGCCACCGCGCTCGACCATCACCTCGGCGACCTCGAGCGCGGTCGCGTACCCGCTCGGCCCGCCGACCCGATCGGTCTCGAGCCCCGCCGCCTCGAGCTCGTCGGTGACCGCGTCGCCGACGACGCCGGGGCCGCCGACGACGTGGACGCGCTCGACGCCGAGCTCGCCGAGTGCCTCGGCGGTCGCCTCCGGGAGGTCGTCGGTGGAGGTGAGCAGGGCCGGCAGTCCCCCGAGCGCGGAGCCGAGCGCCGCCGCCGCGGTCGACTCGAGGAAGCGGTTGTCGACGGTGAGCACCGCCTCGTCGGTGGCGAGCCCGTCGAGCGTCGCAGCCGCGGCGGCCGTCGCGGCGCGGTCCGCGCCCTCCACGCGCTCGACCTGCTCGACGTAGCCGAGCTCGGCGAGCTGCCAGGCCACCGTCGGCTCGACGGCCTCCTCACCGCCGACGATGACGGCCCGGTCGGCACCGAGGCGCTCGATCTCCTCGGCCGTCGACCGCCGCAGCGCCTCGGAGTCGGTGAGCAACAGCGGCACGCCGAGCCTCGTCGCGAGGGCGCTGCCGACGATGACGCCGTCGACGTCGTCGGCTGCGGCGAGGACCACGTGCTCGGCGGCGTCCCAGCCCGCCTCGGCCACGGCGATCGCCGTCGCCGTCGCGCCGTCGGCCTCGACCCGCTCGAGCTCAGCGGCCTCCTCGCCACCGTCGCCCCCGAAGGCCCCGCCGAAGGCGAGGGCGAAGAGCAGGGCCAGCGCGACGACGATCGTCGAGCGGACGACCGTCGCGCGACTGAGCAGCTCGGTTTCGCGGGCCAACGCGGTCCCCTCCCTATGGCGACCGTCGCCGGCCCCTCGGCATGGGCGACGGCCTCGCGGTCTGCGCTGCAGCGGACGTGCAGCCGACCCTGCCGGGACCCCGCGCCGATGTCAACGCGAAGGGCTCAGCCCTCGTCACCGCCGTCGGCGAGGGCGCCGGCCTCGAGGGCGACCACCTCGCCGGCCTCAGCCACGAGCACCGTCACCTCGCCGGTGTCGACGCCCACGCCTGCGGTCAGCCCGGCCTCCAGCGCGAGCTCGACGAGGTCGCCATCGAGGGCATCGCCGGCGTCGTCGACGGCGACCGGCCGCAGGATGTCGAGATCGCGCTGCGTGGCGACGTACTCGTCGACGGCCTCGAGCGACCACAGCACGCGGCCCTCGGCATCGAGGACCCCGTCGCCTGCGGCGTCGATGCCGAAGGGCTGTCCGTCGTCGTCGATGAGCCAGACGCCGTCACCGTCCACGTCCTCCCAGACCCCCTCGGCAGCGTCGTCACTGAAGAGGTTGTCCGCCCACGTCTCCGTGAGGTCCATCTCGGGCGCCAGGGATGCCTGCTCGTCACCGTCGACATCCACGACCAGCAGACGGTCGAGACCGTCGATGTCGCGCAACTCGTCGACGGGACCGCCGTAGGAGGGCTCGGCGAGCAGCAGGAGCTCGGACTGCTCCGTGCGGCCGAAGAACACCACATCCGGCTCGCGCCATGCGTCCTCACCGGCGTCCGGGTCGACGAGCACGGTCTCGATCGCTCCCTCGAAGCGGACCTCGTCGTCCTCGTCGAAGAAGCCCTCCCAGTACGACAGGAGGATCCCCTCGGGTCGCCAGTAGAAGCTGAAGTTGATCGCGCCGCGTTCGAGGATGTCCTCGCTGTAGATCTCGCGCCGCCAGCGCTCATCGGCGCTGTCCCGGTCGAGGCCGACGAACGCGAGGTCTCGAAGATCGAGGCCCAGCAGGAGGTCGTCGACGCCATCGGCGTCGCCCAGGATGCGCAGGTCGTCGCTCGACCAGCGCGCCTCGCCCGTACCGGCGTCGACGGCATGAGTGACGATGATGTCGTCCTCCCATGCGGTGTAGAGGTACTCACCGCCGAGGAGGTGGTCCTCGATGAGCTCGAGGTCTTCGACCCGCCACTCCTCGCTGCCGTCCTCGGCGTCGAGGGCGACGAGGTCGACCGCCCGCCCCTCGTCGACGGCGATCACCACGATGCCGTCCTCCTCGAGGTGGCGGGCGGGGGGCAACGTCCGGGCACTGTCGAGCGATCCCTCGAAGGCCACCGGCAGCCGCCAGCGCTCCTCGCCGTCGCCGGCCTCGAGCGCGACGAGGGCGAGCTCATCACCGTCTTCGGCGAGGAACGTCACGAGACCCTGGCCCGCGGTGACCGGCCCGACCGCGGAGGCCTCGGCACGCCACACCACTCCCGCGAGGTCGCCGTCCTCCTCGGCTTCGTCGCCCTCACCATCGTCGTCATGCCCGTTCTGAGGCTCGTCCGCGGCCTCGGGCGTCGGCGCCTCCGTCACCTCGACCGCCGCCTCTTCGTCCTCGGTCGCGCAAGCCGCGAGGGCCAACGCAAGCACGAGCACGGGGACGGTCCATCCAACACGCAGGCGCACGAGCGCCACCTCCTCGTTCGTCGTCTCCCCTTCGGACGCCGCGCGACGACCACACGCCGGTAGTCCGATTTGCGGCATGACGCTAACACAAGACCGACAAACACCTGAAGTTGGGCAACGGTGTCGCGACGGCGGTCGGCGCCACGGTGGGGGCGGGTGTGCGGCTCGGCGCTTCTCGTCCAGCCGAGGAGCGCGGGGTCAGCGCCCCGCGTCGGCGAGCGCCGCGGCGTAGACGATGCGCAGTCGCTCGGCCGGCCAGCGGAAACGCGCGCGGACCGCCTCGGCGCCGCCGCGGGCGGCCTCGCGGCGGCCCGGATCGGCGAGCACCTCGGCGAGCGCATCGCGCCAGGCGGTGGCGTCACCGGGGGGGACGAGCGCGACGCCGGGCAGGCCGTCGATGACCTCGGCGGTGCCCGGCAGGTCGCTGGCGAGGACCGGCACGCCGAGCGCGAGGTACTCGAGGGTCTTCGTCGGCAGCGAGTGGCGGTAGTTCGGGAGGTCGGCGAGCGGGGAGAGCCCGACCGCGGCGCGTGCCGCCGCCGCCATCGCCTCGGGGTGGGGCAGGAAGCCCGGCAGGTCGACGTCCACGCCGAGCTCGGCGCCGCGGGCGGCGAGCCGCCGGGCCAAGGCGGGCTCACAGCGCCCGATGAGCCGCAGACGGGGCCGGGGCTCGGGCAGGGCGCCAACGGACTCGACGGCGAGGAGCGCGCCGCGCGCCTCGGTGACGTCGCCGACGTAGACGACCGAGCCGTCGGAGGCCGCGGGGGCGGGCAGGCCGTCGGGGTCGGGGTAGTTCGGCAGGACGGGATGGCGTCCGGCGAAGAGGTGGGCGTAGTTGGGCTCGGCGAGGGTGATCGTCGTCACGCGCTCGGCGAGGCGCAGCAACCCCGCGGCGAGCCATGCGAGCGGGGCGCGCAGCGGGGCGGGCAGCCACGGCTTCGTGCGGATCTGGCCCGGGACGTCCTCGTGGACGTCGACGACGACGGCGCGGCGGCGCAGCAGTGCCGCGGCGAGGCCGAGCGGGATCGTCT
>PWFH01000162.1 GCA_003553795.1 Egibacter sp. | reverse complement strand
CGAGACGGTCATCGCTGCGGCGCGCGAGCGCACCAAGCGCACGGGGAGCCACCTCACCGCCGAACGGATCCTCGCCCACCGCGATGACGATCGCCGGTGATGCTCGTCGTCGATGCGTCGGTGGTCGTCGCGGCACTCGTCGTGTGACTGCCACGCTTGTCTGTTCCCGTCGTTGCCTGCCTTGTGTCAGGACGACTTGGGCGGGTCGGCGGGATCCTCGGGGGCCTCGAGCAGGTGGACCATGGCGGCGACGAAGCGCCGCAGTTCTTCGATCCGCTCGAGGTTGGCGACCACCCGGCGGTCGTCAACCTCGGCGTAGTCGTGCACGAGCACGTTGCGGAAGCCCGCCGCCCCGGCCATGGATGCGGCGAGGTCGGCGTCGAGCAGACCAGCGCGACCGAGCAGCCTGAAGGCGTCGGCGTTGGACGCGGGCACGCCGAGCCCATGATCGGCCACGACGTGCTGCGCGGCGTCGAGGCACGCCTCGATGGCGGTCTGGAACGTGTACTTGAGATGCCCGAGTCGCACCTCGTCGGCGAGCAGCGCCTCATGGTCCACCAGGGCGTAGGCCTCGAGGGTGCGCACGCGCGCGGTGACCCGCCCCAGGACGGCGACGAAGCGCTCCTCGTCAACCATGCGCGCGTGTGAAGTCGCGGCGGAACTGCTCGCGGCGGAAGGCCTCGTCGAGGTAGCGCTTGCGGGTGTCGGCCTGCCAGCGCACGCGCTGCACCGCGTCGTCGTCGAGGATCACCTGCCCGGTCAGGGCGATGCGCCCGGCGAGGCCTTCGGGCGCGCGGCGCAGGTCGACGAGGTCGACGGCGTCGGGCAACTCGCCGCGCAGCGCCCACTCGTCGCAGTCCTCGTCGGCCCATACCGCGAGGTCGACGTCGGAGCCCTGCCTGGCGGTGCCCTCGGCGTGGCTGCCGAAGATCAGCGCGAAGCGCACGCCGTGCCGGCGCAGCACGGCCCGCAGGTCCTCGAGGTCCACGGGCAGGCCCATCACCGCAAGCATAGTGACGTCGGGGCGGGACCGTGGCTGGCGTGCCGCGTTCGGGCCGGTCCGCACGGGCAGCGTGACCGACGGGTTGCGCAACCGTCTGCCCGACCTCGCAGCAGTCACTCCCGAGGATGCCGACGGCGACATCGGAGGTCCACGCTCCAGACGCCACGGAGCAGCCCGCCCGGGCCGTTGCCGGCCCCGTGACGGTGGCGTTGCACGGGAGGGCTGCCCGTTGGCGTGTCACGATGGCTGGCATGGGTGAGCCGGCTCTCGGATCGGGGTCTGCTGGTGTCGGCTGACGACCCGGGCCAGCGGTCGCCGCGATGTGCGCACGGCGATGAGATCGCCGAGCTGCGGCGGCAGGTGGCGGCGCAGGAGCGGGCGCTGGCCGAGTTGCGTCGCGAGGTCGCGCAGCTGCGCTCCCGTTCGGGAGACGATCCGACACCGCCACCGACGGAGCCTGCACCGCCGGCGACGCCCTCCCGCGGTGCTGCTGGGGCTTCGCAGCCCGAGCTCGCGGGCTCCCCAAGCTCGGCGTCGGTGACCCACGCGTCATCGCCTGAGGCGAAGATCGCGCTGTACCGGACGCTGTTCACCGGTCGCGATGACGTCTACGCCCGCCGCTGGGAGAACGCCTCGACGGGAGCGAGCGGCTGGGCTCCCGCCCACCGCGGGAGCCGGCACACGCCACGGGAGCAGCGGCAGTACCTGCCGCTGACCGATGAGGTCGTTCGTGGCCATCTCGAGGGGCGCGACACCATCGGTCTGTACCCGCTGCTCGTGGGCGACACGTGCCGGCTGTTGGCGTGCGACTTCGACAAGTCGAGCTGGAAGCTCGACGCGCAGGCCTACGTCGAGGCGGCCGACGCCGCGGGCGTGCCCACCGCGGTGGAGGTCTCCCGCTCAGGCCATGGCGCCCATGTCTGGACGTTCTTCACCGCTGCCGTGAGCGCCTCGCAGGCACGCGCGATGGGGGCCGGGCTGCTCCGCGACGCCATGGCGCGGCGCGGCGAGCTGGATCTGGAGAGCTACGACCGGTTCTTTCCCTCCCAGGACTACCTGCCCGACCGCGGCTTCGGCAACCTCATCGCCCTGCCGCTGCAGGGGCAGTGCCGGCGCGACCGCGGCACCACGGTGTTCGTCGACCCGCGAACCTTCGAGCCCTTCGCCGACCAGTTCGTCTTCCTCAGCTCGCTGGCCCGGATGACCCCGGCGGAGGTCGCACGCGTCGTCGATGAGCTGCGTCCGGTCGCCGTCGGGCCGGACACGCGGCTGTACCGGTCGTCGGTCCGTGCCGATCGACGGCCGCCTGCGTCGATCGAGGCGAGGCTGGCGGGGATGCTCGCCATCCGGCGAGCCGGCATCCCGCCGGGGCTCTACGCGTCGCTCAAGCACCTCGCGACGTTGCCCAACCCGGCGTTCTACAAGAACGAGAACCTCCGGTTGTCCAACCACGCGACCCCGCGGTTCATCCGCTGCTACGTCGAGGACCTCGAGCACCTCTGCCTGCCCCGCGGGCTCGTGGAGCAGGCCGCCTCCATCGTGGAGGAGGCCGGCAGCCGGCTCGAGATCGTCGACGAGCGGCCAGAGCCCGCCCCCGTCGACCTCGCCTTCACCGGGGAGTTCAGACCCGAGCAGGAGCGCGCTGTCGAGGTGATGGCCGGCCATGAGCTCGGGGTGCTCGAAGCGCCACCGGGCACCGGCAAGACCGTCATGGCGTGCGCCCTCATCGCGCGGCACGCCACGCCGACGCTCGTGCTCGTCGACCGCAAGCCGCTGCTGGCCCAGTGGCGGCAACGACTCGCCAGCCACCTCGGCGTCGACGCCGGGCAGATCGGCGGAGGCAAGCAACGCCGGACGGGGATCGTCGACATCGCGATGGTCCAGACGGTGACCCGCAGCGAGGGCGCCGCCGACCTGCTCGAGGGCTACGGGCTCGTGGTGATCGACGAGTGCCACCACGTTCCCGCCCCCACGGTGGAACGAGCCGTGCGCAACCTCGACGCGCGCCGCTGGCTGGGCCTGACCGCGACGCCGCAGCGCCCCGATGGGCTCAAGGACGTCATGGTGATGCAGTGCGGACCCATCCGCCACCGCATCACCCAGCGCGCCAGCGACCTCGACCGTCGCCTGCAGATCCACCGCACCGAGCTCGCCGTCGACGAGTCGACCGATGGCATGACCCGAGGCGAGGTGCTGGCCCTGGTCAACGCGACGCTCGTCGAGGATGCGCGACGCAACGACCAGATCTGCCGGGACGTGGCCGCCGCCGTCGCCGCGGGGCGCAACTGCCTCGTGCTGGCCAGCCGGACCGACCACGTCGATGCGCTCGCGGGGCGGCTGTCCGGTCTCGGGCTGGACCCGCTCGTGCTCTACGGAGGCCTCAAGCCTGCGGAGCGTCGCGCCGTCCACGAACGGCTCGAGGCCGACCGTCAGCTCCTGCTCGTGGCCACCGACCGCTACATCGGCGAGGGCTTCGACTGCCCGAGGCTCGACACGCTGTTCCTCGCCTTCCCGATCTCGGCCCGACAGCGGATCATCCAGTACGTCGGGCGGATCCTCCGCGACGAGCCCGGCAAGGACATCGTCGAGGTCCACGACTACCTCGATGCCGACGTGCCCATGCTCGCCGCGATGCACCGGCGCCGACTGCCCGGCTACAAGGACCTGGGCTTCACGCCGGGATCGTCCTCGCCGGCGTCGCCTCTGGGCGCAGGCGAGGTCGCGGCCGCGTCCGCGCGCGCGAGCTCCGGGGCCGACCGTGAGCCGACCACGGCGGAGGTCAGGGCGTGGGCCCGAGCGGCCGGGCATGCTGTGGCCGACCGCGGACGGCTGCCGGGTGAGCTCTGGCAGGCGTACCGCGACACGCACCGCTGAGGTGTCAGGTGTCGCGTCGCGCTCAGGTCTGCCGGAGGCCGTCGGGCCGCAGGATCCAGTCGGGGCAGCGGGCGTCGACCTTCTCAGGGTCGAGGT
>PWFH01000169.1 GCA_003553795.1 Egibacter sp. | reverse complement strand
CGGTCGTCGAACCACCGCAGCTGCCCGCGCCCGTGCTCCTTGGCCCAGTACATCGCCGCGTCGGCGTCGCGCAGCAGCTCGCCCGGGTCCGCGCCGGGCTCGGCGAGGACGAGCCCCACCGAGAGGCCGAGGCGGACCTCCTGACCGTCCTCGAGGCGCATCGGCTCGTCGAAGGCGTCGAGGACGCGCCACCCGAGGCGTTCGACCTCGGTGCGCTCGAGGCCGGGGACGAGGAGGACGAACTCGTCGCCGCTGAGCCGCGCGACGGTGTCGACGGGGCGCACGGCGGCGCGCAGGCGCCGGCCGACCTCGACGAGGGCGGCGTCGCCGACGGCGTGGCCGAGCCCGTCGTTGACGCGCTTGAAGTCGTCGAGGTCGCAGACGAGCAGGGCGCTGCTCACCCCGGTGCTGGGCTCGAGGGTCTCGGCGAGGCGGCGCTCGAGCAGCACGCGGTTGGGCAGGCCCGTCAGCGGGTCGTGCAGCGCGAGATGCTCGAGTCGCCGGGTGGTCCGCTTGAGCTCGGTCACCGGGGTGTGGATGATCACCGCCCCGCCACTCGCCTGGACGAGCGGGGTGGCCCGCATGATGAACCAGCGCTCGACCTCCGCCGTCGAGCACTCGTAATCGAGCTCGAAGAGGTCGCGGGAGCGGTCGAGCACCTCGCGCAGGCCGCGTGCGGCGGCGGCCGCCTCCTCGTCGCCCCCGGCCGCGGCGCGGTCGCACACCTCGAGGTAGTTCGCCCCGACGCCGCAGGACGCAGGGTCTCCGCCGTTGGCGAGGGCGAAGTCCTGCCAGATGGCGTTGATCGCCAGGACGGTGCCGTCGCCGTCGAGGACCGCGGTCTGCGCGCCGACGGAGTCGAGGACGCTGCGCGCGAAGAGCTCGCGCTCGGCGATCTCGCTCCGGCTCCACTGCCGCTCGATGGCGTAGCGGATCGCCCGCTCGAGCGCGGGGCCGTCGGCGTGGCGCTTGAGGAGGTAGTCGTCGGCGCCGATCCGCAGCGCCGTGAGCGCCGCGGCGTCGTTGTCCCGACCGGTGAGCACGACGACCGGGGGGCCGTCGAAGTCTGCGGTGAGTCGCTCGACGCCCTCGAGCGAGCGTGCGTCGGGCAGGTTGAGGTCGAGGAGCACGCAGACGATGTCGTCGCGCTCGCCGAGCAGCTCGAGGGCCGGGGCGAGACGGTCGACGACGATGACGTCGAAGCCCACCGTCGGCTGCTCGGCGAGCTGCGCGGCGACGAGGGAGGCGTAGGCCGCGTCGTCCTCGACGTAGAGCACGGCGCCCCCGGACCTCGGACGGTCGCCGGCAGCGCGGTCACCGTCGGCCCGGTCGGCGACGGGGCGCCGCAGCGGCCGGGCGTCGGCGAGGACGTCGCGGGCGGTCATCGGCGCGGCAGCTTCACGACGGTGAGCCAGAAGTCCTCGAGCGACTGCACCGTGCGCAGGAACTCGTCGAAGCGCACCGGCTTGGTGATGTAGCTGTTGGCGTGCAGCTCGTAGGAGCGCAGGATGTCGGCCTCGGCCGCCGACGTCGTGAGCACGACGATCGGGATCGACGCGAGCTCGGGGTCGGCCTTGGCCTCGGCGAGGACGGCACGGCCGTCCTTGCCCGGCAGGTTGAGGTCGAGGAGCACGAGGTCGGGTCGGGGCTCCTCGGCGTAGGGCGGCTCGCGACGCAGGTAGGCCAGTGCAGCGTCGCCGTCGGTGACGACGTGGAGGTCGTTGGCCACCCGCGCCTCGGCGAGCGCCTCGGTCGTGAGCTCGATGTCGGCGGGGCTGTCCTCGACGAGGAGGATCTGCACCGGCGCCCAGGCCTCGGCGGTCATCGGGGCTCCCCTTCGCCGAGCTCGTCGCTGCCCGCCTCGGTCCCACCCGAGGTCGGCGCGTGCGCCGGGGGCAGGTCGAAGCGCAGCTCGGTCCCGCCGAGGTCGCTGTCGTGCAGGGTCAGCGCACCGCCGTGGCGCTCGACGACCCGCTGGGCGATCGCGAGGCCCACGCCCGTGCCGGCGACCTCCTCGCGGGTGTGCAGCCGTCCGAACATCCGCAGCACCCGGGCGCGGTGCTCGGCGGGGATGCCGATGCCGTTGTCGGCGACGGCGAGGCGCCAGCGCGGCGCCTGCCACCACGCGCTGACCTCGACGACCGGGTCGCGGTCGGGGTGGCGGAACTTCCACGCGTTCGACAACAGGTTGGCGAAGAGCTGCCCCAGCTGGCTCGGATCCCCGTCGACGAGCGGTAGGCCCTCGCCGCGGACCTCGAGCGCCTCGGCGCCCTCGCGGGTCAACGCAGCCGTCGCGTCGGCCACGAGCACGGCGAGGTCGACCGGACGGTGCTCGACACCGTCGCTGTCGAGGCGGGAGTAGGTCAGCAGCCCGGCGAGCAGCTCCTCCATGCGCTCGACCCCGTCGACGGTCCAGTCGATCCAGCGCTCGGCCCGTTCGTCGAGCGCGTCGCCGTAGCGCCGCGACAGCAGCTGCACGTAGCCGCTGATGACCCGCAGCGGCGCGGCGAGGTCATGGCTCACGATGTAGGCGAACTCGCTGAGGTCGCGGTTGGAGCGGCGCAGCGCGACGTTGTCGGCGGTGAGGTCGGCGAGCTCGGCGTGGGCGTTGGCGAGCGGACCGGCCTCCCCGAGCTCTCCGGAGGCCGCCTGCTCGCTGCGGCCACCCGCCGCGGACGCGACGGTCGTCGGCCCGCGCGCGGCATCGGTGACGTCGACGGCGACCTCGACGTGGCCCTGCCCCGGCCCTCGGCCCTGCCTGAGCTGGGGATCCGACCCGCCCTCGTCGGCGAGGGGCAGCTCGAGGAGGAGGTGGTGGTGGGCCTCACGGTCGCGCACGCGGATCTCGCGGGACTCGCGGGCCCCGGCGGCCGGGACGAGCAGCGCGCCGTTGTCGTAGCGCTCCTCGCCGTGGCCGTCGAGGACGCGGACGTGCAGCCCGGCGCGCGCGAGCAGCGCTCCGAGCTCACGGTCGCCATGCGGGGCGGCAGGCTCGGCGATGCCGAGCGACGGCTCCGTGCTGGGGTCGTCCATACGCCTTCCTCGCCTGCGGCCCCTCCGCTGGAGCCACCCTCGGGCGTGGGGACGCTGGGCATCCCCCGACCTCGTCGGCCCGACGAGCCCTCGCACAAGCCTGGCGCGAGCCTTGCGGGCCTTCGCCTCGCCAGCGCGGCGAGGCCGTATAGATGACTAAGAGTCTACGAAGTCTCAGCCTACCGTGAGCAGTCCCGGTCGGACGGGGGACCGTCGACCTGCGTCCAGAGGGCCAGGGGGCGGTCTGGGCCGATCGCCCGCGGGTCGGACGACGGCTCAGCCGGCCGCGAGCTCCGGCGGCCTGCCCCGCCCGTCGAGCTCAGCGCCGACGCGGAGGACCTCCTCGACGAGCGCCTCGAGGTGCTCGGCCTCGGTCCGGAAGCTCATGACACAGGCCCGCACGACGTAGCGCCCCTCGTGGGCGGCGTTGGAGGGGAAGACCCGCCCGCCCTTCTGCAACGTGAAGACGATGCGGTCGTTGAGGCCGTCGAGGTAGGCGTCGGCCTCCGGGCGCCCGGCGAGGTCGCGGGGCACGTAGCGGAAGGCCACGATCGCCAGCTCCGGGGTGATCGTGGGCTCGAGCTCGGGGTGCTCGACGACGAGGTGGTGCAGCCAGGCCGCGAGCTCGACGTCGTGGGCGATGCGACCGGCGAAGGCCTCCCAGCCGTGGGCGAGCAGCGAGACCCACACCGGCAGGGCGTCGAAGGGGCGGGAGAACTGCGGCGTCCACTGGTAGCGCAGGAGCATCTCCGCGGAGGCCTCGGCGTCGAAGCGGGTGTAGTCGGTCTCGAGGGTGAACGCCGCGTGCTGGCGCGCCGGGTCGCGGAAGAGCACGAGGCTCGCTGAGATCGGCTGGTTCATCCACTTGTGGGGATCGCACGTGATCGAGTCGGCCCGCTCGATGCCGGCGAAGCGCGGACGCAGCTCCTCGACCATCGCCGCCGG
>PWFH01000095.1 GCA_003553795.1 Egibacter sp. | reverse complement strand
TCATCACCACCGAGCCGGCCTACCTGGCCCGCTGGGCCTCCAGCCCCCAGGTCGTGGCCTACCAACGGCGCTTCATGACCGCCGCCGCCGACGCCAACGCCGCCGCAGGCCTCACCCCCGGCGGCTGAGCCGCGGCACCAGTGCAGCCGTGCTCCTCGACGAGCACCACCGATCACCGTTCCGGTGAGGAACCCGACGCAGGGAGGACCAGTGGGCGACGCAACCCTCAAGGACGCCGAGCGCATCGTTCGGACGATCGCACAGACCGCAGTCGACAACGAGGCGTACTTCAGCGACCTCGACGCCGCCGCCGGCGACGCCGATTTCGGCCATTCGCTCTCAACCGGCTTCGGCCGGCTCCTCGAGCAGTGGGACGACCTGAGCTACGAGGACGTCGGCGGCCTGCTCAAGGCGGCCGCGATCGTGCTCTCGAAGGCCGTCGGCGGCGTCTCCGGGCCGATCTGGGGCACGGGGTTCCTGCGCGCCGGGGTCGCGCTCAGCGGCAACGAGGACCCTTCCGGTGAGGACGTCGTCGCGGCGCTGCGCGCCGCAGCCGAGGGGATCATGCAGCGGGGGCAGGCCGAGCTCGGCGACAAGACCCTGCTCGACGCGCTCGTCCCCGCCACCGACACCCTCGAGTCCTCCCTCCAGGCGGGTGGCAGCCCGCAGGAGGCCGTCGCCGCGGCCGCGGCGACGGCGCGCACCTCCGCCGAGGGCACCCTCGGGATGCTCGCCCGTCGGGGTCGCGCCTCCTACACGGGGGAGCGCAGCCGGGAGTCCGTCGACGCCGGCGCGATCGCGATCGCCGTGATGTTCGAGAACGTCAGCGCCGAGATCGGCGAGGCGTAGGCAGCGTCGCCTGCGGCGCAGGCGAGGCGAAAGGAGCCGTAGTGAAGAAGTTCGTCAACGACCCGACGCAGTTCGTCCCCGAGATGCTCCAAGGCATCATGGCGGCCAACCCCGGCAAGCTCACGTACGTACCCGACTACAACCTCATCATGCGGGCCGACATGCCGCGCGACGACAAGGTGTCGATCCTGCAGGGCTCCGGCTCGGGCCACGAGCCTGCGCACGTGATGATCGTCGGCAAGGGCATGCTCGACGGCGCGTGCCCTGGCGACGTCTTCGCGGGTCCGCCCTCGGACTTCGTCATCGAGTCGACGAAGCTGCTCAACAGCGAGAAGGGCGTCCTGCACATCATCAACAACTACACCGGTGACCGCATGGCCTTCGACATGGGCCGTGAGCTCGCCGAGGCCGAGGGCATCCGCGTCGGCACGATCGTCGTCAACGACGACGTCGCCGTGCAGGACTCGACGCACACGACCGGTCGCCGTGGGGTCGCGGGCAACTTCTTCGTGATCAAGGCCGTTGGCGCGGCCTCCGAGCGCGGGGCGGACCTCGACGAGCTCGTGGCGCTCGGCAACCGCGTCAACGACGTGACCCGCACGATGGGCATCGCGCTGACGTCGTGCACGCCGCCGGCGCGCGGGACGCCGATCTTCGAGATCGGCGACGACGAGATGGAGGTCGGCGTCGGCATCCACGGCGAGCCGGGCCGTAGGCGCGACAAGATCAAGACCGCCAACGAGATCGCCGAGGAGCTCGTCGAGGCCGTGGTCGTCGATCTGCCCTACGAGTCCGGCGACGAGGTCGCGCTCATGATCAACGGGCTCGGCGGCACGCCGATCTCCGAGCTCTACCTCGTCTTCGGCATCGCGCACGCGATGCTGACCGACCGCGGCATCAACGTCACCCGCTCCTACGTGGGCGAGTACTGCACCTCGCTGGAGATGGCGGGCTTGTCGCTCACCCTCTGCAAGCTCGACGACGAGCTCAACATGCTCTTCGACGACCCCGCCGACGTTGCGATGAGGATCTTCTGACCCACCGCCGTTTCCCACCGCGGCCCGGCCCTCGCGGCCGGGCCGCCGGCGGTTGCGGCGGCCGATGGCCGCAGCGTGCGCGAGAGGGGAGTCGAACCCCTACCCCCGGAGGGACCAGGACCTAAACCTGGCGCGTCTACCGTTCCGCCACTCGCGCGCCCTCGGCACGATACCCGCCGTACTGACGCTGCACGGCGGGATGTGGGCCTCGTCGGCCGCCGGGCGCGCGGCCCGGGAACCTCACGCCGCCGGGTCGTCGAGCGCGAGGCCCACGAGATCGCCGTAGCGGACGGGATCGTCGGCGACGACGACGGGGACCCCGGCGGGCAGCGTCGGGCCGAGCCAGCGGGTGCGCACGCCCGGGTTGCAGAGCCCCGAGCCGTCCGGTGCGACCACGTAGCCGCTGCAGGTGGCCGCCCCGGCCATGGCGGCCTGGGACTGGCGGCTGACCGCCGGGCGTGCGGCTCCGGTGTCGAGGTCGCCCGCGAGACGCTCGACGTCGACGAGCGGACACCGCGCCGCGGCACGCAGCACCTCGTGGCGCAGGGTGATGCAGCGCGACTCCACGAACAGGGCTCGGCGCAGCGCGAAGTCGAGCTCCTCGGCGGCGGCCTCGGACTGTCGCCGAGCCGCCTGCACCGCCTCGACTGCGGGGAGGCTCGAAACCGGGTACTCGTCGAGCCGGCCTTGCCACAGCGACCACCCGAAGTGCGGCGTTGCGGCGGCGCAGCCGGGGATCTCGGCGTCGATGACCCGGCGCGCCAAGGGCTTGCGGTGCAGGAGCTCGAGTGGATGCGCGAGGTGGAGGATCGGCGGTGCGGCGGTGCCCCCTCGCGCAGCACGCGCCTCACGCAGGCGCAGCACGACGACGGTCGACCAGGGGCAGGCGATGTCGCTGAAGACGACGAGCGTCCCCGGTGCGCCGCCGAACGGCTCGGGCGGGTGGCCGTCCGCACCCCTGCCTCCGGCCGCGGCGTCCACGACCTCAGAACACGACCCGCGTGGCGAGCAGCCCCTCGCCGGGTGCCCGACCCGACAGCGTCCGGCAGAACTCCACGGCGTCGTGCTCGAGGCGGGGTCCGCCGTGGCCCTGGCGGAACTGCCCGCCAGCCGGGCCGGTGAGCGTGAGGTGGAACGGCTGGCCGTGGCGCGCGGCCCACTCGGCGACGACGTCGGCGACGATGCGCGCGTCGGTGGGGCCGAGGTCGAGTCGGCGGCCGGTGGCCCGGGAGATGTCGACGCGGTGCAGCCAGACGTCACGGGTGTAGACGACGTCGACGAGGGCGCCGAGCCCGAGGCGGTCGGGCATGCCCGGTGCGGTCGAGCCGCCCTGATCGAGCGGCACCGAGACGCGGCGCAGCAGGGCCGGCAGGCGCATCCGTCCGCGCACCGCGGGCGCGGCGACCGCGCGCAGGGCGGCGAGCCGCTCCTCCCGCGACAGCCCGGCGTGGTCGGCGACCTGCAGGGCGTTGGTGGCGTCGAGGGTGTTGCCGTCGAAGGCCGCGGCGTTGCGACGGCCCCAGCGCTGCTGACGCAGCGACTCACGGATCGAGGCGCCGGCCTTGCCCGCCCCGATGAGGTGGCCGACCATCGCGCCCACGTCCCAGGCGGGGCACTCCGTGGGCGCGGCCCACTCGTCGGGCTCGAGGCGCTCGAGGAGCGCGAGCAGGTGGTCGTAGGCGGCGAGCGCCACCTCCGGCGCATCGCTGCCGCGTGTGATGCGCGGGATCTCCTCCACGGTCCTCACGGTGTCGATGCTCATCCTCTGCTCCTCCCCAGGGCTTTGCCCCCATGCCCGCCCGGTTTGCCTAACACCGTTAGGTGTACTCGGGGTCGCGGCTAACGTCAAGTGGATTTCCAAACAATGTTAGGATCACCTCGAGCCGGGGCCGACGGGCCGCAATGCGGGCAAGGCGAGGAGGGCAAGCGATGACCGACCGACGCGCACGCCGGCACGAGGCCACACGCCAGGAGATCCTCGACGCCGCCTGGCGGCTCGCCCGCGAGCGCGGCCTCACCGGCTGGTCGCTCCGCGAGGTCGCGACCGAGGTCGGCATGCGCGCCCCGTCGCTCTACGGGTACTTCGGCAGCAAGGAGGCGATCTACGACGCGATGTTCGCCGAGGGCTCCGCGCAGCTGCTCGCCCGGACCGACGCGATGCCGCGGCCAGCGGACCCGGTCGACCTGCTGCGCGCGGTCGCGCGGGAGTTCGTCGACTTCTGCGTCGCCGACCCGCCGCGCTACCAGCTCCTCTTCCTGCGCGTGGTGCCCGGCTTCGTGCCGTCGCCGGCCTCCTACGCGCTGGCCGAGGAGGTCCTCGAGCGCCTGCGTGGGGTCCTCGCCGCCGCCGGGGTGACGAGCGAGCGGGCCGTCGACCTGTGGACCGCGCTCGTCACCGGCCTTGCCACCCAGCAGGTGAGCAACGACCCCGACGGCACCCGCTGGACCGACCTCGTCGACCACGCCGTCGACATGTTCCTCGCCAGCGAGCTCGCCACCCCACGCTGAGCATGGGCACCCCGTCGAGCAGGTGCCCGTGAGACGCGGCCGCGCGGGGCGAGGGGCGGCCCGGGCTGCGGTGGCGCGCGCTCAGGCGTCGACCGGCTCGAGCAGGCCGGGGTGGTTGTGCCGTGGGCTGTTGACCTCGGTCGAGACGGCATGGCCGGTGAGCAGGCGATCGTCGGCCGGGCCGAGGAGGCCTTGCAGCCGTTCGACGTCGGCGAGGTCGCGGTCGAGCCAGGGGCCCCAGGCCTCGGGCTCGAGGATCACCGGCATGCGGTCGTGCATCCCCGCCATGAAGGCGTTGGCCCCGGTCGTGAGGATCGTGCACGTGCGCAGCGGCTCGGCGTCGGGCGCCTCGGGATCGCGCCACACCGACCACAGGCCCGCGAAGGCCATCGGCGCCTCGTCGGCGCGGTGGATGAGGTGGGGCACCTTGCTGCCGTCCTCGCGCTGCTGCCACTCGTAGAAGCCGTCGGCGGGGATGAGGCACCGACGCTTGCGGAAGGCGTCGCGGAACGACGGCTTCTCCGCGGCGGTCTCGCTGCGGGCGTTGATGAGCCGGTTGCCGATCTTGGGATCCTTGGCCCACCCCGGCACGAGGCCCCAGCGCAGGGCGACGAGGTGACGCCGGCCGTCGTGCTCAGCCGCGGCGTAGACCTGCTGGCTCGGGGCGACGTTGTAGCTCGGCCCGAGGTCGTCGGTCTGACGCTCGTCGACGACGAGCAGCCGCGCGAAGCCCTCGGCGTCGGTCGCCGCGACGAACCGCCCGCACATCGCCCACCTCCGGCCCCGAGGGTCATCGCTGGCCACGACCGTACCCTTGAGCGGGTGCGCCGGCCGGCCCGCCGTATCCTGAGCCGGTGCCGCAGGCCTGTGGACGACCGGGCGCGCCGCGCAGGGCGGTGTCGCACCCTTGGGCGACGATGCCTCCCATGGACGCTGCCGCCGATGCCGACCGGACCTGCAGCCGCTGCGGGCAGCGCAAGCCCGCCGCGGCATTCCCGCTGCGCCGTCGCGACGGTGCCCGCCGACAGAGCCACTGTCGCGACTGCAAGGCCGCGTACCAGGCTGCGTGGTACGCCGAGAACCGCGCTCGCCACCTCTTGGCTGTGGAAGCGACCCGTCGCGCTCGACTCGAGGCCAATCGGCGGCTCGTGCGTGAGGCGAAGGACCGACCCTGCGCCGATTGCGGCCGCCGGTATCCGCCCTACGTGCTCGACTTCGACCACGTGCGCGGCGTCAAGTCCTGGGCGATCGCCTCGCAGGTTCGTGACGCCACGGCGCAGCGCCTCCGCGAGGAGATTGCCAAGTGCGACGTCGTGTGTGCCAACTGCCATCGCGAGCGGACGTACGGCCCACGAGGCCGCGGCCGAGCGCCGACGGAGGAGGGGGGATCGTGAGCAGCGGAGGCCACGCCTTGGCCGGTGGTGCCCCCGGAAGGATTCGAACCTTCAACGCGCCGGTTAAGAGCCGGGTGCTCTGCCAGGTTGAGCTACGAGGGCATCGTGCGGTCCGAGAGTGTAGCACTCTGAAGCGGAAAGCCGCCCCCATGGGGCGAGCTTCGACGGTCTACGAGGGCCGGGCCACCCCACGGCCGGTGCGAGGGCGGAAGGAGGGTGACCGACGGGAATCGAACCCGCGACCTCCGCGACCACAACGCGGCGCTCTAACCGACTGAGCTACGGCCACCATGCACCGCGACAGCGCGCGGCGGTCGCCAATCGTACACGCGCGCCCGGGA
Source organism: Egibacter sp. (assembly GCA_003553795.1). Classification (GTDB taxonomy): domain Bacteria; phylum Actinomycetota; class Nitriliruptoria; order Euzebyales; family Egibacteraceae; genus T1Sed10-49. Next base: position 48,484 of record PWFH01000095.1, on the reverse strand, counting down.
GGATTCGAACCCCCGACCCGCGGAATAGAAGTCCGCTGCTCTGTCCCCTGAGCTACGGGCGCTTGGGCGTGGTCCAGGGCCGGGCGCGGCGCCGCAGCACCCGGCCGGGACGGTCTACGAGCAGCGTAGCAGGGCCTCCTCGGCGCTCCGCGCGGCCACGGGTCGATGAGCGAGCAGCGTCCTCGAGGCGGCAGGGAAACCTTACCTGTGGTGACAGGGTGCCCTGCGCTGGACTACCGTTGAGGCGATGAGCGAGCGAACGACGAGCGATGGTGCTGCCGACGTGGTCGAGCAGCGCAACGGCCTCGAGCGGTCGAACACGATCCGCGCCGGGGTGTTCGGTGTCCAGGACGGCATCGTGAGCAACTTCGGCCTCATCATGGGCGTGGCCGGCGCGCAGTTCACTCCCGAGGCGGTCCTCGTCGCGGGGGTCGCTGGCATCGTCTCGGGGGCGATGTCGATGGGGGCGGGCGAGTACGTGAGCGTGCGCACCCAGCGCGAGCTGCTCGAGGTCGGCCAGGTCGTCGAGGACGGCGAGAACGTCAGCCCATACCGCGCGGCGGCCGCCAACGGGTTGCTCTTCGCCTCCGGCGGGGTGATCCCCCTGCTGCCCTTCCTCTTCTCCGGCGGGCGCACGGCGGTGCTGTCGAGCGTCCTGCTCAGCGTCCTCGCGCTCTTCGCCGCCGGGGCGATCCTCACCCGGTTGACGCGCCGCAGCCCCTGGCGCTCGGGGCTGCGGGTGCTGCTCATCGGTGGCGGCGCCGGACTCCTCGGCTACCTCGTCGGCTCCGCGCTCGGTGTCGCCGTCGGCTGACCCGCCCCGGCCGGGGTCTCGGTGGCTGCGGGCGCCCCACCGCCGGACTCGAGCCCGGCGGCCTCGAGGGGATCGGCGGCGAAGGGCTCCTCGCCCATGCGGCGGTGGAAGCGGTCCCACAGCACGAGCAGGCTCGGCAGCACGAGGATCGCCGCGAGCAGGGCGAAGCCGATGGCGTAGACGGTGACGAACCCGAGCTGGCTGAAGGGCACGAGCGTCGAGGTCGTGAGCACCCCGAAGCCGACGACCGTCGTCAGCGCCGAGCCGGCCAGCGCCCCGCCGGTGCGCCGGGCGGTGGCCCGCAGCGCGCTGTTGACGTCGGGCAGCGTCAGGCGCATCTCCTGGAAGCGGTGGGTCACGTGGATGGTGAACGGCACGCCGATGCCGATCGCGAGCGCGGCGAGCGTCGCGGTGACCGGGGTCAGCGGGATGCCGGTCGCCGCCATCATCCCGAAGGTGTAGGCGAGGACGAGGCCGACGGGGGCGATGGTGAGCACCCCGAGCGCCGGTCGTCGGGCGGTGATCCAGAAGTTGACGACGAGCAGGAGCATGGCCGCGCCGAGGGCGATCGCGAGGGAGACGAGCTGGGAGTCCTCGATGTCGCTCGTCACCCCGGCCTGGACGATCTCCTGGCTCGTCGGGGTGACCTCGAGGCCCGCCTCGGTCGCCGGCGCGAACGCCGCGGCGAGGTCGGCGCCGAGCTCGCCGGCGGCGGACTCCCCGGCGCTCGTGCGGGCGACGACCCGGCCGACGTAGCCGTCGCCCCGCTCGGCGAGGACCTCGCCCGTGGCCTCCGGCGCGGCGGCGAGCAGGCGGTCGTAGATCGCGGCGACGTCGGCGTCGGCGTCGGCGCGGCCGTCCTGTGAGAGGCCGAGCTGGGCGAGCTCGGGGCCGAGCTCCTCACCGTCCTGGCTGAGGGCGAAGCCGAGCGCGCTGACGATGGAGTCGGCGTCGGCGGCCTCGCCGAGCTGGCCGACGTCGTCGAGGTCGCGGAGGCCCTCGACGCTGTCGACGACGGCGTTGTGGGCCTCGGGGTTCGCGAGGTCGCCGGTGAGCAGCACCTCGGTCGTCTCGGCGAACCCGCCACCGAAGTCCTCCTGGAGCTGGTCGAAGACCTCGAGGATCGGCGCGTCCTGCGGAACGAAGTCGGTGACGCTGAACTCGGTGTCGAGCTGGGTGTAGCCGTAGCCGCCGAGCCCGGCGAGGGCGACGGCCACGACGATCGTCGCCACCGGCGCGCGCTCGGCGAGGATCGAGGTGCGCTCGGCGAGCCTGGGCAGCAGGCGCTCCTTCGACGAGCCGAGCGAGGCGACCGGCAGGGAGCCCTTCGCCGCGGCGCGCCGGTCGAGGACGAGCCGCGCGGCAGGCAGGAGGGTCACGCTCACGATGAACGCCGCGAGGATCCCCGCCGCGGCGAGCACGCCGAAGGTGCGCAGGAACTCGACGGGGCTCGCGAGGTTGGTGAGGAAGCCCACGACGGTCGTGCCGGTGGCGAGCACGAGGGCGACGCCGACGGTGCGCAGCGAGGTGCCGACGACGGCGTCGGGGGAGCGGCCGGCGCCGAGCTCCTCGCGGTAGCGCGCGGAGACGTGGATGGCGTAGTCGACCCCGAGACCGATGATGAGGATCGGCACGATCTGCGTCTGGGGACTGAAGTAGCCCGACAGGCCGAGGAAGTCGGGGCCGAGGATCACGCCGCTGCCCTGCATCCACACGATGGCGATGAGGATCGCGGCGAAGGTCAGCCCGACGTCGGCGGCGGTGCGCCGGACGATCGCCGCGCGGGTGCCCGCTGCCGGGGTGACCCAGTAGACGACGAAGAGCACCGCGAGGATGATCGCCGCGGCGGTACCGAAGAGGCGGCCGACCTCCGGGCCGACGTCGGAGTCGTCGAAGAGCAGCGCGAAGCTGAACGGCTCGACGTCGACGCCGGCGGGGACGTCGGCGGCGAGGATCGCGTCGCGCAGGGTGCGCTGGACGTCGGTGGCGGCCTCGTCATCGAGTCCATCGGTGTCGACGAAGGCGAGGACGAGCCCGGACTCCGGCGGCTCACCGTCGCCGAGCAGGCCCGCGGTCTGCTCGGCGACCTCCGGGGGGACCATCTCAGCGGCCTGCGCGTCGAGCTCGGCGACGGCCTCGTCGTCGAGCCCGTCAGGGTCGAGCCCGCCCATGTCCGCGGCCATCTGCGCGCCGGAGAGGAAGCTCAGCACCGCCGGCCGCCCGGCCTGCTCGGAGAGACGGTCAGCGGCAGCGCTGTCCTCGATCGCGTCGACGATGGCACTGCTCGCCGCGAGCGCGTCGGCGTTGCGGACATCGCGCCCGGGGGTCGAGACGATGACCTGCAGGACGTCCTCGGTGTCGCCGAACGCCTCGTCGAGCACCTCGGCGGCGTCGACCTCGGCGCTCTCGATCGTCGCCGCGTCGTCCTCGACGGTCTGCGACTGCGAGGCGAAGCCGGCGAAGACGACGGTCAGGGCGACGATCGCGAGGATCACGGTGCGCGGGCGCCCCGTGACGAGGCGCTCGACGAGGTCGAAGAACGTGCGCATGGGGTGTGGTCTCCTCGCGGTGGGTGCGGGCGATGCGTCGGTCGATACCCTCGGTCGATCGCTTACAAACTGTAAGCGCAAGCCTAGGGTGCGAACGCGTGCAGAGCAGCGCGCCCTGCGGTGCCGCGTGGTCGTGCGCACCACGACGGTCGCCATGGGGCAGGATGGAGGCCATGACGGACGGTAGCGCCACGGTCGACGCGCAGCGCGCCCGGACGCGCCGTTCGATCGTCGAGGCGGCCCTCTGTCTCGTCGGTGAGCGTGGGATGCCCGGGGTGACGATGTCGGCGCTGGCCGAGCGCGCCGGGGTGAGCCGGCCGACGCTCTACAAGTACTTCCCCGATGTGCCTCACGTCCTCGCTGCCTGGGTGGGCGAGGAGATCGACCGCTTCGAGGCCCACCTGCGCGAGGAGCTCGCCCACACCGAGGGGGCGGCGGCGCGGGTGGAGCGCTACGTGCGCGCCCAGCTCGACGAGTTCGCGAGCCATCCCCAGCGCTTCGGCCTCAGCCACGTCGACGCCGGGGTCCCCGAGGAGGTCATGGTCGCCATCCACGAGCGCGCCGAGGTGCTGCGGGGCCACCTCGAGGGCGCCATCGCCGACGGTGTGGCCAGCGGGGAGTTCCGCGCCGACGTCGACGCGGTGCTGCACTCCGAGCTCGTCAACGCGCTGCTGGGCACGCTGCGCCCGGTCGTCGCCCAGCGCCGTCACGACGCGGGCGATCTCGCCGACGCGGTGCTCGCCCTGCTCTTCGACGGGCTGCGGGGCCCACCCGACCCCGACGCGGGCGCCGTGCCGCCGGGCTAGGTGGCCCCGCTCGAGGCGAGCGCGGGGGTGCGGGCGAGGATGGCCTCGATGACGTGGTGCGCGCGGTAGCCCTCGACGCCGTGGCGCTCGAGGAGCTCGGCGACGAGGCTGAGGTCGTCACCGCTCGTGATGACCGGCGGCTCGACGTCGCCGTTGGGGCGCGACTGCGCGAGCCCGTTGGTGGCGACGAGCCCGTTGCAGAGGCACTTGCGACCGACGGTCTCGGCGAGGTCGCCGCCCTTGCGCACCCAGTCGTCGACCGGCTCGGAGGGGCAGCGCATCCCGACCGAGCCGTCCTCGCGCTCGTACGGCGTCGTGAGGAAGCCGAGGTCGCAGATGCGGCCGCGCTCCTCGTAGACGTCCTGCTCGGACAGCGTGCCCTCGAGGGTGGCGACCTTGAAGGGGAAGCCGGTGGGGGAGGCCACCGCGTCGGTGACGATCTCGGCCTCTCCGCGACGGATCTGCTCGTGCAGCCGGCGCTTGAGGCTCGTCTCGATGCCGGAGTCCTCGCAGAAGGCGAAGGCGGTGCCGAGCTGGACCCCGCTCGCGCCGGCCTCGAGCGCCTCGGCGAGGCGCGTGGGCTGGGCGTAGCCGCCGGCGACCCAGAACGGCAGTCCCACCTCGGCGACCTTGGTGAGGTCGGCCTCGTCGCGGGGGCCGTAGACCGGCTGCCCACGCTCGTCGAGCGGCCCCTTGCCGCGTGGCGGCGCGTTGTGACCCCCGGCGATGGGCGCCTCGACGACGAAGCCGTCGGGGCGGCTGACCGGCTCCCGCGCGAGCGCCTTGGCGAGGGTGTGCGAGCTCACGATCGCGAAGAACGGCGGGCGCCGCAGCGCTGGCGGGCTCGCCTCGCCCCACAGCTCGGCAGGGTCGAAGCGCAGCGCGCGGCGGGTGCCGTCGGCGGCGGGCGGGAGGTCGAGGGGCACCTCGGCGGGCAGGTGCGCGGCGAGGAGGTCGAGCATGTGCGGGATGTCGCGGGGGATGCCCGCGCCCATGACGACGGCGTCGACGCCGGCGAGCAGCGCCCCGTAGAGGGAGGAGGGGGTGGGCAGGCGGACCTTGTGGAGGAGGTTGAGGCCGACGAGGCCGTCGTGGCCTTCCTTGGCGAGGTGCACCTCCACGAAGTTGCCCGCGACGGTGAGCTCGTTGAGGGGACGCTTGGGCTCGGGGGTGAACGCGGGCACGGCCTTGAAGGGCCGGCCCTCGGCCTTCCCGCCCTCGACGTAGTAGCGCGAGAGGATGCGCTCGGCCACGCCTGGCAGCGGCAGCGCGGCGAGCGCGCGGCGCACGTGCCCGCCCTCGTCGCCGAGCTGGAGCCGCCGGGCCACGACGAGGCCGATGGCCGTGCCCGAGACGATGCCCATCTGCCCTGAGGTCGCCACCGCGCGGGCGAGGCGCCAGTCGGAGACCGCGACCCCCATGCCGCCTTGGAGGATGCGCGGATGCCACGGCAGGGCGGCGCGGTCGCTGACGGAGGCGTGGTACTCGGCGTCGGTCACGGCATGGTCCTCGGCGCTCGTCGCGGTCATCGGTCCGGCGCGCGGCGCGGCCGCGCAGCGGGGGGTCTGCGAGGAGCCCCCGGCCCCCCGGCACCCCGGCGCGCCCGGGGCTCCACCAACCCTACGGTACCGTAGATTACGGTGCCGTAACCGTAGGTTCGGTGACGACGGGCCGGCGGGAGTCGAGGCAACCGGCGGCGGCCCGGGCGAGCGCGGCGGCTCAGGCGCTCGGCGGCGGGTCAGGCGCTCGGCGGCGGGTCGAACGTGCGCGCCACCGGCTCGAACCGGCGCCGCGCGTGCAGGCAGAAGGCCACCCCGGCGGCGCCGAGCAGGATCATCGCCAGCGGGAACCCGACCGATTCCGCGTTGCGCAGCGTGACCTCGGCGCGCATGAGCATCGTCCAGTAGGCGATCCACAGGCTCCACAGGACGACGAGCGTGACCGCCCGACGGCGCCAGCGCCGCGCGAGCTCGACGACGACGCGGCGGTCGAAGGGCTCGTCGGGGATCTCCCGGCGCCAGAGGGTGAGCGCGAAGTGGTAGCGCTGCACGGGGCCGAGCATGCGGTCCCAGACCTGCTCCCAGCTGCGGTCGTCCCAGCGCTGCGCCTCAGCCACCGTTGCTCCCTCGTCGACCCGACGCGCCCTGCGAGGATACGGCGGGCCCCTCGGCGCGGCAGCACCTCCCGTCGTGGTGGTGCCTCCGCGCATCACGGCGCGGGAGTAGTAGGCTGCCCGCGATGCGCATGCGACTGGGCCGCAAGGGCGACTACGCCGTGCGGGCGATGCTCGACCTCGCCCGGCACGAGGACGACGGGCGCCGCAAGACGAGGGAGATCGCCGAGGCGATGGCGATCCCCGAGTCCTACCTGCCGCAGATCCTCGCCCAGCTCGTCTCCGCGGGGCTCGTGCGCTCCCTCGCAGGGCGCGATGGCGGCTATGCCCTCGCCCAGGCGGCGAGCGAGACGCGGATGCTCGACGTCATCGAGGCCATCGAGGGCGAGGCCAAGGTCGAGGAGTGCGTCATGACCGGCGGGCCGTGCCGCTGGGACAACGAGTGCGCGGTCCACCGCTTCTGGGTCAGTGCGCAGGAGGCGCTGCGCGAGCGCCTGCGGGAGACGACCTTCGCCGACGTCGCCGCCGTCGACGTCGAGCTGGCCGAGCGCAACGGGCACACCGACTGACGGGGGCGCCCGGGGCCACCGCCCGCGGACGCCGTCGGCGCGACGCGGCGCCGGGTCAGGGGGCGGCGGGAAGCTCGAGGGCGGCGCCCGGCTCGAGGCGCAGGTCGCTGCCGCGGATCGTGAGCTCGAGCGCCTCGCCCTCGAGGAGCTCGTAGCGCTCGGTCTCGTGGGTGAGCTCGATCGTGAGCTGGCGGTCCTGGAAGCGCACCGGCACGCGCAGGCGCGACCACGTCGAGGGCAGGCGCGGGTCGATGCGCAGCCGGCCACCGGTGTCGCGCACGCCGGCGAAGCCGAAGGCCAGCGTCTGCCAGACGCCCCCTGCCGAGGCGATGTGCGCGCCGTCGGAGACGTTGCCCGCGAGGTCGGCGAGGTCCATCATCAGGGCGTAGTCGAAGTACTCGAGGGCCTTGGCCTCGTTGCCGATCTCCGCGGCGACGATGCTCTGGATGGCTGCCGACAGCGAGGAGTCCCCGGTCGTCAGTGGGTCGTAGTAGTCGAAGTTGCGCCGCTTGACGTCGAGGTCGAACTCGTCGTCGAGGAGGAACATCGCGAGGACGACGTCGGCCTGCTTGATGACCTGGTAGCGGTAGATCACGAGCGGGTGGTAGTGCAGCAGCAGCGGGAAGCGCTCCCGGGGGGTGGCGTCGAGGTCCCATACCTCGCGGTCGAGGAAGTGGGTGTCCTGGAGGTGGATGCCGAGCTCGCGGTCGTAGGGGACGTGCATCGCCTCGGCGGCGGCCTCCCACGCCTCGACCTCCCCGGGCTCGAGGGCGCAGGCGTGGGCGATCGGCGAGAACGCCTCGGGGCTGTCGGCCTCGAGCCTGCGCACGACCTCGACGGCGTAGCGCAGGTTCACCTGCGCCATGAGGTTGGTGAAGCTGTTGTCGTCGACGACGGTGCTGTACTCGTCGGGGCCGGTGACCGCGTGGATGCGGAAGCGGCCCTCGGGGTCGTGGAAGCCGAGGCTGGTCCACAGCCGCGCGGTCTCGATGAGCAGCTCCGCGCCGACCTCGAGGTGGAACCCCCAGTCGCCGCGCACGTTGACGTAGCGCTGCAACGCGTGGGCGATGTCGGCGTCGATGTGGTACTGCGCGGTGCCGGCCTGGTAGTAGGCGCTGGCCTCCTCACCGTTGATCGTCCTCCACGGGAACAGCGCCCCGCCCTCGCTGAGCTCGGCGGCCCGCTCGCGGGCCTTGTCGAGGAGGCTGTGGCGGAAGCGCAGGAGGTTGCGGGCGATCCGCGGCTGGGTGTAGGCGAGGAACGGCAGGATGTAGATCTCGGCGTCCCAGAAGAAGTGGCCCTCGTAGGCCTGCCCGGTCAGGCCCTTGGCGGGGATGCCGGTCCCCTCGGCGCGCCAGGAGGCCTGCGCGAGCTGGAAGAGGTTCCAACGGATCGCCTGCTGCACCCGCGGCGTGTCCTCGCCGGTCTCCGCCTCGATGTCGGCGCGCGCCCAGAAGCGGTCGAGGTGCTCGCGCTGCTGCTCGAGCAGGCGCGGCAGCCCCTCGCGCATGGTCCGCCGCAGCGTGCGCTCGCTGCGCGCGACGAGGTCGCCGGCGGGCACGCTGCGGGAGGTCTGGTACGTCGCGTACTTCACGACCCGCACCGGTACGCCTGGCGCGGCGTCGACGAGGATCGCGAGCCGCTCGACGTCCTCCTCGTGGGAGAAGGCGAGCTCGTAGGGGTTCGCCGTCTCGATGAGGTGGTCGACGCCGAGCCCCAGCGTCATCCCGCTGTTGGCCGTCTCGTAGCCGAGCAGCAGGCGGGTGCCCTCGCGACGGTGCACCCGCGTCTGGAGCACCCGGTGGTCGAAGGTGCTCGCGAGCCGCGGGTCGCGGGTCGCGCTCTCCTCGCCGGCCTGCGAGGAGACCGAGGCCTCGCGGTCCTGGCGGTTGACGACCTTCGAGGAGAGCACGAGCGGCGCCGCGTGGTCGAGGAGAGTGACCTCGAACTCGAAGGCCATGACGTGGCGGTGCTCGAAGGAGGCCATCCGCAGCGTCCGGATGTGCACGTGCTTGCCCGCCGGCGTCGACCACTCGAGCTCGCGGGTCAGGGTGCCGTCGCGCATGTCGAGCACGCGCTCGTAGTGGCGCATCCGCGCGGTGGGCAGGAAGAGCGGCTCGTCGTCGACGTGCAGCTCGAGCAGCGTGGCGTCGGGCACGTTGACGATCGTCTGGCCGGTGCGCGCGAGGCCGTAGGCGTCCTCGGCGTGCTCGATGGACCAGGTCTCGTGGAAGCCGTTGACGAACGTGCCCGGGGCGAGGCCGGGGCGGCCCTCCTCGAAGGTCCCGCGGCAGCCGAGGTAGCCGTTGCCGACCGCGAAGACGGTCTCGGCCCGGTCGAGGTGGCTCGTGTCGAAGCGGGCCTCGACGAGCCGCCACGGCTCGGCCGGGTAGACGTGCTCGGGTAGGGGGACGACCTCGCGCGGCAGCATCGGTCCGGACCTCCTCCTCGTGCGGCAGCGTCCGCCACGAGCGAACACGACCGCCGCAGGGCGGGAAAGGTCCTTGGGCCCGGCGCGTCGCCGACGACCGTCGTGCCCGGTCGGCTCGGGGTTTGCGGATCGCGCTGCGGCGCGGCGCAGGGCCGTGGAGCGACGAGCGCCGGGCTGAGGGGGGTCCGGAGCGGGCGACGGGAATCGAACCCGCATCACCAGCTTGGAAGGCTGGGGCTCTGCCATTGAGCTACGCCCGCGGGCGGCGCCCGAGCCTAGCGGTCCTGCCGCCACGCCCGGGCCGGCGTCGGGACGGCGGGATTCGAACCCGCGACCTCCTGCTCCCAAAGCAGGCGCGCTGCCAAGCTGCGCCACGTCCCGTGATGCTGTGGCCTGCGAAGGTGCTGATCTCCGCAGACGGCCACGGTATGCCTGCGCCACAGTACGCCACAAGAATGGCGGGCTGTACGGCCACCGCACGCGCCGACTGTCGCCTGTTCGGTCGCGCGGACGGTCGCCTCGCATGGACAGTCTACTGAGGGGTTGCGCCAAGAGGTCGTTGAGAAGAGGGGGAGCGACACGAGGCTCGGCTCCCGGCTCGGGACGAGCACAGGTTCGCCTCCCTCAAGGCTTGTCGCGCGGCCTCGTCGGTCGACGGGTGCCTTCGTGTCGTCAACCGCGGCGTGGTGGGTGGGTCGTCCTGATCCGTCGCTGGCTCGATGATCGGCGGTGGCGATGCGATCTGCGGGCCGACCCGGGGTTGTCGCCGTGATGTCGTACCTTCGCGGGTGACCCAGAGACCACCTGACCGTGACGCTGATCCCGACGCTGCAGCACCAGCTGGGACGAGGAACCTTCCAGCTGCTCGTGCTCGGTGCGCTCGTGGGGATCCTGCTGCCGGCGCGCCGCGAGGGCGCGGCGCGGTGCCGGCATGACGGCGCCGGCCACGAAGGTCTACACTCGCTGAGGAGGCCGGGCAGCCCGGTCTCGAGCACGCGCGCCGACCGCGCCCGCCGAGCAGGCGAGCGCTCCGCGAGGCGCCGAGCGTGGCGGCGGGCAACCTCCATCGCAGCCTCGAGCGTGCCCACCCGCGTGCGCAGAGCCCTGCGCTGCGACCCGACCGCCCGGCGCGCGTGCGCCAGGCAGGAGCCCTCTCCCTTGACGACCTCGTTCGACCAGCTCGGCGTGCCCCGCAAGCTCGTGGGTGCCCTCGCCCAGCGTGGCATCACCGAGCCCTTCCCCATCCAGGCGGCGACGATCGCCGAGGCGATGGCCGGGCGCGACCTCTGCGGCCGCGCGCCCACCGGCTCGGGCAAGACCCTCGCCTTCTCCCTGCCCTTGGCCGCCCGTGTGGGCCGCGCCGAGCCGCGCCGCCCCCGTGGTCTCGTGCTGCTGCCGACCCGCGAGCTCGCCGCGCAGGTCGCCGCCGAGCTCACCCCGCTGGCGCAGGCCGCCGGCCGCCGCGTCGCGACGTTCTACGGCGGCACGAGCCTCGGACGCGATCAGCAGCGTCTGCGCCGTGGCGTCGACCTCGCGATCGCCTGCCCGGGGCGCCTGGCCGACCTCGTCGGCCGTGGCGACGCCGACCTCTCCGACGTCGAGGTCGTCGTCCTCGACGAGGCCGACCGCATGGCCGACATGGGCTTCCTGCCCGAGGTGCGCCGCCTGCTCGACACGACGCCGAAGCAGCGTCAGACGCTGCTGTTCTCGGCCACCCTCGACGGCGACGTCGACGTGCTCATCCGTCGCTACCAGCGCGATCCCGTCCGCCACGAGCTCGCCGAGGACCCCGCCGAGCAGGGGGAGGTGCGCCACTACTTCTGGCACGCCGAGCCCAGCGAGCGCGTGGCGCTGACCCGCGACGTCGTCGCGCACGCGAGCTCGGCGATCGTGTTCACGCGGACCAAGCACGCGGCCGACCGCGTCGCCAAGCAGCTCAACCGCCGCGGCGTGGCCTCGGCGGCGATCCACGGCAACCGCTCGCAGAACCAGCGGCAGCGCGCGCTCGCGGCCTTCAGCAGCGGTGAGGTCGCCGCGCTCGTCGCGACCGACGTCGCCGCGCGCGGCATCCACGTCGACGACGTCGGCGTCGTCGTGCACTTCGACCCGGCGGCCACTGAGAAGGACTACGTCCACCGCTCGGGCCGCACCGGCAGGGCCGGCGCCGACGGTCTCGTCGTCACCCTCGTCGCCCCCGACAAGGTCGCCGACGTCAAGGGCCTGCAGCGCGCGCTGCGCCTGCGTGAGCGCATCGGCACCGCGGCGCCGGGCGAGCTCGCGGCCTCGGCGGTGCGCTGAGGCCGTCGACGGGCCGCGGCGCCGGGCCGGCTACGACCGGCTGATGCCGAGCTCGTGGAAGGGGACGTCGGGCAGGTCCTGCTGCGCCCACTGCAGCGCGAAGGCGTTGCGGAAGAGCACGAGGGTGGTGCCGTGGCGGTCCTGGAAGACGCTCGTGCCGCGCTGCCCGCGCACCTTGGGCTCGTCGGCGGCGTCGATGCGCCGGGCGAGCTCGAAGGGGGCGGGCTCGAGGCTGATCTCGCAGCCGAACTCCTCGGCCATGCGGTGCTGGGTGACCTCGAACTGCAGCTGGCCGACCCCGGCGAGGATGAGCTCCTGATCGCCGAGCTCGGGGTGGCGCAGCACGTGGACGACGCCCTCCTCGTCGAGCTGGGCCAGGCCGGTGCGGAACTGCTTGAAGCGGCCTGAGTCGCGGTTGCGCACCCGCGCGAAGCGCTCGGGGGAGAACGTCGGGATCGCCGGGAAGACGACGCGGTCCTCGGCGTAGAGCGAGTCGCCGACCTGCAGGCCGGTCGCGCCGACGACGCCGACGATGTCGCCGGCGACGGCCTGCTCGACGGTCTCGCGCTCGGAGGCGAAGAGCTGATGGGCGTACTTCAGCGCGAAGGGCCGCCCGGTGCGGGCCAGCGTCGCGCTCATCCCACGGTCGAAGGTCCCTGACTGGACCCGGAGGAACGCCACCCGGTCGCGGTGGCGCGGGTTCATGTTCGCCTGGACCTTGAAGACGAGCGCGCTGAAGGGCGCCTCGATCGGCCGGTCGCCGTCCTCGGGCTCGACGATGGTCTGCGGGCCGGGCGCCGGCGCGAGCTCGGCGAAGCCCTCGAGGAGGCGACGCACGCCGAAGTTGCCGAGCGCCGAGCCGAAGAACACCGGGGTCTGCCGGCCGTCGAGCACCGCCTCGCCGTCGACGTCGGGCCGGTCGAGGTCGAGGAGCTCGAGCTCCTCGAGGGCCTGGGCGAAGCGGTCGGCGGGGCAGCCGATCGCCTCGGCACCCGCCTCGGCGGCCTTCTCGAGGGGGATGCGCTCCTCGTCGCCGATCGTCGAGCCGTGGGCGGTGCGGTCGTAGCGGATGAGCTCGCCGGCCTGCCGGTCGACGATGCCGGCGAAGTCGCCGCCGTCGCCGACCGGCCAGGTCACCGGCACGGGGTCGAGGCCGATCTGCCCGGCGATCTGGTCGAGGAGCTCGAGCGGGGCCAGCGCGGGACGGTCGACCTTGTTGACGAACGTGACGATGGGGATGCCGCGGTCGCGGCAGACCTTGAAGAGCTTGAGCGTCTGCGGCTCGAGGCCCTTGGCGGCGTCGAGCACCATGACCGCGGCGTCGGCGGCCCAGAGGGTCCGGTAGGTGTCCTCGGAGAAGTCGGCGTGGCCGGGGGTGTCGAGGAGGTTGAAGCGCCAGGGCCCGTAGGCGAAGTGCAGGACCGTCGAGGAGATCGAGATCCCGCGCTCCTTCTCGAGGGCCATCCAGTCGCTCGTCGCGGTGCGCGCCTGCTTGCGGGACTTCACCGCCCCCGCTTCGTGCAGCGCCCCGGCGAAGAGCAGGAACTTCTCGGTCAGCGTCGTCTTGCCGGCGTCGGGGTGGCTGATGATCGCGAAGGTCCGGCGACGGCCGACCTCGTCGAGCAGGTCGGGCGTGGCGGTGGGCATGCTGGCTCCTCGAGGGCGGGTCGCTGGTGCACGAACGGTCGACCGCACCGGCGCTGAGGCGCGGACCGACCTGGCTACGATAGTGCGCTCGCGACGGCCGTGGCCGCGGCCGCCGTCACCTGCGTCCTCACAGGAGGCCCCGCCCGTGCGCGCTCGCGTCGCCGCCCAGCTGCGCTTCTACGGCTGGCGCGTCGTGCTCTTCGCTGCCCTCGGCCTCGCGCTCACCGCGCCGGGGCAGACCGTCGGCGTGTCGGTCTTCGTCGACGAGATCATCGTCGCCCTCGACCTCACCCGCTCGCAGGTCTCGACGGCCTACCTCGTCGGCACGCTGACCGGGGCGCTGACGATGCCGGTGTTCGGCCGGGCGATCGACCGCTACGGCGTGCGCATCGTCATGGCCGGCATCGGCGTGGCCTTCGGGGCCGCCCTCGTCGGCATGAGCGCGGTCACGGGCCTCGCGAGCCTCGTCGTGGGCTTCACCGGCATCCGCATGCTCGGCCAGGGCGCGCTCGGGCTCACCTCGACGACGTCGGTCGCGCTGTGGTTCGAGCGCCGTCGCGGGCTCGCGCTCGGGCTCACCGTCGCGGTTGGCGGGGCGCTCATCTCCGTCACCCCCATCGTGCTCACCCGTATCATCGGGGCGCTGGGCTGGCGCGCGAGCTGGGTCGTGACCGGGATCGCCGTCGGCAGCGCCGTCGTCGCGATCGCGCTGCTCGGCATGCGCAACCGCCCCGAGGACGTCGGTCAGCGCGTCGACGGCGACGCCCCCGATCCCGACGGTGCGCCCCCGCCCGAGCGCTGGGGCTGGACGCGCGCCGAGGCGAGCCGGACGCTGATGTTCTGGGCGATCACCGCCGGGGTGAGCACCGTCGGGCTCATCGGCACGGGGATGCAGTTCCACCAGATCTCCCTGCTCACCGGCCAGGGCCTGTCGACGACCGCGGCGGCGGCGAACTTCGTGCCCCAGACCGTCGCGACGATCGTCGCGACGATCGGCGTCGGCGCGCTCGTCGACCGGCTCGACCCGCGCTGGCTCGTCATCGGCTCGATGGCCGCGCTCGCCACGGCGATGCTCCTCGTGCCGGTCGTCGCACCCGGGGCGCTCGCGATCGTCTACGCCCTGTGCCTCGGCGCGGCCGGAGGCTCGATCCGCTCCCTCGAGGCCTCGGCGTTCCCGCGCTTCTTCGGCACCGCCCACATCGGCTCGATCCGCGGCACGGTCATGGCGGTCAACGTCGGCGGCACGGCCTTCGGGCCCCTCGCCCTCGCTAGCGGCGCGGAGCTCACCGGCTCCTACGCCGAGGTCCTCTCCTGGCTCATCGTCCTGCCCCTGGCCGTCGCCGTGCTCGCGCTCGTCGCGCGACCCCCGACGCGCGGGCGCCTCGCCGTGCTGCGCGGCGAGGTGGCCGCCCCGGTCTCCGGCTGAGGCGGGCGCGCGGCGGGCGCGCGCGATGACTCGGGGCCGTGGCTAGGAGCCCTCGCAGGTCGTGACGACGCCGAACTGCCCCTCGGTGGGCTCGGCGCAGCAGAACCACGGCTCGGACAGGCCCGGGCCGTCCTCGAGTGTGGCCGGGATGCCCTCCTCGGCGGCCACGGCCGGGTCGGCCACGCCATCGGCGGCGAGCACCTCGGCGCGCATCCGCACGAAGGTCGCGCGCCGGGGCAGGCCGGCGTCGGCGGCCTCCTCGGCGATCTTGGCCAGTGCCTGCTGGAGGTCGTCGACGGCGGGGTCGGCGGGGTGCCAGCGCCACGTCAGCGCCTCGTCGTCGTAGCCGTCGAGCAGCGGCGCGAGATCGTCGAGGTCGAGGAGCAGCGAGCCGGTCGGCACGAGCAGCCGGATCGACAGCTGCACCGGGTCGACGGTGCCGAGGAGGTCCTGGTCGACGACGAAGTCGAAGACCTCGCGGATCGTGCCGACCGAGCTCCACGGGGTGAACGGCAGGAACGACGGCCGTGGCTCGATGCCGGCGCGCCGCAGGACGCCGACGGCCGCGGCGGCCTGCGCGGCGGTGTGGCCCTTGTCGAGGCGCTCGAGCACGGCGTCGTCGAGGAGCTCGATCGCCGAGATCACGAAGCGGCAGCCCGTCGCGGCGAGCTCCTCCCAGATCGCCTCGTCGCGGAGGATGTGCTCGACCTTCACCGTGACGTCGTAGGTGAGGTCGGGGTGGCGCTCGTGCACCGCACGGGCCACCGCGAGGGCGTGCTTCGGGGCGTTGAGGAAGTCGGGGTCGCCGAAGGTGAGGTGGCGCATGCCCGCGGCGACCTGCTGGTCGACGTCGGCGAGGACGACGTCGCGGTCGACGAGCCGGGTCGCCCCGCCGTAGACCGCGGGCACCGGGCAGTGGCGGCACTCGTGGGCGCAGCCGCGGCTCGCCTCGGTGTAGCCGGCGACGTGGTCCCGCCCGTCGATGTGGGCGCTGGCGTAGCGCTCGAGGCCGGGCAGGAGGTCGCGCGCGGGGGTCCGGAAGCGCTGGCGGCCGAGCTGCAGGACGGGGTCGCCGCCGATGTCGCCGGCGACCGCACCGTCGCGCCGGTGGCGCCGGGCGGCGTCGGCCGCGGCCGCCCCGTCGCGACCGGCGAGGGTCTCGACCCAGCCGAGCAGCGCCGGCTCGTACTCCCCGGCGAGGACGACGTCGGCGATGCGCCCGACCGTCGTGTCCCGGCTCACCGGGGCGTAGAGCCCGTAGAGGGCGATCGGCAGGTCGCCGCGCAGCTCGCGGGCGCGCTCGGCGCCGGCCACCGCGAGACGCATCGCGGTGTGCATCGGCACGCTGAAGGCCAGCGCGTCGGCCCACGCCACGAGCCCGTCGTCCCACGGCTCGACGGCGAGGTCGCGGGCGGCGACGTCGTGGCCGGCGGCGCGCAGGTGCGCCGCCGGCGAGGCGACGTGCAGCGGCTGGTGGCCGAGCTCGTAGGTGGAGATCAGGGCGACGCGCATCCGGCGCTCACCTCCTGTGGCGCGCAGGGCGCGCCGTCGGGGTCGATGGTGGTCTCGAGGGCGGCCCACGCCGCGCGCAGCGCAGCCTCGACGTCGGCGGGCCGGGCGCCCGAGGCGAAGGCGAAGCCCAGGTAGCGCCCGCCCTCCGGCAGTGCCTCGACGGCGCCGCCGAGCGGCACGCTGATCTCGACGCCGTCGATGCCCTCGACCGCGCGCGCGGCGGTGAGGCCGTCGACGGCGCGCAGCACCCCGCTGCGCGGGATCGGCAGCATGAGCGCCCCGCTCGCGCCGCCCGCGGGGGCCAGCGCGTGGGTCGGCAGGCGCGCGGCGTTGCGCAGGACGACCTCCTCGAGGGACATGCCGAGGCCGAAGCGCAGTGAGCGTCCGCAGTGCCCGCCGATCGTGCGGGCGGCGACCTCGAGCAGCGCCGGGCTGCCGCGGTCGACGCGGAGCTCGGCGTGCACCGGCCCCTGCCGCAGGCCGAGCCCGGCCGTGGCCGCCGCGGTCGCCTCGGCGATCGCGGCGAGGGTCGGCCCGGGCAGGCGCGAGGGGGTGACGTAGAGGGTCTCCTCGAAGTACGGGCCCTCGAGCGGGTCGGGCTTGTCGAAGACCGCGAGAACCTCGAGGCGGCCGTCGGTCAGCAGGCCCTCGACGGCGACCTCGACGCCGGGCAGGTAGCCCTCGACCAGCAGCGGGCCGTCGGGGTCCTCGCCGGCGGCGGCGAGGATGCGCCGGCAGCGCGCCGCGGCGGCGGCCGCCGCGGCGGGGTCGTCGGCGCGGATGACCCCGCGGCTGGCCGCCAGTGACACGGGCTTGACCACGACCGGCGGCCCGACCTCGGCAGCGAGCGCGGCGACGTCGTCGTCGGGGCCGGCGACCACGAAGGGCGGCTGGCGCACGCCGGCCCGCCCCTCGAGCGCCCGGCGCATCGCCGCCTTGTCGCGCGTGCGCGCCACGGCCTCGGGCGGACTCTGGTCGAGCCCGAGCCGGGCGGCGGCGAGCGCGGCGATCTCGACGCCGTGGTCGTCGACGCCGACGACGGCGTCGACGTCGCCGGCGGCCATGGCGAGCGCGCGGGCGGCCTCGTCGACGTCGGCGAGGTCGAGGCTCACCTGCTCGACGGCGAGGGGGTGGGGCTCGTCGTCGCTGGCGATGACGACGTCGACGCCGGCGCGACGGGCCGCCTCGAGGAAGGCTGCGGCGCGGTAGGTCGTCGTCGGCACGACGAGGGCGATGCGGGGCATGCGCGACAGCGTAGCGGCGGTGACCCCGCCGACAGCGGGGTGTCATCACGGTCGTTCGGGGGCTACCCTTGCGGCCATGAGCGACCAGGCCAGCCCCGTCATCACCGTCACCGAAGGCGCGCGCGAGAAGGTGCGGCTCATCCGCTCCCGTGACGACGAGCCCGAGCGCCTCGCGCTCAAGCTGGAGGTCACCGGCGAGAGCCCGGGCAAGTACGACGTCGCGATGTCGCTCGAGGTGCTCGCCGAGGCCGCCGCCGACGACGTCGTGCAGTGGCACGACGACCTCGCGGTCATCGTGCCCGCCGCGAGCGTGCCGATGCTGCGCGGCGCGACGCTCGACCGCCAGGGCGACCTCGAGACCGGCGGGATCGTCCTCGAGAACCCCAACCGGCCCGCGCCACCGGAGCCGGCCTCCCCGGTCTCCGGCGACTTCGGCGACATCGACCTCTCCGGCGACGTCGCCCAGCAGGTCATCCAGATCCTCGAGCAGCACATCAACCCCCAGATCGCCTCGCACGGCGGCCGGGCCGACCTCGTCGCCGTCGAGGAGGGCACCGCCTACCTCCGCCTCGGCGGCGGCTGCCAGGGCTGCGGCATGGCCCAGGTCACCCTCTCGCAGGGCATCGAGACCGCGATCATCTCGGCGGTCGAGGAGATCGAGCGCGTCGTCGACGTCACCGACCATGCCTCGGGGAGCAATCCCTACTACCAGCCGGCGAAGAAGTAGGGAGCCCAGCGCCACGCAGGCGGCCGGTCGCGCCGCGCCCGGGGGCGGTGGCTGCGTCGGGACCGTGGGGCGTGCGAGGATGGTCGCTCGCGCGGCGGTTGCGCCGCGCCGACCACCCGACCGTGACGCACCGGAGGCCTGCCGCGTGAAGACCAGCGTCGAGCGCATCGACGAGACCACCCTCAAGCTCACCGTCACCGTCGAGGCCGAGCGCGTCGGCGCGGCGGTCGACGAGGCCGCGCGGCACGTCGCCAAGGAGGTGCGCGTGCCCGGCTTCCGCCCCGGCAAGGCGCCCCGGCGCGTGCTCGAGTCCCACGTCGGCCGCGCGGCGATCCTCGACCACGCCGCGCGCGATGCGGTGCCGGTCTTCTACCGCGAGGCCGTCGAGGCCGAGGAGCTCGAGGTCCTCGGGCAGCCGGAGTTCGAGGTCGAGACCTTCGACGACGGCGAGGAGGGGGTCTTCAGCGCGACCGTCGAGGTGCGCCCCGACATCGACGTCCCCGACTTCGAGGGGCTGCAGATCGCCCACCCCGAGTGGGAGGTCGACGAGGCCGAGGTCGACGAGCAGCTCGATCAGCTGCGCCAGCGCTTCGCCGAGCTCGCGACCGTCGACCGCCCGGCCCAGCCCGGCGACCACGTCGTGCTGAGCATGACCGCCGAGCACGAGGGCGAGCCGCTCGAGGAGGTCGCCGAGCAGGACGTCCTCTACGGCCTCGGCGACCCCGAGGAGACCGAGCAGGAGCTCGACCGCCAGCTCGTCGGCACCGAGGCCGGCCAGATCGTCGCCTTCCGCGACACCCTCGGCGAGGACTACGGCGAGCACGCCGGCAAGGAGGTCGACCTCCGCGTCATCGCCAAGGAGGTCAAGGCCACCGAGCTGCCCGACCTCGACGACGACTTCGCGATCACCGCGAGCGAGTTCGACACCATCGAGGAGCTGCGCGCCGACCTCGCCCGCCAACTCGCCAAGGAGAAGCGCGCCGAGGCCCGCGGAGCGCTGCGCGGCCGGGTCATCGAGACGATCGTCGAGGGCCTCGAGGTGCCGCTGCCCGGCGCGATGGTCAGCCAGGAGCTCGAGTACCGGGTCGGGCGCATCGCCAGCCAGGCCGAGCAGTACGGCCTCGAGCTCGAGCAGTTCCTCCAGCTCACCGGGACCTCCCCCGACGACCTCATCGCGCAGCTGCGCGAGCAGGCCGAGGAGACCGTGCGCGCGCAGATCGTCATCGACGCGATCGGGCGCGAGGCCGGACTCGAGGTCACCCAGGAGGACCTCGAGGCCGAGATCCACCGCCAGGCCGGCCGCCTCGGCCACGACGCCGGCGAGCTCGCGGAGTTCATGACCGCGCCCGAGCGCCTGCCCGCCCTCGTGGCCGACACCTTCCGGCGCAAGGCCATCGACCACATCCTCGAGCACGTGCAGGTCCTGTCCGCCCCGCCCGAGGACGACGCCGATCTCGAGCCGCCCGAGGCCGAGGAGCAGGCCGCAGCCGGGGAGGCGGAGGGCGCCGAGGAGGACGACACGGACAGCGCCTCCTAGCCGCGGCTAGGGTGGCACCCGCCCGACCGGCGGCACCGACGCGAACCAGGAGCGAGCCCGATGGCTGAGGTCGATTCCCCCACGAACTACCTCGTCCCGATGGTGGTCGAGCAGACCAACCGCGGCGAGCGGTCCTTCGACATCTACTCGCGGCTGCTCAAGGACCGCATCATCTTCCTCGGGACGCCGGTCAACGACGAGATCGCCAACATCATCATGGCGCAACTCATCCACCTCGAGGGCGAGGACCCCGAGAAGGACATCGCGCTCTACATCAACTCCCCGGGCGGGTCGGTGACGAGCCTCCTCGCGATCTACGACACGATGGAGTACATCAAGCCCGACATCCAGACGATCTGCATGGGGCAGGCGGCCTCGGCCGCGGCGGTGCTGCTCGCCGCGGGCACCCCCGGCAAGCGCTTCGCGCTGCCGCACTCGCGGATCCTGCTGCACCAGCCCGCCGGGGGCGCGGAGGGCCAGTCGGTCGACATCGAGATCCAGGCGCGCGAGATCCAGCGCATCGCCGACATGCTCGACGAGATCCTCGCCGCCAAGACCGGGCAGAGCGTGGAGAAGATCAAGGATGACACCGACCGCGACTTCATCCTCACCGCCGAGGAGGCGCAGGAGTACGGCATCCTCGACGAGGTCATCAAGTCCCGTCGTGCGCAGGAGAAGTCCCTGCGGTCGAGCTGATCCGTCGCCCCGGCGTGCCGACGGGTGGAGGGACCCCCGCTCGAGGGTGGGCCGTCGGTTACGATGAGACGACCTGGCCACGCGCGAGCGAACAAAGGACCGGCAGGCCATGGCGAAGTTCGGGGAGTCGGGCGACCTGCTGAAGTGCTCGTTCTGCGGGAAATCGCAGAAGCAGGTCAAGAAGCTCATCGCCGGCCCGGGCGTCTACATCTGCGACGAGTGCATCGACCTCTGCAACGAGATCATCGAGGAGGAGTTCGCCGAGACCCCCGAGCTCGCTCCCGGTGACCTGCCCAAGCCCCGCGAGATCTACGACTTCCTCCGCAGCTACGTCGTCGGGCAGGACGAGGCGAAGAAGACCCTCGCCGTCGCGGTCTACAACCACTACAAGCGCATCCGGGTCGGCGCTCCCGCGCGCGAGGACGACGTCGAGCTCGCGAAGTCGAACATCCTCCTGCTCGGCCCGACCGGCTCCGGCAAGACCCTCCTCGCGCAGACGCTCGCGCGCATCCTCAACGTGCCGTTCGCCATCGCCGACGCCACGGCGCTGACCGAGGCGGGCTACGTCGGCGAGGACGTCGAGAACATCCTCCTCAAGCTCATCCAGGCCGCGGACTTCGACACGAAGAAGGCCGAGACGGGGATCATCTACATCGACGAGGTCGACAAGATCGCGCGCAAGTCGGAGAACCCCTCGATCACCCGGGACGTCTCCGGCGAGGGGGTGCAGCAGGCGCTCTTGAAGATCCTCGAGGGCACGGTGGCCTCGGTGCCGCCCCAGGGCGGGCGCAAGCACCCCCACCAGGAGTTCATCCAGATCGACACCTCCAACGTCCTCTTCATCGTCGGAGGGGCCTTCGCCGGGCTCGAGCAGATCATCGAGCAGCGCCTCGGCCGTCGTGGCGTCGGCTTCGGCTCGGAGGTCCGCACGAGCCGGGAGCGCGACCAGGCCGAGCTCTTCGACCAGGTCCTGCCCGAGGACCTCATCCGCTACGGGCTCATCCCCGAGTTCATCGGCCGGCTGCCGATCGTCTCCAGCGTCGAGCACCTCGACCGCGACGCGCTCGTGAAGATCCTCACCGAGCCGCGCAACGCGCTCGTCAAGCAGTACCAGAAGTTCTTCGAGTACGACGACGTTGCGCTCGCCTTCACCGACGACGCGCTCGAGGCCATCGCCGACCTCGCGATCCTGCGCGGCACCGGCGCCCGGGGGCTGCGCGCGATCCTCGAGGAGGTCCTGCTCAACACGATGTACGAGCTGCCGAGCCTCACCGACGTCGGCGAGTGCGTCATCAGCGGCGAGGTCGTCCGCGAGAAGGTCAACCCCACGCTCGTGCCCCGCGACGAGGACATCGAGCGCCGCGAGCGCAGCGCCTGACCGACCTCGGGGTCACCCCCTGTCCGTGCCCGCCGCGCGCTCCCGTGCCGCGCGGCGTCCGATCGCGCCCGTAGGATGCCCCGCATGACCGAGACCACCGATCACCGCACCCTGTCCGGCTACGACCCCGCCGAGATCGAGCCCCGCCGCTACGACTGGTGGGAGGACGGCGGCTGGTTCGCCGCCGAGCCCGACGACGAGGGCGAGCCCTTCGCCATCGCGATGCCGCCGCCCAACGTCACCGGGTCGCTGCACATCGGCCACGCCCTCACGAGCGCGATCGAGGACGCCCTCGTCCGCCACGCGCGCATGCAGGGCAAGAACGCCGTGTGGCTGCCGGGCACCGACCACGCGGGCATCGCCACCCAGAACGTCGTCGAGAAGGAGCTCGCTGCGGAGGGGACGAGCCGCCACGACCTCGGCCGCGAGGCCTTCGTCGAGCGGGTGTGGGCCTGGAAGGAGGAGTACGGCGGGCGCATCCTCCGCCAGCAACGCTCCCTCGGCGCGTCCTGCGACTGGCGCCGTGAGGCCTTCACCCTCGATGAGACGCGTGCTGAGGCGGTGCGCGAGACCTTCTGCCTGCTCTACGAGCAGGGCCTCATCTACAAGGGTGAGCGCATCATCAACTGGTGCCCGCGCTGCCAGACCGCGCTGTCGGACATCGAGGTCGACTACCTCGAGGACCCCGGCGAGCTCGCCGAGCTGCGCTACCCCGGCGCCGACGGCTCCGCCGGCGTCGTCGTCGCCACGACCCGGGTCGAGACGATGCTCGGCGACACCGCGGTGGCGGTGCACCCCGACGACGAGCGCTACCGCCACCTCGTCGGCTCGACGGTGGTCCTGCCGCTGCTCGACCGCGAGATCCCGGTCGTCGCCGACGCCTGGGTCGACCCCGAGTTCGGCACCGGCGCGGTCAAGGTCACCCCCGCCCACGACCCCAACGACTTCGAGATCGGCCAGCGCCACGACCTGCCGTCGGTCGACGTCATGGACGACGACGCGCGGATCACCGAGGCCGGCGGCCCCTACGCCGGGCTCGACCGCTACGCCGCCCGCGAGCGCGTCAAGGCCGACCTCGACGCCCTCGGCCTCCTCGTCAGCGTCGTCGACCGCGCCCACCAGGTCGGGCACTGCTCGCGCTGCGACACCGCCGTGGAGCCCCGGCTGTCCGACCAGTGGTTCGTCGAGGTCGGCCCGCTGGCCTCCCGCGCCGCCGAGGCGGTGCGCGCCGGGCGCACGCGCTTCGTGCCCGAGCGCAACGCCAAGGGCTTCCTCGAGTGGCTCGACAACCTCCACGACTGGTGCATCTCCCGCCAGCTGTGGTGGGGCCACCGCATCCCCGCGTGGTACGACCGCGACGGGGGCGTGCACGTGCGCCGCACCGACCCCACCCCCGAGGAGATCGCCGAGCTCGGGCTGACCCAGGACGTCGACGTCCTCGACACCTGGTTCTCCTCGGCGCTGTGGCCGTTCACGACGCTGGGCTGGACCGGCGCGGTCACCGACACCCCCGAGCTCGCGACCTGGTACCCCAACGCCGTCATGGAGACCGGCTACGACATCAACACCTTCTGGGTGAGCCGGATGCTCATGATGGGGCTGCACCTGCGCGACGACGTGCCCTTCCACGTCGTCTTCAACCACGGGATGGTGCGCGACGCCGAGGGCAAGAAGATGTCGAAGTCCTTCGGCAACGTCATCGACCCGCTCGACTTCATCGACAAGTACGGCGCCGATGCCCTGCGCTTCGCCCTGCTGCGCGGCGCGAACCCGGGGCAGGACACGCCGCTGGCCGAGGAGTGGGTCGAGGGCGCGCGGCGCTTCTGCAACAAGCTGTGGAACGCCGCGCGGTTCGTCCTCGCCCGCCTCGACGGCAGCGAGGTCGCCGCGGGGGTGCCCGATCGTGGGCTCGAGGTCGAGGACCGCTGGATCCTGTCCCGCCTCGAGGACACGCGCGCGCAGGTCGGCGCGGCCTACGCCGAGTTCGACCTCGCCAAGGCCGTGCGCCTGCTCTACCACTTCGTCTGGGACGACTACTGCGACTGGTACCTCGAGCTCGCGAAGCTCCGCGGTGACGACGTCGCCGACCGCGTCCTCGCCGGCGTGCTCGACGAGGCCCTGCGCCTGGCCCACCCCGTCATCCCCTTCGTCACCGAGGAGCTCTGGCAGACGCTGCACGGCCATCCCGAGGGGCAGGCGCTCATCGGCGCGGCCTGGCCCGAGACCGGGGTCGGTGCGCGCGACGCCGCGGCGGAAGCCGAGTTCGCCGCGCTGCAGGAGGCCGTCACCGAGCTGCGGCGCTTCCGCGCCGACCACGGCCTCGCGCCGTCGGTCAGCCTCGAGGTCGTCGCGCACGCGAGCCCCGAGCGCCGCGCCGTCCTCGACGGCGGGCTCGCGGGCATCACCCGCCTCGGCGGCGTCGCGAGCTGGCGCTTCGCCACCGAGGGCGAGGCCGGCCTCGCCGGGCCGGCGGGCAAGGTCGCGCTGTCGGGCGCGGAGCTGCATATCCCCCTCGAGGGCGTCATCGACCTCGACGAGGAGCGCGACCGCATCGACCGCGAGCTGCAGCGCGCGAGCGGCGAGCTCGCCCGCGCGGAGGGCAAGCTCGGCAACGAGGCCTTCGTCGCCAAGGCCCCTGCCGCGGTCGTCGAGGCCGAGCGGGAGAAGGTCGCCTCCTGGCGCGCGGCGATCGAGCGGCTCACCGCCCAGCGCGAGGCGCTCGGCTGATGGACCCGCTCGCGCGCGCGCTCGCCGACGGCCCCGACGGTGGCGGTGAGGCGCATCGCACGCAGTTGCTCCTCGAGCTCCTCGGCCGGCCCGACACCGCCTCTCCGGGCATCGCCGTGCTCGGCAGCCACGGCAAGACCTCGGTGGCGACGATGCTCGGCTGCCTGCTCGGCGCGCTCGGCCTGACCGCCGGCACGCTCACCGCGCCGCACCTCCAGGACGCCCGGGAGCGCATCCGCGTGGCCACCGAGCCGATCTCGGCGGAGGACCTCGCGCTGCGCACGACCGAGCTCGACCCCTTCCTCGAGGAGGTCGACGCGCGCCACGACGCGCCGCTGACCGTCGACGAGACCGTCGCCGCCCTCGCGGTCATGCACTTCGCCGACGCACCCGTCGACGTCGCCATCCTCGAGGTGCTCGCCGGACGCGCGACCGCGGCCAGCGTCGCGCGGGCCGAGACCGCGGTGCTCACCCACCTCGAGGGCGGCGGTGGGGTCGCCGAGGAGGCCAAGCGCTGGGGGGCGCTCGTCGGCGAGGACGCGGTGCTCGTCGGCGCCGCGCCGCAGCCCGCCGCGGCCGGGGCGCTCGAGACCGTCGCCGAGCGGCGCGGCGCCCACCTCGTCGTCGTCGGCGCCGACGACGCCCTCGAGGCCAGGGTTGGCGAGCCCGGTGTGTCAGGCAGCGCCCCCGGTCTGCGGCGGCGCGCCCTCGCCGTCGGCGGGCAGCAGATCGACCTCGGAGGCGTGACCGGGGAGGTCGACGAGGTCTACCTCCCGCTGCATGGTGCGCACCAGGCGCGCAACGCTGCGACGGCCCTCGTCGCGCTCGAGGGCTTCCTCGGCTTCGCCGGCGGCCTCGACGCCGACGTCCTGCGTGAGGGCTTCGCCGCCGTCCGCCTGCCCGGGCGCCTCGAGGTCGTGCGTCGCCCCGACGATGCGAGCGTCCTGCTCGACCTCGCCGCCGACGGTGTGGCCGGCCAGGCCCTCGCCGAGGCGCTCACCGAGGAGTTCGCGGTGCGCCACCGCGTGCTCGTGCTCGGCGCCACCGACGAGGGCGACCCCCTCGGGCTGCTCGCCGCGCTCGGCGAGACCGTCGACCACCTCGTCCTCTGCCCGCCCGACAGCCCGCGTGCCGCGGACGTCGACGCGCTCGCCGCGCAGGCGACGACGCCGGGTCGGCCGCGGCCCGAGCTGGCCGAGGATCTGCCGGCCGCGATCGAGCGCGCGAGCGGCCTCGCCGCCAAGGAGGACGTGGTCGTCGTCGCCGGCTCGGCGGCGATCGTCGGCGAGGCGCGCACCGCGCTCGGCCTGCCGGTGGCTTGACCCGGGACCGGCGATCGGCCCCGGCAGCCTGCGCCGCGGCGTCCCAGCGGGCCGGCCAGGCCCGCGGCAGCCGCTCGCGGCACGGGTAGGATCGCCCGCCGTGGGCCGCGCGCCGGCCCGGCTCGATCCCCGCCCCACCGGACTCAGGAGACTCCTGCACATGAGCGAGCGCACCCTCATCCTCGTCAAGCCCGACGGCGTGGCCCGCGGCCTCGTCGGCGAGGTCATCAGCCGCATCGAGCGCAAGGGGCTCTCCCTGCACCGCATGGAGCTGCGGCAGATCTCGCGGGAGACCGCCGAGGCGCACTACGCCGAGCACGTCGACAAGCCGTTCTACGGCGGCCTCGTCGACTTCATCACCTCAGGCCCACTCGTGGCCATGGTCGTCGAGGGCCCCGACGCGATCGCAGGCATGCGGGGGATCATGGGTGCGACCAACCCCAGCGACGCCGTCCCAGGGTCGATCCGCGGGGACTTCGCCACCGAGATCGGCGAGAACATCGTCCACGGCTCCGACTCGCCGACCAGCGCCGCCCGCGAGGTCGCGATCTTCTTCCCCGACGAGGGCTAGCCACCTCCCGCTCCCGAGGAGGGCTCGCCCCGCCACGCCGAGTGGCGGATCCGGGTGCTCACAGCGCTGTGAGCCGCCATCCGCCGCGGTGGGTGGCGGGGGACCCCGAGGCGGGTGACCGGGAGGGCAGCGGCCCGTCGTCCACAGCGCGGACCCACCGAGCGGACCCGGCCGCGCCAACGCGGGGCACGATGCGCGCATCCCCCACCTGAGAGGAGCGCCCGTGACCGCCGTCCCCGACACCGGCTGCCCTTCCTGCGCCGCCCTCGAGCGCACGTTCCGGCCGGGCCCACCCGCGGGCCGGCCGCAGGTCAGCCGGCCCGAGGACGCCGCGGAGCTCGTCGCGCCGCGCCTGGCCGGCGCCGACCGGGAGCACTGCCTCCTGGTCGCGCTCGACACGAAGCACCGCCTCATCATCGTCGCGACGGTGTCGACGGGCACCGCCGATCACACCTTCATGAGTCCACGGGAGATCTACCGCGACGCGCTGCTCGCCGGGGCCTCGGCGATCGTCGTCGCCCACAACCATCCATCGGGGGACCCGACGCCCTCGGCCGACGACCGCCAGGTCACCCGCCGCCTCACCGAGGCGGGCCAGACCACCGGGATCGAGCTCCTCGACCACCTCGTCGTGGGCGACCCCGACTGGGTGAGCCTCGCGCGGCTCGGCGCGCTGTAGTGCGCCGCTCCGGCCGCACGACGAGCGGCATCCGTCGCCCTCCGCAAGCCGTCCCCGCACTCGGTGTCGTCCCGGGGCACCCCGCACAGCCGGCGTCCCGGGGGTCCGGTTGGGCACCGTTGTCGGGGCTTGCCACCGACGTGTACCCTCGAACGGGACCCGTTGTGGGCATCGGGTCGCTACGCTTTGCTGCACGGACGCCCGTCCGGTGCACCGGCGAACCCTCACGAGGAACGATCGTGGCTCAACAGTCCTTCTCGGTGTTCCAGTTCTTCGGTCGCGACATCGCCGTGGACCTCGGGACCGCCAACACCCTCGTCTACGTCCGCGGTCGCGGCATCGTGCTCAACGAGCCGAGCGTCGTGGCGATCAACACGAAGAACGGGGCGATCCTCGCCGTCGGCAGCGAGGCCAAGCGCATGATCGGCCGCACGCCCGGCCACATCGTCGCGATCCGGCCGCTCAAGGACGGCGTCATCGCCGACTTCGACGTGACCGAGAAGATGCTGCGGTACTTCATCCAGAAGGTCCACCGCCGCCGCTACTTCGCGTTCATGAACAAGCCGCGCGTCATCGTCTGCGTGCCCTCGGGCATCACCGGCGTCGAGCAGCGCGCCGTCGAGGAGGCCTCGGTGCAGGCGGGGGCCCGCGCGGCCTACATCATCGAGGAGCCCATGGCCGCGGCGATCGGCGCGGGCCTGCCCGTGCACGAGCCCGCCGGCAACATGGTCGTCGACATCGGCGGCGGCACGACCGAGGTCGCGGTCATCTCCCTCGGCGGCATCGTCACGAGCGCCTCGATCCGCATCGGCGGCGACGAGCTCGACGAGTCGATCATCAACTACGTGAAGAAGGAGTACTCCCTCATGCTCGGCGAGCGGACCGCCGAGGAGATCAAGATGGCGATCGGCTCGGCGTTCCCGCTGCCGGAGGAGAACCACGCCGAGATCCGCGGGCGCGACCTCGTCAGCGGCCTGCCGAAGACCATCGTCATCTCCGCCGAGGAGGTCCGCCGCGCGATCGAGGAGCCGGTGAACTCGATCGTCGACGCGGTGAAGAACACCCTCGACCGCTGCCCGCCCGAGCTCGCCGCCGACATCATGGACAAGGGCATCGTCCTTACCGGCGGTGGCGCGATGCTGCAGGGCCTCGACGAGCGCCTCAAGCACGAGACCGGCATGCCGATCCACTCCGCCGACAACCCGCTCAACTCCGTGGCGATCGGCTCCGGCAAGGCGCTCGAGGAGTTCGAGGCCCTCAAGCGCGTGCTCATCTCGAGCTCCCGAACCTGATCGGCGACCGCGCCGCCGGCCCCTGCCGGTGGCGATCGTCGCCCTCTCGCGCCGATGGCTGACCGACGACGCAGCAGGACCCTCCTCGCCGTCTTCACGCTCGTGGCGCTCGTGCTCATCACGATCGACTACCGCCTCGGCGACGACGGCTTCACCTCGGCGGTGCGCCGCGGTGCGGTCGTCGTGTTCTCGCCGGTCCAGGAGGGCTTCGCCGCGGTCGTGCGACCCGTCGGCTCGTTCGTCGCGGCGATCGGCGAGCTCGGCTCGCTGCGCGAGCAGAACACCGCCCTCGAGGCCGAGCTCAACGAGCTCACCGAGCAGCTGCCGAGCGTGGCGAACCTCGAGCGGGAGAATGCAGAGCTGCGTGAGCTGCTCGAGATGCGCGAACGACTCGAGCTCACCACGAGCGCGGCGCGCGTCATCGGCCAGCCGCCCGGTGAGCAGGGCTCGACGGTCCTCGTCGACACCGGCGCCGACCAGGGCGTCGAGGTCGGCATGGCCGTGCTCTCCGCCCGAGGTCTCGTCGGCAAGGTCACCGAGGCGACCGCCTCGCACGCCCGCGTCGAGCTCCTCACGAGCCCGAGCGCGCGCTACGCAGTGCGTGTGGCCGAGAACGCCGAGACCGGACTGCTGCGAGGCCAGGGCGCCGACCCCTTCCAGCTCGAGCTGCTCGACCCCGAGGCCGATGCCGAGCCGGGTGACGAGGTCGTCACCCGCACCTTCCAGGCCTCGACGATCCCTGACGGGCTGCCGATCGGCGAGATCATCGAGGAGCAGGGCGCCGGCACGAGCGAGCGCTTCCTCCTCGTGCGCCCCTACGTCGACTTCCGGCGCCTCTCCTTCGTGCAGGTCGTCCTCGACGCGCCCGAGGCGCCAGCCGACCTCGACCCCGACGAGGTCGTCGAGCCCGAGGAGGGCGAGCGCCCCGACCCGCCGTCCGATCCCGACGACGAGGACGCCGACGACGAGGACGCCGACGACGAGGACGCCAACGGCGGCGCGGAGGACGAGTGATCCTCCGAGGGGCGGTCCTCGCCCTCGTGCTCGTGACGGCGCTGCTCGTGCAGACCGTCGTCGCGCCGGCGGCGGCCGTGGCCGGGATCGTGCCCGACCTCGTCGTGCTCACCGTCCTCGCGCTCGGGCTGCTCGAGGGCCCCGGCACCGGCCTGCGCTACGGCTTCGCCGCCGGCCTCGTCGTCGACCTCCTCGCCTCGGGCGAGACGATCCTCGGCACCTCCGCGCTCGTCTTCCTCCTCGTCGGCTACGCGGCGGGGGCGGCCCGCCCCTACCTCGCCGCCAACGAGCTCCTCGGCCAGACGTTGGCCTCCGCGGTGGGCAGCGCAGCCGTCGTGCTGCTCTCCCGCCTCCTCGAGGTCGTCCTCGGCGTCGACGGACCCGACCTCGTGAGCCTCCTCCTCGAGGCGGTCGGCGCGGCGGCCTGGGCGGTGCTGCTGGCCGCGCCGTTGCTGCTCCTGCTGCGGGGGGTCCTCACCTCGCTGCCCGACCAGCCGCAAGCCAACTGACCGTCACCGTTGGCCGAGGGCACGCCGGGGCCGGGCAACCCGGGCGTTGCTAGGCTCGGAGCCGTGCAGCCCCTCAACGCTAAGGCCTCCGTCGACGAGGCGGAGAGCACGAGACTCCGGCTCACCTTCCTCGCGCTCATCGTGGTGAGCCTCTTCGTGCTGCTCTTCGCGCGCCTGTGGTACCTCCAGGTCATGGCCGGCGCGGAGTACGCCGACCTCGCCGAGGGCAACGCGGTGCGGACGGTCAGCCTCGAGGCCCCGCGCGGCGTCATCACCGACCGCCACGGCGAGACCCTCGTCGAGAACCGCTACGCCTACGTCGTCGGGGTCCAGCCCTCCGAGCTCGGTGAGGAGGAGGACGAGGTCATCGCCGACCTCGCCGACCTCCTCGGCACGACGCCCGAGGAGATCTGGGAGGACATCGAGACCTCCCGCGCGAGCCCGCTGCGTCCCCGCCCCGTCGCCGTCGACGTGCCCGAGGAGCTCGTCCTCTACATCTGGGAGAACCAGTCGACGCGCTATCCCGGCGTCTACGCCGAGCTGCTGCCGCGCCGTGAGTACCCCCACGGCGACCTCGCCGCCCACGTCCTCGGCTACCTCACCGAGATCTCCGAGGACGAGCTCGAGGAGGAGCGCTACGAGGACTACCGCGCCGGTGACCTCCTCGGTGCCGCCGGTGTCGAGCGCACCTACGAGGACGCCCTGCGGGGGATCGAGGGCCTGCGCCGTCTCGAGGTCAACCCCGCCGGGGACGTGCTGCGCCAGATCGACGAGGTCCTGCCGACCCCGGGCGCGGACCTGCGCCTCACGCTCGACCTCGACGTCCAGCGGGCCGCCGAGGAGGCCCTCGCCGAGGGCATCGACGTCGCCCAGGCCACCGGCGACCCGCGCGGGATCGCGCCGACGCTCGAGGCGCCCGGTGGCGCGGCGGTGGTCCTCGACGCCGACACCGGGGCGATCCGCGCGCTGAGCTCATACCCGACCTACGAGCCCGCGGAGTTCGTCGGCGGGGTCAGCCAGGACTACTTCTCGAAGATCACCGACCCCGACAACGACTTCCCGCTGCTCAACCGTGCGATCCAGTCGAGCTACCCGCCCGGCTCGGTGTGGAAGATCGTCACCGCGGCGACCGCCCTCGAGGAGGACTACGTCTCGCCGAGCTCGACGCTGCCCTGTCCGGGGCAGTGGGAGTGGAACGAGCAGGTCTTCCGCAACTGGAACCCCGCCAGCGGCGGGAACATCACGATGGCCCAGTCGCTCGTGGAGTCCTGCAACACCGTCTACTACGAGCTCGCCCGGCGCATGTGGAACGACGAGCAGGCCAGCGGCGCCGAGCGTGAGATCCTGCCCGATGGCGCGCAGGACTGGGGCTTCGGCGAGCCCACCGGCGTCGACCTGCCCTCCGAGCGCGGCGGGGTCGTGCCCGGCCGTGCCTGGAAGCAGGAGTTCTGGGAGAGCGCCCGCGACGGCTACTGCGCGCAGGCCGCCGCCGCCGAGGAGGGCAGCTACGCCGAGGAGCTCTACACCGAGCTCTGCAGCGAGCGCGGCGCGACCTGGCGCGGCGGTGACGCGGTGAACATGTCGACCGGGCAGGGCGACGTCCAGACCACGCCCCTGCAGATCGCCCACGCCTACGCCACCGTCGCCAACGGCGGCAGCCGCCTGAGACCGCACGTCGTCGGCGCCCTCGAGCACCGCGACGGCGAGGTGGAGGAGCTCGAGAGCGAGACGCTCGACGGACCCGAGCTCGCCGACTCCACCGTCGACGTGCTCCAGCGTGGACTCGAGGGTGTGACCGGCCCCGGTGGGACCGCCAGCAGCGTCTTCACCGACTTCGGCCCGGCGATCGCCGGCAAGACCGGCACCGCGGAGTTCGGCAAGACGCGACAGCCCTACTCCTGGTTCGCCGCCTACAACGTCGACTCGCACGACGGTGAGCGCTACGTCGTCGTCGCCGTGGTCGAGGAGGGCGGTGGCGGCAGCCAGACCGCGACGCCGATCGTGCGGCGCATCTTCGAGGAGCTCCTCGATGCCGGGGTCACCGACATCGAGCCGGGGGAGGCGACCGAGTGATGGCCACGGCCTTCGAGGACGTCAGCGAGGGGCGCCGCCAGCGCGAGGCGGTGCAGCGCACCTGGACCGGGGTGCACGCCCCCGCCCGCCACGTCGACCCGCTGCTCGCCCTCACCGCCGTCGCGCTGTCGCTGCTCGGGCTCGTCTTCATCTACTCGGCGACGAGCCCGGTGCTCGAGTCGGGCGGCCTCGACCCGCTGCTCTTCGTCAACCGCCAGCTCATCGCCCTCGGGGTCGGCCTCGCGGCGATGGCCGTCGCGATGTCGGTGGACTACCGCGTCCTGCAGGTCTGGGCGCCGGTGCTCTACGGCGTCGCGATCGTCATGCTCATCGTCCTCGCCATCGTCGGCGAGGCGGTCAGCGGCTCGGCGCGCTGGCTCGTCATCGGGGGGCTGCAGTTCCAGCCCTCCGAGCTCGCCAAGCCCGCGCTCATCGTCGTGCTCGCCGCGCTTTTCCACGAGCGCCGCGAGAGCGCCCTCGGCCTGCGTGCGCTCGTCGAGGCGCTCGCGCTCGCGGCGGTGCCGATGGTCCTCGTCATCCTCCAGCCCGACCTCGGCACGGCGATGGTCTTCGTCGCGATCACCTTCGCGGTGCTGCTGCTGGCCCGGGTCCGGGTGCGCTACATGGCCGCGCTCGCGGTCATCGGCGTCGTGTCGATCCTCGGGGCGCTCCAGCTCGACCTCATCCAGGAGTACCAGCTCGAGCGGCTGACCTCGTTCCTCAACCCCGAGGCCGCCGACGTCCAGGACGACCTCTACAACCTCAACCAGGCGCAGATCGCCATCGGCTCCGGCCAGCTCGCCGGCCAGGGGCTCTTCGAGGGCACCCAGACCCAGCTGTCCTACGTGCCGGAGAACCACACCGACTTCATCTTCACCGTCCCCGCCGAGGAGCTCGGCTTCCTCGGGTCGACCCTCGTGCTCGGGCTCTTCGGGATGCTGCTCTACCGGGGGCTGCGCATCGCCGCGCTCTCGCGCGACACCTTCGGTACGCTCATCGCCGGCGGGGTCGTCGCCGTCATCGCCTTCCAGGCCTTCATCAACATCGGCATGTCGCTCGGGCTCATGCCGATCACCGGGCTGCCCCTGCCGTTCCTGTCCTACGGCGGCACGAGCCTCATCTCGACGTTCATCCTCATCGGCATCCTCCAGAACGTCCACATGCGCCGGTTCTCCTGACCCCCGCGCCGGGCTCGTGCTCCGCTACACTGCGGGGCGTCTTCGCAGAGGCGCCGCTTGCCAGCGCGCCCCCACCGCCGTCCTGCCGCGCAGGGAGGGCCACGATCAACCGCAGCACCGCTTCCGTCTGGCCGCGGCTCGAGCCGCTGCTCACCTCGGTCCGCAAGCCCGCCCGCTACGTCGGCGGGGAGGGCAACGCCGTGGTCAAGGAGCCCGCGGGCGTCGAGCGGCGCTGGCTGCTCGTCTATCCCGACGCCTACGAGGTCGGGCAGCCCAACCAGGGCGTGCAGATCCTCTACGAGGTCCTCAACGAGCGCCCCGCGGTCGCCGCCGAGCGCGGCTACGCCCCATGGCCGGACATGGAGGCGCTCCAGCGGGAGCACGCGATCCCGTTCTTCTCCCTCGAGTCGCACCTGCCGATGGCGGCCTTCGACGTCGTCGGCTTCTCGCTGTCGGCCGAGGTCGGCGCGACCAACGTCCTGACCTGCCTCGACCTCGGTGGGGTCCCGCTGCGCGCGGTTGACCGCAGCGAGGGCGACCCGCTCGTGCTCGCCGGCGGGCACGCGGCGTTCAACCCCGAGCCGCTCGCGCCGTTCTTCGACGTCGTCGTCGCCGGCGACGGCGAGGAGTTCGTGCTCGAGCTCGACGATCTCCTCGCCCGGGCGCAGCAGCACGGGTGGTCGCGGCAGGCCCTGCTCGAACGCGTCGCGCGACTCGAGGGCGCCTACGTGCCCGCGCTCTACGAGCCGGTCTACGAGGAGGCCGTCGTCACGGGCGAGTCGCTGCCGCGGCTGCGCGCCACGCGCCCCCGGCGCAGCGACCTGCCCGAGCGCATCCCCAAGCGCACCGTCGCCGACCTCGACGCCTGGCCCTACCCCAAGCGCCAGCTCGTGCCGCTGACCGAGACGGTCCACGAGCGCTACGCGGTGGAGATCTTCCGCGGCTGCACGCGCGGCTGCCGCTTCTGCCAGGCCGGCATGATCACCCGCCCGGTGCGGGAGCGCTCGAAGGCCACGATCGAGGCGATGGTCGCCGACGGCCTCGCGAGCACCGGCCTCGAGGAGGTCGGGCTGCTGAGCCTGTCGAGCGCGGACCACTCCGAGATCCGCGGGCTCTGCGGCGACCTCGCCGATGCGTACGACGGGACGAAGACGAGCCTGTCGCTGCCGTCGACCCGCGTCGACGCCTTCAACGTCGAGCTCGCCGAGGAGCTCTCCCGAGGGGGGCGCCGCAGCGGGCTCACCTTCGCGCCGGAGGCCGGCACCGAGCGGATGCGCGCGGTCATCAACAAGCATGCGAGCGAAGCCGACATGCTGCGCACCGCCGAGGCGGCCTACGCCAGTGGCTGGCGCCACCTCAAGCTCTACTTCATGATCGGCCTGCCGACCGAGACCGACGACGACGTCCTGGGCATCGCCGAGCTCGGGCTCAAGGTCGCCGCGATCGGTCGGCAGCACGGCAGGAAGCACAAGGTCACCGTCTCGGTGGGCGGGTTCGTCCCCAAGGCGCACACCCCCTTCCAATGGTGCGCCCAGGACCCACCCGAGGAGATCCGGCGCAAGCTCACGCTGCTGCGCCAGCGCGTCTCCGCCGAGCGCAACCTCACCGTGCGCGCCCACGATCCCGAGCCAGGCCTCGTCGAGGGGCTGCTGGCCCGCGGCGACCGGCGCGTCGCCGACGTCGTCGAGCGCGCCTGGTCGCTCGGCGCCCGCCTCGACGGCTGGGCCGAGCACTTCGACCTCGGAGCCTGGCAGCGGGCCTGCGAGGAGCTCGGGATCGACCCTGCCTGGTTCACCCAGCGGCCCCGTGACGTCGACGAGGCGCTGCCGTGGGACCACCTCGACAGCGGCCTCGATCGTGACTGGCTGCGCGACGACTACGAGGATGCCCTCGCCGGCCGTGAGCTCGACGACTGTCGCTGGGGCTCCTGCTACGACTGCGGCGTGTGCCTCGGCCTCGACCTCGACCACGAGCTCGCGGCGGGGCACGGAGCGAGCCTGCGTGCGAGCCCGGGTTAGGTACGCCAAGCTCGGCAAGCTCCGGTTCGTCTCGGCGATCGACCTGGGGCGGGTGTGGGAGCGGTCCCTGCGGCGCGCGCGCGTGCCGATCGCGTACTCCGAGGGCTTCCACGCGCACCCGAAGGTGAGCTTCCCCGACGCCCTGCCGCTCGGCTACGCCTCGGTGGCCGAGTACGCCGAGCTGCGCTTCACCGAGCCCATCGACCTGCCCGAGGCGATGGCCCGGCTCAACGCCTGCCTGCCCGAGGGCATGGACGTACGCAGTGCCGTCGAGGTCGCCGACGGCGCGCCGCGGCTCGCGAAGTGGCTGCGCGCCTCGGTGTGGGACCTCGGCTACCCCGACGCCGCCGCCGCTGCGCTGCCGCCCGCGGTGCGCGCGGTCGTCGAGGCCGACGAGGTCCTCGTGGAGCGACTCCGCAAGGAGGAGCGCACGACGCTCGACCTGCGCCCGGCCATCCACCATCTCTCCACCACCGACGACGCCGACGACGGCGTCAGCATCCCGACCGTGCGTGCGACGCTGCACCACGTCGAGCCGCCGATGCGCCCCTCCGAGGTGCACCAGGCGCTCGACGACGCGGCGCGCCGCGTGGCCGGGGTGGCGCTCCCCGCGCCCACCGTGACGACGCGCATCGCGCAGGGGGAGCCGACCGAGGAGGGCCTGCGCGAGGCCCTCGACGGCACGCTCGTGCCATCACACCCCGAGAACCCCGAAGAGGCGACTTACCGTGACCGACAGCCAGCAGCCCGACGAGACCCAGGACACGACGACATCGGAGTCGCGCACCCGCGTGCGCACCCGCACCCGCACGCGCAGCGCTGAGGTCGACCCGCCGCGCTCCGACGACGAGGCGGGCGTGCCCGAGACCGACGGCGAGCCTGAGGCCGACGGCGAGCCCGAGGCCGACGGCCCCGACGAGCCCGAGGCCGACGGCCCCGACGAGCCCGACGCCCAGCCCGAGGCCTCCGACGCCGGAGAAGCCGACGACGAGGATGCGCAGGGCGGCTCCGAGACGACGACGAGCCCTGACGTCGCCGAGGCGGAGGCCGCCGCGTCCCCGGCCGAGGCCGCCGAGGGGCAGGCCGCCGAGCCGGAGGAGGCGGGTGCCGACGCCGCTGCCGACGATGACGCCAGCGCCGACTCCGGCGAGGACGGCGACGCCGCCGACGGTGATCACAGCGACTCGAAGGTCCGCCGGCGCGGCCGGCGCGGCCGTCGGGGCGGGCGGGGCCGTCGGGGCGGTCGCGGCCGCGGCGGGTCCGGGGGCTCCGGCGCCCAGGGTGGCGGCGAGGGCGCTCCGGCCGACCCGGGCTCCGCGGCCTCCGTCCAGCAGCGTGCTGCGGATGCGTCGTCGCAGGACGAGGCGGCCGCGGGCACGACCGAGGAGGAGGGGAGCGGGGCCGAGGGTGGCGAGCGGCCCGCCGCGACCCGCACCGCGACCGGGCGGCGGGGGCAGCGCTCGTCGCGTCGGCGCAGCGGTCAGGGCCGCGGTCGTGGGGGCCGCCCGCACGGCGGGGTGTCCGAGGAGACGCGCCGGGCGATCACCGAGGGGCCACCGCGGCGGATGCTCGTGAGCGTGGGCGAGCAGCGCACCCAGCTCGCGGTGCTCGAGGAGCGCGACCTCGTCGAGCACTACGTCACGCGCAAGGAGGACGCGTCGATCGTCGGCAACATCTACAAGGGCCGGGTGCAGAACGTCCTGCCCGGGATGGAGGCGGCGTTCGTCGACATCGGCCAGGGGCGCAACGGGGTGCTCTACGCCGGTGAGGTCGACTACGACGAGGCCGACCTCGACGGCGACGTGCCGCGCATCGAGCAGACCCTCAAGCCGGGCCAGGCGGTGCTCGTCCAGGTCACGAAGGACGCGATGGGCACGAAGGGCGCGCGGCTGACCCAGAGCCTCTCGCTGGCGGGGCGCTTCTGCGTCCTCGCCCCCGGTGAGGGGATGCTCGGCATCAGCCGCAAGCTCACCGACGAGGAGCGCGACCGGCTCCGTGGCATCCTCGGCGAGATCCGCCCGGAGGGCTTCGGCCTCATCGTCCGCACCGCGGCGGAGGGCGCGAGCCGGGAGGCGCTCGAGGCCGACGTCGCCCGCCTCGTCGCTCGCTGGGAGAAGGTCCAGAAGCGCGCGGAGAAGGCCAAGGCGCTCGAGCCGGTCTACACCGAGCCCGACCTCGTCATCCGCGTCATCCGCGACATCTTCGGGCCGGAGTACACCGAGCTCGTCGTCGACTCCTCCGACCTCGGCGAGGAGGTCCGCTCCTACCTCGCCGACGTCAGCCCCGAGCACGTCGACAAGGTCAGCGTGCACGAGGGCGAGGAGGCCCTCTTCGACGCCTACGACGTCACGACGCAGATCCGCAGGGGTCTCGAGAAGAAGGTGTGGCTGAAGTCCGGCGGCTACCTCATCATCGAGAAGACCGAGGCGATGTGGGTCATCGACGTCAACACCGGTCGCTTCGTGGGCAAGGACAACCTCGAGGAGACCGTGCTGCGCAACAACCTCGAGGCCGCCGACGAGATCGCCCGGCAGCTGCGCCTGCGCGACATGGGCGGGATCATCGTCATCGACTTCGTCGACAT
Organism: Egibacter sp.; assembly: GCA_003553795.1. Classification (GTDB taxonomy): domain Bacteria; phylum Actinomycetota; class Nitriliruptoria; order Euzebyales; family Egibacteraceae; genus T1Sed10-49. The sequence continues at coordinate 10,770 of PWFH01000095.1, read as the reverse complement.
GATCGTGCCCGCCAACCGCGAGGAGGTCCTCAAGCGCTTCCGCCGGGAGCTCGCCCGCGACAAGACCAAGTCGCGGGTCATGGAGATCTCCAAGCTCGGGCTCGTGCAGATGACGCGCAAGAACGTCAGCCAGGGGTTGACGGAGTCCTTCACCGAGACCTGCGACTGCTGCGAGGGCCGGGGCGCGAAGATCGTCGATCTCGGTTGAGCCCGTGCCCGCCCGCGTTGACGGGGTGGGCCCTCGACCCTAGACTCAAGGGTCGGCGCGTGCGCCGCGAGCAGTCCTGCCCGCGGCCGTGACCCGCCCCACCGGCGAACCCGCCGACCGACCGATGCATCAGCCCCCGTCGCGCCGCTGCGCGACCGCACGCAGGAGAGCCGCGATGTACGCCGTCATCGCCACAGGTGGCAAGCAGTACCGCGTCGAGGAGGGTGACACCCTCGACGTCGAGCGCCTCGAGGCCGACGACGACGGTGCGGTGTCGCTGCGTCCGGTCATGCTCGTCGCCGACGACGGCTCGGTGACCGTCGACGCCGACGCGCTCGCCAAGGCGCGCGTGGCCGCGAGCGTCGTCGGGGAGCGCCGCGGCGAGAAGCTCACGGTCTTCACCTACCGCAACAAGACCGGCTACCGCCGCAAGAAGGGGCACCGCCAGCACCTGACGCGGATCCGCGTCGACGCGATCACCGGCTAGGAGGAGCGCCATGTCAACGAAGAAGGGCGGTGGCTCGACCGACAACGGTCGTGACTCCAACCCCAAGATGCTCGGTGTGAAGCGCTACGGCGGCCAGACGGTGACCGCCGGGACGATCCTCGTCCGCCAGCGCGGCACGAAGATCCACCCTGGCGCCAACGTCGGTCGCGGTGGCGATGACACGCTCTTCGCGCTCACCGACGGCACCGTGTCGTTCCGGACGAGCGGCAAGCGCAAGTTCGCCGAGATCCACGACGCCTAGGGCCCGCCGCCTCGGCGGCACCGCCGCGCGGCCCGACCGCCGCCGGCGGTCAGGTCCGTGAGGCGGCCCGACGGGCGAGGCCGGCCGAGACGAGCGCGAGCGCGACGCTCGGCACGGCCGCGGCGGCAGGCAGGCGTCCGCGCAGGCCCGCCGCTCCGAGGACGACCGCGTCGGCGACGTTCATCGCCGACGCCCAGTGCAGCAGCCCGGGGCGGGCCTCGGCGCCGGCGGTGGCGATCGCCCCGCCGATGACGAGCTCGCGGGTGGCGTAGAGCCGTCCCGTCCATCCCACCGCGGTCTCGCGCTGCGGATCGAGGCCGACGAGGCGCGCGGCCCCGGTCGGGCTGAGCCAGCCGGCGAGGCCGAGCACGACACGGATCGCGAGGTGCCCGACGAGGGCGCGTTCGCTCATGGCCGTCTCCTCCCAGGACGCGCCGCAGCGCTCGGCCGCGGCCGGTGCGTGACGCGGGTCAGGGTGCCCACACCCGCCGCGGCCATGCCCTCCGGCATCTGCGGAGTCCCCAGAGGTCCGACCGGAGTAGGCTGGCAGACGGTGTTCATCGACGAGGTCAAGGTCCATGCGAAGGCGGGTCGCGGCGGCGACGGCGTGACGTCCTTCTTCCGCCAGCCCTACGAGCCCAAGGGCCCGCCCGACGGCGGTGACGGCGGCACGGGCGGCTCGGTGGTCGTGCGCGCGAGCGAGGACCTCGCGAGCCTCGTGGACTACCACCATCGACCGCACCGCGCCGCCACCCGGGGCCGTCACGGGTCGGGCGACCGGCGCAAGGGCGCTGACGGGCAGGACGAGGTCCTCCTCGTGCCCGTCGGCACCGTCGTCAGCGACGCCGAGGGCGTGCCGTTCGCCGACCTCGCCGATCCCGGTGAGGAGGTCGTCGTCGCGCGGGGCGGGCGCGGCGGCCGCGGCAACGCGGCGTTCCGCACCCCGCGGCGGCGCAGCCCGCGGTTCCACGAGCTCGGGGAGCCCGGGGAGGAGCGCTGGCTCGTCCTCGAGCTCAAGCTGGCGGCCGACGTCGCCCTCGTGGGCTTCCCCAACGTCGGCAAGTCCTCGCTGATCTCCCGCATCTCCGCGGCCCGCCCGAAGATCGCCGACTACCCGTTCACGACGCTCTCACCGGCGCTCGGCGTCGTCCGCCACGACGACGTCGACCTCGTCGTCGCCGACGTGCCCGGCCTCATCGAGGGCGCCGCCGAGGGCCGTGGACTCGGGCACGCGTTCCTGCGGCACGTCGAGCGGGCCAAGGTCCTCGTCCACGTGCTCGACTGCGCGAGCCATGACCAGCGCGACCCCCGCGAGGACCTCGAGGTCGTCGTCGGCGAGCTCTCCCGCTACGCCGCCGACCTCCTCGAGCGCCCGGCGATCGTCCTGCTCAACAAGGTCGACGCCGACCGCGACGTCGCCGAGATCGTCCGGCCCGACCTCGAGGAGGCGGGATGGGAGGTCATCGTCGGCAGCGCGGTGAGCGGTGAGGGCATCGCCGCGCTCGTCGGCCGTCTCGCCGAGCTCGTCGCCCGCCTGCGGGCCGAGGAGCCGCGCGCCGTCGCCGAGCCGGCCACGACCCGCCCGGTGCTGCGCCCGCGCGCCGAGGAGGGCTTCGTCGTCGATCGCGCCGAGGACGGCTTCCGCGTCCGTGGCCCGCAAGTGCGCCGCTGGGTCGCGATGACCGACTTCGCCAACGACGAGGCCGTGGCCTACCTCGCGGGACGGCTCGCGCGGGCCGGTGTCGAGCGCGCCCTCGTCGCCGCGGGGGCCAGGGAGGGCGACACCGTCGACCTCGAGGGGGTGGCCTTCGACTTCGCCCCCGAGCTCGCCGACCTGCCGCCCGAGGAGCGCGCCGCCATCGACGAGGCCCTCGGCGACGAGGCGCCCGGTGACGCGACCTCCGGCGCGGAGGGCGGTCGTGGAGCGCAGACCGGCAGCGGGGCGGAGACCGGCAGTGGTCCGGAGACCGGCAAGGGTGCGGAGGGCGGCAGCGGCTCGGAGCGCGGCTCGTGAGCCGGCCGCGCTTCCCCTCGCCGGCGCGGGTCGTCGTCAAGGTGGGCTCGTCGAGCCTGCGCACGCCCGAGGGCGACCTCGACCGGCGCCTGGTTGCCGCGCTCGTCGACCAGCTCGCCGCGGTCCGCGCGGGTGGCAGCGAGGTCGTCCTCGTCTCGAGCGGCGCGGTCGCCGCGGGGCTGGGCCCGCTCGGCCTCGCCCGGCGCCCGACCGACCTCCCGCAGCTGCAGGCCGCCGCGAGCGTCGGGCAGGGTCTGCTCCTGCACACCTACGAGGACCGCTTCGCCGGCCACGGCCTCGCCTGCGGGCAGCTCCTGCTCACCCCCGACGACGTCGTCGACCGCACCCGGTACCTCAACGCCCGCAGCACCTTCGACACCCTCCTCGCCCTCGGGGCGGTGCCGATCGTCAACGAGAACGACACCGTCGCCACCGAGGAGCTGCGCTTCGGCGACAACGACCGGCTCGCCGCGCTCGTCGCGAGCATGCTCGGCGCCCGCCTGCTCGTCCTGCTCACCGACGTCGACGGGCTGCTCGACGTCGCCGGCAGCGGCGAGGTCATCGACCGGGTCGACGATCTCAACGCCGTCGAGGTGCCCCGCGACCGCCGTGCCGGCTCGGAGGTCGGCAGCGGCGGGATCGCCTCGAAGCTCGAGGCCGCACGCATCGCGACCTTCAGCGGCGCGAGCGCGGTCATCGCGAACGCCCGTCGCCCCGGGGTCGTCGGCGATGCCGTCGGTGGGGCGGCGGTCGGCACGTGGTTCCCGCCCTCCTCGCGCCGCCCCGAGAGCCGCAAGCTCTGGATCGCCTTCGCGCGCACCCCGCGCGGGGCGCTGAGCGTCGACGCCGGCGCCGAGCACGCCCTGCGCGCCCGCGGCTCCTCGCTGCTGCCGGTGGGCATCACCGGTGCGGCAGGCGACTTCCGCCCCGGCGACGCCGTCGACGTGCGCGGGCCCGACGGTGCGCTCATCGCCCGCGGGCTCGTCGGCTACGACCGCGAGGGCGTCGAGGCGCTGCGGGCGGATGAGCGCGACGCCTCGACCCCGCGATCCTCGGCGGTCGTCATCCACCGCAACCAGCTCGTGCTGCTCTGAGCCGTCGCCTCAGGCCTGGGGGAAGGCCGGCGGCCGGGAGGAATCGCGCCAGAGGTCCTGGTCGGCGACCTGCAGGACGAGCTCGTCGAGCAGCTCGGGTGACACCTCGAGGAGCCGCCAGAGCTCGAGGGCCTTGCCGCGCTCGGAGTGCCAGCGCACGAGGACCTCGTCGTCCTCGCGGTCGAGCTCGATGAAGAGCGAGCGCGCCGGCGTGAGCCGGCGCGAGGAGATCTTCGCGATGAACTCCTCGCCGGATGCCGTCCAGCCCATCCGCACGACGAAGCTCTCCGGGCTGTGCGCCTTGAGCGCGCCGGCGGCCTCGGTGAGGCGGTCGACGAGCTCGCCGTGGCGCGCCCGGGCGGCGGCGCGACGCTCGGCCTCTTCGCGCTCGGCGCGCTCGGCGGCCTCCCGCTCGAGCCGGTCCATCTCATTCTCGGCCTGCGCGCGCTCCTGGGCGAGCTCGGCGTTGCGCGCGAGCTTCGCCTGCAGTGCCGACTCGAAGTCGCCCATCGCCTCGGTCCTCGACTCCTGTGATCGCCTTCGGCGCCGCCGTGCGACGCACCAGCGGCTACCATGCCACGAGCCGCGCCCCGCTGCTCGCGACCCGGCCAGTCGGCCGGCCGCGCGAGGAGCGCGGGTCATCGACGAAGGAGCCTCTCCGTGTCCGACGTCCGCGATGCCTGCGCCGCCGCCAAGGCCGCCGCGCCCGCGCTCGCCCAGGCCACCGCCGCCGAGCGTGACGCCGCCCTCGAGGCCATGGCCGCGGCCCTCGACGCCAGTCACTCACGCGTGCTCGAGGCCAACGCCGCGGACCTCGCAAGCGCCCGCGAGGAGGGCGTCTCGACGGCCCTGCAGGACCGGCTCACCCTCACCCCCGAGCGCCTCGACGGCATCGCCGCCGCCCTGCGCGAGCTCGTCGACCTGCCCGACCCCGTCGGCGTCGTCGAGCGCGGCTTCACCCGCCCCAACGGCCTCGAGATCCGCCAGGTGCGGGTGCCGCTCGGCGTCGTCGCGATGGTCTACGAGGGCCGTCCCAACGTCACCGTCGACGCCGCCGGTCTCGCGGTCAAGAGCGGCAACGCGTGTGTCCTGCGGGGCTCCCGCACGGCGATCCACTCCAACACCGCGCTCGCCGAGATCCTGCGCGAGGCCCTCGCCGGGCAGGGGCTGCCCGCCGACGTCGTCCGTCTCATCGGCGACACGAGCCGGGAGAGCGTCGCCGAGCTCGGGCGCGCCCGCGGGCTCGTCGACCTCCTCATCCCGCGAGGCGGGGCGGGGCTCATCAACGCCGTCGTCGAGCAGTCCTCGGTGCCGGTCATCGAGACCGGCGTGGGCAACTGCCACGTCTACGTCGACCGCGCCGCCGACCCCGACCGGGCCCGGGCGATCGTCCTCAACGCCAAGACCCACCGGCCGAGCGTCTGCAACGCCGCCGAGACCCTCCTCGTCCACGCCGACGTCGCCGCTGAGCTCCTGCCGGGGCTCGCCGCCGAGCTCGTTGCCGCGGGGGTCGAGCTGCGGGGCGACGAGCGCGCCCGGGCCCACGCGTCGATGGACCTGGCGGTCGGGGAGGACTGGGACGCCGAGTACCTCGACCTCGTCCTCGCCGTCGGCGTCGTCGACGGCCTCGACGGGGCGATCGCCCACATCGCCGCCCACGGCACGGGGCACACCGAGGCGATCGTCACCGAGGACCGCGGCGCCGCGCGGCGCTTCACCGCCGAGGTCGACGCCGCCGCGGTCATGGTCAACGCCTCGACGCGCTTCACCGACGGCGGCGAGTTCGGGTTCGGCGCCGAGATCGGCATCTCCACGCAGAAGCTCCATGCGCGTGGGCCCATGGGCCTCGCCGAGCTCACGACGACGAAGTACGTCGTCGAGGGCGACGGCCAGGTGCGCCACTGAGCCCCACGCGGGAGCCGGGCATGGCAGGGACACGTCGCTAGACTGCGCGCCATGAGCGGCCAGCGCCTCGGGATCATGGGTGGGACCTTCGACCCCATCCATCTCGGTCACCTCGTCACCGCCGAGCAGGCGCGCGCCGACCTCGGGCTCGACGAGGTCGTGTTCCTGCCCGCCGGGCAGCCCTGGCAGAAGGACGACGACACGACCTCCGCCGAGCACCGCTACCTCATGACCGTGCTCGCCACGGCGGCCAACCCCGCCTTCAGCGTCTCCCGCGTCGAGGTCGACCGCGACGGGCCGACCTACACCGTGCAGACGCTCCGTGAGCTGCGCGCGCAGCTGCCCGACGGCGAGCTCTACTTCATCACCGGCGCCGACGCGATCCTCAACATCCTCACCTGGAAGGACGCCGACGAGTGCCTCGAGCTCGCGACGTTCGTCGCGGCGACCCGACCCGGCTACGACCTCGCCCGGCTCGAGGCCGAGGGCATCCGGGCCGAGGTCTGCGTCCTCGACGTCCCCGCGCTCGCGATCTCCTCCACCGACGTCCGGGAGCGCTTCGCGGCGGGGCGGGCGGTGCGCTACCTCATCCCCCGTGAGGTCGAGGAGTTCGCGCGCAAGCACGGGCTCTACGGCACCGACGGCAACGGCCTCGCGCTCGGCGGTGTGGTGTGAGCGGGCGCGGCCGACGCTCCGGTGCCGCCGCCGGCAGCGGTCGCGTACGGACCTCCGCGGAGCGGCGGCGGGCGCTGCGGGCCGAGAAGGCCCGCCGGATGCTCATCGGCGCGGCGATCGGCGCGGTCGTCGGGGCGCTGCTGGCCGCGGTGGCCTTCGGGCTGTTCGGCCTCGGCTGAGCGGGGCGCGGGCCGCTGCGTACGCCCGGCGGCGTCGGTACGATCCAGGCAGCAGGCCGCGTCGCCGGTGGGTGCACGCGCGCATCGGCGAACCTGGGCCTGCGGCAGGCCATTACACCGATCGGGAGCACGAGCCCTGAGCGCCATCGACCGCAGCGAGGCCCAGACCGCCGCCCGCACCGCCATCGCCGCCGCCGTCGAGAAGAAGGGCCGCGATCTGCGCGCCATCGACGTCGGCGACCTCCTCGGCATCACCGACTACTTCGTCCTCGTCTCCGCCGCCAGCGAGCGCCAGCTCGGCGCGCTCGCCGAGGAGGTCGAGCGCCAGCTCAAGGACGCCGCCCGCCGCCCCGTGCGGCGCGAGGGCAGCAAGGAGTCCGGCTGGGTCCTCATCGACTACGGCGACGTCGTCGTCCACGTCTTCAGCGAGGACCAGCGCAGCCACTACGGGCTCGACCGGCTCTGGGCCGACGCGCCCGAGCTTGCCCTCGACGACGCGCTGCACGCCTCATGAGCCGTCGCGTCGTGCTCATCCGGCACGGCGAGACGGTCTGGAACGCCGAGGGCCGCTGGCAGGGCCACGACGGCGGGGGGCTCTCCGCGCTCGGGCGGGCCCAGGCCGCAGCCGCCGCAGCGCACCTCGCGCGGGAGGCCGACGACGTCGTCGCCCTCGTGCGCAGCGACCTCGAGCGGGTCGAGGCGACCGCCGCGCCGATCCTCGCGCGGCTCGACGTCCCCGAGCGCGTCGACGCCCGGTGGCGCGAGATCGACGTCGGCTCCTGGTCGGGGCGCACCCACGCCGAGGTCGCCGAGGTCGACCCCGAGGGCTATGCGGACTGGGTGGCCGGTGGGGACCCGCGGCGCGGGGGAGGGGAGACCGACGACGAGCTCCACGCTCGGGTCGCCGCCGCCCTCGACGAGCTCACCGAGGGGTCGGGCACCGTCCTCGTCGTCACCCACGGCGGTCCGGTGCGTCACGCGGTCGCCTCCGCACTCGGCCTCGGGGCTGCCGGCCGGCACCGGCTCGGCAGGGCGAGCAACACGGGCCGCTCGACGCTGCAGCGCGGCCGGGGTGGCTGGCGCCTGCTCGGCTACGACGCCACCGACCACCTCGACGGCCTCGCGAGGGCGTGAGCCGCTGCACCCGCACCGCCCCTCACACGCGAAGGACCCGGCCGCAGCCGGGTCCGTCGTCGACGTGGATGAGGATCGACCCTAGAGGTCCTGCTCCTCCTCGAGACCGGGGTCGTCGAGGTCATTCATGTCGTCGAGGGCCTCCTCGTCGACCTCGCAGGCCGCGAGACCGAGGGCGAGCAGTCCGGCGGTGAGGCCGGCCACGAGCTTGCGCTGGGTTCGCATCGTCCGTCTCCTTGTTGGGGTGGGGACGCCCCACTCTTACCCGCGGGGTCGGCCCCCCAGTAGCGGCCGATCGTACAGGGGAGTGTCAGATGGCCGTCAGTGCAGGCGTGAGGCCCGGGAGGTCACGGGGTCTGCGCTTCGTCACGGACAAGGATGGCTGCCTGCTCGGATGCGAGCTCGGCGCCGCCCTCGAGTCGTGCGCCCTCGGCCAGCCCGCCGGTGGCGAAGGCCACCCGCCAGGCTGAGCCCTCGAGGGGCAGCGCGACGGGCGAGCTCCCCACGTTGGCGACGACGCGGGCCTGCCCGCGGTCGTAGGCCAGCAGCGGCGGGGCCTCGCCGACCCAGCGCACCTCGCCGTGCCGCAGGTCGGCGAGGCTCGCACGCGTGGCGAGCAGCCGTCGGTGCGCCGCCAGCGGCGAGGCAGGGTCGGTCTCCTGCGCCTCGACGGTGTCGCCCCTGCGGCGCCCGCCCTCGGGCAACCACGGCTGCCCGGAGGTGAAGCCGAGCCCGGGCTCGTCGCGCCAGGGCATCGGCGTGCGCGCGGGGTCGCGCGAGAGCGCGCCCCCGCTGCGCAGCGCGAGGGGGTCCTGCATCGCCTCGACGGGCACCTCGCCGTCGTCGAGCCCGAGCTCCTCGCCCTGGTAGAGCACCGGCAGCGCGGGCAGCGCCGCGGTGAGCGTCGCGACGAGCAGGGCACGGCGGCGCCCCGTCGCACCGCCGCCGTAGCGGGTCACCGCGCGGGAGCGGTCGTGGCTCGACTGCACCCACGCGAGGTGGGGGCCGGTGACCTCCCCGGCGCGCAGCATCGTCGCGAGCGCCTCGGGCTGCCAGCGCGCCTCGACGAGACCGAAGAAGAACGCGAGGTGCAGACCCCGCTGGTCGGCGAGGTAGCGCGCGAGCGTCGCCGGTTCGAGCAGGTAGATCTCGCCGAGCAGGAGCGCGTCGTAGTCGTCGGCGATGCGCCGCCAGCGGCCGTGGAGCTCCTTGAGGCCCGGCTGGTCCTCGTCGTGGATGTGCTCGATCGCGTGGTGGTCGGCTGAGCGTCCGCTGTGGTCGGTGGGCCTGAGCTCCGGCGGCACGACCGGCTGGTCGGGCAGGCCCGGGGCCTTGATGATGCGGTGGGCGACGTCGATGCGGAAGCCGGCGAGGCCGCGCTCGAGCCAGAAGCGCAGGATCGCGTCGAACTCCTCGGCGACCGCGGGGTTGTCCCAGTTGAGGTCGGGCTGCTCGGGCGCGAAGAGGTGGAGGTAGTACTGCCCCGTGGTCTCGTCGAACGTCCAGGCCGGCCCACCGAAGACCGACGTCCAGTTGTTCGGCGGCCCGCCGTCGGGCGCGGGGTCGCGCCAGTGGTAGTAGTCGCGGTAGGGGTCCTCGCGGTCGCGGCGCGCGCGCGCGAACCACGGGTGGGCGATGCTCGTGTGGTTGGGCACGAGGTCGAGGAGCACCTTGATGTCGCGGGCCTCGGCGGCGGCGACGAGGCGGTCGACGTCGGCGAGGGTCCCCAGGCGCGGGTGCACGTCGAGGTAGTCGGCGACGTCGTAGCCGTGGTCGGCCATCGGCGAGGGATGGATGGGGGAGAGCCACAGCAGCCCCACCCCGAGCCCGGCGAGGTGGTCGAGCCGGGCGGTGAGCCCGGCGAGATCGCCCCAGCCGTCGCCGTCGGCGTCAGCGAAGGAGGGCAGGTAGACCTGGTAGCCGACGCGGTCGTTCCACCACGGCAGGTGCGGGCTCGTCGCGGCCATGGGGCCCTCCTCGGGACGGCGCACGCCGCGAGTCCAGCGGCGCACGCACGAAGGCCACCCTCACCGGGAGGGTGGCCTGGGGTGGAGCTGAGGGGAATCGAACCCCTGACCCCTTCGATGCCATCGAAGTGCTCTGCCAACTGAGCTACAGCCCCGAGCTGCGCGCATGGAGTCTAGCGGCGCGCCCGCGGTCCCGCCACGCCTGACCCGGGTCAGGGCACCCCGACCCGGGTCAGGCGGCGCTCGGGAGCCTACGAGCGCTCGCGGTGCCAGGCGACCATGCGGCTCGTGAGCCGCGCGGAGATGTCGGTGAAGGCCGTGCCGAGCTCGAGCTCGCGCTGGGCCGCGGTGCGCTCGCCGCGCAGCGCGAGGTCGAGCACGCTGCTGGCCTCGCGGTGGAAGGTCGCGTGCATCTCGCTGACCTCCTCGACGACCGGGGTGCGCGGCTCGCTCGCGAGCCACTTGCCGAACTCGCAGGCGTCGTTGCGACTCGCGGTCGCCACGTCGACGTCGCTCTGGCCGGTGCGCGCGGCCTCGGCCAGGCGCCCCTTCCAGCGGCCGTGCGCGGCGATCGCCGCCTCGACGGGGTCGCGGTCGCCGCTGCCCGCACCGATGACGCCGTGGAGGTGCAGCGCGGTGTCGCCAAGGATCTCCGCGGCGTGGAAGGCGTCCTGCGACTGGGTCTTCGACTCCCCGCTCGTGTCGGCCACGCGCGCGGTCGCCCCGGAGATGCTGTCGGCGCCCTGGCTGACCTCGCTGACGCTGCGGCTCATCTCCTCGGTGGTGGCGCGCTGCTCCTCCACGGCGGAGGCGATGGTGCTCTGGGCCTCGTCGATGCGGCCGAT
>PWFH01000094.1 GCA_003553795.1 Egibacter sp. | reverse complement strand
CGTCGAGGTAGGTGCGCAGCTGGGCTGCGGTGACCGGGTCGAGCTCGCCCGAGAGGCGGCTGAGCTCCAAGGGGCCGGACGGCCCCGACAGCGAGAGCCAGCGGTGCTCGTGGGCGCGGCGCCTGCGCTCATTCTCGGAGGGCCGCCCGCGCCGTGCCTGCCAGTCGGTGAGCTGCCGTCGCAGCGCCGCGACCGAGGACCCGGGCGCCTCCGCGGCGACGAGCGCGTCGAGGTCGGCGTGGTCCTCGGCGAGCGCGGCGGGATCGTCGGCCAGCTCGGGATCGGCCTCGAGCTGGCGCAGCACCTCGGCAACCGAGCGAAGGTGGCGCGGGTCGACGTCACCGGCACGCACCCTCGCGGCGGCGGTGGGCAGCGTCTGGAGCGCCTGCGCGTCGGCGACGTCGCCGCGCAGCTGCCCGTACGTCGCAAGGCTGCAGCGGGCGAGCATGCCGGCCGTCGAGCCAGCGCCGTAGCGTCGCCACGTCCGACGCGCGTCGAGCGCGCCGACGCGCCGCAAGCGCTCCCCGCGCGCCCGCCTCTCGAGCCGCTCGAGCGCGACCGCGGCGTCGAGGACCTCCGCCTCCGGCACGACCTGCGGCGTCGGGCGGGAGCCTTCCACGGCGCGGCCGTTGCCACCCGACGGCCCGGACCCGACATGGGCTGCGGGCGGCTCGACGACCTGGCCGGCGAGGAGGTCGAGGAGCATGCCGACCCCGTCGGTGAGCTCGCGGGTCGAGGGGGCACGGTCCCCACCGGAGAGCAGGGCGTGCAGCCCTTCGACGAACGGGGACGAGTCCTCGCTGGCGTCGGGTGCGGGCACGGGGGCCGGGCAGGTCAGCGTCGCGTCGCTCCCGTCCTCGGCCCGGTAGGGCCCTTGGCCTTCTGCGGCGATGGCGGCGCGCCTACCGCACCGCCCTGGGCCGCTCCGCCGCACGCGGCGATGGCGGTGGCGGTCGGCCCGCCAGCCCCACCGCGTCGCCTCGGTCTCCGTGCGCATCGTCGCGAGCGTGCCACACCGCCCACCGGCTGGAGCGCGCCGTCCACAGCCACCGCGACCGTGGGAACGCGCGCCTGCGTGACCTCAGCTCGAAGACGACGAGGACGCCGCCGAGGCCGCGGCCGCCGCGGTCACCGCGGCCATCGCCGCCGCCTGGGCCTGCGCGACGGCCTCGCCCACCTCCCCGACGACGCCCTCCTTGGCGAGCTGCTTGCCGCGCTTGTGCGCCGCCCGCGCCGCGGAGCGCCCAACGAGGCGGCCGACGGCCTGACGCCCGGCGGTCGCGACGAGCCCGGCGAGGGCGGCGTCGCGCGGCGCGGCCGGTCCGTCGTCGGTGAGCACCGCGCCGATGCGCTGCCGCACCTGCGCCGCCCGCGCAGGGTCGGCGACCGGGTGGCGGGTGACCCGGAACAGGCGCAGGACGCGACGCTCTTCGACCCGCAGCACCCCGCGGTCGACGAGCCGGTCGACCGGCGCCTCGCGCACCTCCTTGTCGCGTGCCCAGCGCTGCATCCACCGGCTGATCTTGCGCGGCTTGGCGTCGTCGCGGATCCGGTCGAGCAGGGCGGCGCGCATCGGCCCGGTCGGGCTCACGCCGGTGACGGGCTCGACCTTGTCGTCGACGACCTCGATGAGCCCCTCGAGGGTGAGGTCGATGAGCAGGGCCCCGGCGAGGAGCTGCTCGAACTGCGCGCTGGGGGAACGCTTGCCCTTGTCGTCGTCCCAGCAGAGCAGCAGCAGCTCCTCGGCCACGGTGAGCTCGGAACCCATCGTCTTCCTCCTCGTCGGTCCGTCCGCCTGCGGCGCAGCCGCCGCCGAGCCTGCCTTGCCCGCTCAGGCATCCAGGACGGCCTGGTAGACCTCCCGCTTGGCGACGCCCGTCACCTTCGCGACCTCGGCGATCGCCGCCTTCTTGTCCATCCCCGAGGCGATGAGCCCGCGGACCCGCCCGGCGAGCTCATCGGCGCCGAACTCTGCCGGGTCGCGGTCGGCCGCGCCAGCGACGACGACGGTGACCTCGCCGCGGGCGCCCTCGGCGAACGCCTCGGCGAGACCGGCGAGGGTGTCGCGGCGGACCTCCTCGAAGCGCTTCGTGAGCTCGCGGGCCAGCGCTGCGGGCCGCTTGGGTCCGAGGACCTCGGCCAGCGCTGCGAGGTCCTCGCCGGCGCGGTGCGGCGCGACGTAGAAGACGAGCGTCCTCGGGTCCTCGGCGAGCTCGGCGAGGCGCGTCCGGCGCGCCCCGGCCTTGCGCGGCAGGAAGCCCTCGAAGGCGAAGCGGTCGGGGGGCAGCCCCGAGAGCACGAGGGCGTGGATCGCCGCGACCGGTCCGGGGATCGACTCGACGGCCAGCCCACGGGCCACGGCCTCGCGCACGAGGGGGTAGCCGGGATCGCTGATCCCGGGCGTGCCGGCGTCGCTGACGACGACGACGACCTCGCCGGCGGCGACCCGGTCGAGGAGCTCGGCGCCGCGCACCGCCTCGTTGTGCTCGTGGTAGCTGCGCATCGGCGCCTCGGAGCCGACGTGGGCGAGCAGCGTGCCGGTGCGGCGGGTGTCCTCCGCGGCGACGACGTCGGCGCAGCGCAGCGCCTCGGCGGCGCGCGGGGAGAGGTCGCCGAGGTTGCCGATGGGCGTGGCGACGAGGACGAGCCGGCCCTCGTCCATCCTTGCCTCCTCACCGTGGCTGCGGGGACCCGAGCCTAGACTTCGCGCGCATGGGCACCCATCCCGCGCCCGAGGCGGCCGCACCGCAGCCGGCGAGCGCGGCGGGCCGCCGCGACCGCCGCTGGGCGGTGGCGCTGCCGGTCACCCTGGTCCTCGCGGCGCTCGCGCTGCGCCTGGTCGGGCTCGCTGAGCCCGACCGGCTGTACTTCGACGAGGTCTACTACGTCGCCGATGCCAGGGCGCTGCTCGCCGACGGCGTCGAGGACGGCTTCGTCGTCCACCCTCCACTCGGCAAATGGCTCATCGCCTCCGGCATCGCCGTCGCCGGTGACGGACCGTTCGGCTGGCGGCTGGCCTCGGCGGTCGCCGGGGCGCTGCTCGTCGGCGTCACCTACGGGGTGGGGCTGCGCCTGCTCGGCCGGCGCAGCCTCGCCGCGCTCGCTGGGCTCTTCGTCGCCGTCGACGGCATGGCGCTCGTGGCGAGCCGCATCGCGATGCTCGACGGCTTCCTCGCGCTCTTCGTCGCTGCGGCGGCCTGGGCGCTGCTCGCCGACGCCGCAGCCCGCGACGGCCCGGGCGACCCCACCCTCGAGGCGGGCCCACGGCCGTGGCGCGGCTGGGTCCTCGGCGCCGCACCCGCCCGCTGGCTCGCCGGCGGGCTGCTCGGTCTGGCCATCGCGACGAAATGGGCTGGGCTGCTCGCGATCGGCGCGGCGGGGCTCGTGGCGCTCGTCGGCGACCTCGTCGCCCGTCGTCGCGCGACCGGCCGCGTCCTCGCCGATCCCCTGCACCTGCTCGCCGGGCTCGCCGTCCCGCTGCTGCTCGTCCCGGCGGCGGTCTACGTCGCGAGCTACGCCGGCTGGTTCGCGAGCTACGAGGACACCCGCCCGGGGCAGGAGGCCTGCACCGAGGAGCCCTGCGAGGTGGCGGTGGGCGAGCGCCTCGCCGGCTGGTGGGGCGAGCAGGCGGCGATCGCGCGCTTCCACACGGGCCTCGACGCCGAGCACCCCTACCGGGCCGAGGCGTGGACGTGGCCGCTGCTGACCCGGCCGGTCGCCTTCGCCTACGAGACCGCGGAGTCCTGCGTGTCCGATGAGCCCGGGGGTGAGGCCGGCGCCGACGACGCCGGCCGCCACGACGCGGCCGACGCGAACGGGGCCGACGCGGCGGTGGTTGGCGAGGACACTGCGGGCTGCGACCTCGCCGAGGGGCAGGTGCGCCACATCCTCGCGATCGGCAACCCCGCAATCTGGTGGCCGGCCACGCTCGCGGTGCTCGCGCTGGGTTGGGCCGCGGCGCGGCACCGTCGCGGCGACGCCGGCTTCCTGCTGACGTTCATCCTCGGGCAGTGGGTGCCCTGGCTCGCCG
>PWFH01000220.1 GCA_003553795.1 Egibacter sp. | reverse complement strand
TGAGCAGCTCGTCGTCGCGACGGTCTACGACCTCGCCGTTCTGCATGTCCTCATGCCTCTCTCCCCCCGTCATCGTTGACGTTGGCCTGCCGGTTGGCTGTGACGTTCGCCGTCTTGGCCAGGGACCTATACCAAAGTATGGATGAGTATAGATGTCTATAGCACGGCCGTGCAGAGGGGGCACGTTGCCGATACCTCCCTCGCGCGCCCTTAGTAGACGTTTTCTCGCGGCATTTGTCAACTACGCGCCCCGCGCCGGGTGTCGACCGCCCGGGTCGGGGCCCTGAGCAGCGGGCAACGCGGCGGTCCCCTGACGATGCTCCGCCCTGTGACGATCACGCTCTACGATGCGCCGAGGTCAGCGAAGGCAGGCGCCGACGATGAGGCGCGAGACGCAGGAGGCAACGCGATGGCGGGTCCGTTCAGCATGCTCGACGGCCACGAGCAGGTGCTCTTCGGCGCCGACGAGGCCACGGGGCTGCGCTGCATCATCGCGCTGCACAGCACCGTGCTCGGCCCCGGGGTCGGCGGGACGCGCTTCCACGACTACGCCTCGGAGGAGGAGGCCCTCGCCGACGTCCTGCGCCTGTCGCAGGCGATGACGCTCAAGTCCGCGGTCGCCGGCCTCGACGCCGGCGGCGGCAAGGCGGTGATCTGGGGCGATCCCGCCCGCGACAAGAGCGAGGCGGCCCTGCGCGCCTACGGGCGGATGATCGACAGCCTCGGCGGACGCTACGTCACCGCCTGCGATGTCGGCACCACGCCGGCGGACATGGGCATCATCAAGCGCGAGACGCGCTGGGTCACCGGCGCCGAGCCTGAGGAGGGCGGCTCGGGGGACTCCGGCATCACCACCGCGGTCGGCACCTACGCCGGTCTGCGCGCCTGCGCCGCGGCGCTGCCGGGCAGCCCCGGCCTCGGCAGCCTCCACGTCGCGATCCAGGGCGTGGGCAAGGTCGGCCGGCGCCTCGCCGAGCGCCTCGCCGCCGACGGCGCGAAGCTCACCGTCGCCGACGTCGACGAGGACGCGACCGCGCTGTGCGCCGAGCGCTACGGCGCCGAGATCGTCGGCGTCGAGGACATCGTCGCGGTCGACTGCGACGTCCTGAGCCCCAACGCCCTCAGCGCGACGGTCTCCGAGGCGACCCTGCCGTCGCTGTCGTGCCGGGTCGTCGCCGGCGCGGCGAACAACCAGCTCGCCGCCCCCGAGCTCGCCGAGGCCCTGGCCGACGCCGGCATCCTCTACGCCCCCGACTTCGTCATCAACGCCGGCGGGGTCATCCAGGTCGTCGACGAGCTCCACCCGAGCGGGTACTCCCAGGCGCGCGCGACCCGGATCGCCGAGGGCATCGAGGGCCGCCTCGCCGAGGTCTTCGGCGTCGCCAACGCCGAGGGGGTCACGACGCTGGCCGCCGCCGAGCGGATCGCGCTCCGACGGATCGAGGCCGTCGGGGGCGTGTCGCGGATCCGCCGGCCCACCGGGCGCTGAGCGCCCGTGCGGCTCAGCGCGCCGGGTCGAGGCCGGCGAGCCGCACGCCCTGCCCCTCGACGACCTGCCCGCAGCGCCAGGCGTCGACGCCGCGCCCGCGCAGCAGCGCGACGGCCTCCTGGGCGTCCTCGACGATGGCGAGCATCCCCGCGCCCATGTTGAAGACCCGCCACATCTCCGCTTCGTCGACTCCACCGGCGCGCTGGAGGACGCGGAAGACGTCGGGGACGCTGAAGGTGCCGACGTCGACGACGGCGCCGAGGCCCTCGGGCAGGCAGCGCTGAAGGTTGCCGGGGATGCCGCCGCCGGTGACGTGGGCGAGCGCCTGCACGCGGGCCCCGGCGATGAGCGCGAGGCAGTGGGGGGCGTAGATCTCGGTGGGCCGCAGCAGCGCCTCGCCGAGGGTCTGCACGAGCAGGCCGTGGTCGGCCCCGAGGTCGAGCCCGGCGTCGGCGCAGATGCGCCGGGCGAGCGAGTAGCCGTTGGCGTGCAGGCCGTTGGAGGCGAGCGCGACGATGTCGGCGCCGGCGGTGACGCGGTCGGCGTCGAGCGCCGCGTCGCGCTCGACGACCCCGACGCCGAAGCCCGCGAGGTCGTAGCGCCCGTCGGTGAGCACCCCGGGATGCGCGGCGGTCTCCCCGCCGATGAGCGCGCAGCCGGCCTCCTCACAGCCGTCGGCGATGCCGGCGACGATCTCCGAGACCGCCTCGGGCTCGATCTCCTCGATGGCGAGGTAGTCGAGGAAGAACAGCGGCTCCGCGCCCGAGCAGACGAGGTCGTCGACGACCATCGCGACGAGGTCGCGCCCGACGGTGTCGTGGCGGCCGAGGGCGCGGGCGATCTCGAGCTTCGTGCCGACGCCGTCGGTCGCGGCGACGAGCAGCGGCTTCTTGTAGGCCTTGGGGTCGAGAGCGAAGAACGCCCCGAAGCCCGAGAGGCTCTCGAGGACCTCCGGGCGCTGGGTGCGCGCGGCATGCGGCTTGATCGCCTCGACCGCGGCGTCGGCGGCGTCGAGGTCGACGCCCGCGCCGGCGTAGGTGGCGCCGTCCGGCGCCTCGTGCTCGCCCCGGGGGCGCTGGCCGCTCATTCGCTGAAGATCGCGAGCTGCTTGCCCGCCGCGGCCTGCGAGGCCGGGATCGGCACGGGGTAGCGGCCGTCGAAGCAGGCCATGCAGAGCTCGGAGCGCGGCCGGCCGCTCGCGGCGACGAGCGCCTCCTCGGAGAGGTAGGTCAGCGAGTCCGCACCGACGAAGTCGCGGATCTCCTCGACCGAGAGCCCCGAGGCGATGAGCTCGGCGGGCGAGGCCATGTCGATGCCGTAGTAGCAGGGGTTGCGCACCGGCGGGGAGGTGATCCGCAGGTGGACCTCGGTCGCGCCGGCCTCGCGCAGCATCCGCACGAGCTGGCGGGAGGTGTTGCCGCGCACGATCGAGTCGTCGACGACGACGAGGCGCTGGCCCTCGAGGACGTCGCGCAGGGGGTTGAGCTTGAGGCGGATGCCGAGCTGGCGCAGCAGCTGGGAGGGCTCGATGAACGTCCGCCCGACGTAGCGGTTCTTCACGAGCCCCTCGGCGTAGGGGATGCCCGTCGCCGCGCTGTAGCCCGAGGCCGCCGCGGTGCCGGAGTCGGGCACCGGGATGACGAGGTCGGCCTCGACCGGCGCCTCGCTGGCCAGTGCCTCGCCCATCCGCCGGCGCGCGCCGTAGACGCTGCGGTCGCCCTCGCGGTGGTCGGGGCGGGCGAGGTAGACGTACTCGAAGGCGCAGAACGCCGCACCGGCCTCGGCGAAGCGCCGGGAGCGCAGCCCGCCGCCGTCGACGGTGATGATCTCCCCGGCGCCGACCTCGCGCACGAGGTGGGCGCCGACGATGTCGAGCGCGACGGTCTCCGAGGCGATGACGTAGCCGCCGGTCGGCAGCCGGCCGATGACGAGCGGGCGGATGCCGAGCGGGTCGCGCGCAGCGTGGATCGCGTGCTCGTCCATGACGACGAGGGAGTACGCGCCGCGCACCTTGCGGCAGACCTCGACGAGCGCGTCGTCGAGCGGGCCCTCGTGCGCGGCGAGCGTCGTCGCGAGGAGGTCGGAGTCCGTCGAGCACTTGCGCGTGAGGTCGGGACGGGCCGCGGCAAGCTCGGCGACGTTCGTGAGGTTGCCGTTGTGGCCGAGGGCGAGCCCGGTGCCGCGCGGGGTGACCTTGAAGGCCGGCTGGGCGTTGTCCCACGTCGAGGAGCCGCTCGTGGAGTAGCGCACGTGCCCAACGGCGAGGTGCCCCGAGAGCCCAGCGAGGCGCGCCTCGTCGAAGACCTGGCTGACGAGCCCCATCTCCTTGGAGACGAGGATGCTCTCACCGTCGGAGACGGCGATGCCGGCGGACTCCTGCCCACGGTGCTGCAGGGCGTAGAGGGCGTAGTAGGCGAGCCTCGCGGTGTCCTCGCCCGGCGCGTAGAGCGCGACCACGCCGCACTCGTCGCGCGCACCGGATGCTTGCGGATCGCGCATGCCGACTCCGTGTCGACGACGGGGGAGACGCCTCCGAGCATAGCGCCGGGG